>NZ_JBXAYQ010000131.1:0-1001 GCF_057359305.1 Komagataeibacter ossonobensis | reverse complement strand
GGAATATATTTTTATCATTTCGATAAACCCGTCCTTTCAGGCGGCACAGGCAGTCCATCGGTCAGTTCCCAACGCGTGCGTGACAGCCTGCCTGCTCAACGCAATCCTTACGGCCTCGCTTTTGAAATCTTCCCCATGCTCATTGTTCCACTGGTTTCATGAAACGTTCAGATGACCGGCACAAACCTGCCACCATGCGGTAACAGGCACATGGTCATGCGGCCATGAGATGTTTCAGGCCCTCCCGGCCCGCCACGATGACTTCGGACGTGCGGCCAATGAACAGGCCACTTTCGATGACGCCCACGATGGAGCGGATCCTACGCGCCAATGCCACGGAATCCGGGATTTCCCCGAAATTGCAGTCCAGGATCAGGTTGCCCCCGTCGGTGTTGAAGGGCACACCATGCTGGTCCAGCCGCAAAATGGGACGTGCGCCCAGATCCTGCAGCCGGGTGGCCGTCAGTTCCCAGCCGAATGTCGTGACCTCCACCGGCACGGGCATGTGGTGACCCAGCCGTGGCACCAGCTTGCTTTCATCCACCACCACCACGAAGCGACGTGAGGCCGCAGCCACGATCTTTTCCCGAAACAGCGCCCCGCCGCGTCCCTTGATCAGGTTGAGCGTGCCCATCTCCACTTCATCCGCGCCGTCAATATCAAGATCGATTAGCGGATGGGTGGCGAATGTCACCAGTTTGATCCCGTGCGCACGCGCCTGCTCGGCCGAGCGTTCGGATGTGGGAATGGCGGCAAACCGCAGGCCTTCAGCCCATCGGCGGCCCAGTTCGTCAATCATGTAGGCCGATGTGGTGCCTGAACCAAGGCCGACCACCATGCCTTCCCTGACCATGGACGCGGCTTCGATTGCGGCATGGCGTTTCTGTTCCTCGCGCGGGTCACTGATCTGGCTTGTCATGTCCGGATTCCTGCTATCCTTCTGGCTGGCTGCATTATCCATCCTGCGCCCTGCTGGCGGCGCGGCGGCCTTTACCACATTC
>NZ_JBXAYQ010000130.1:0-1025 GCF_057359305.1 Komagataeibacter ossonobensis | reverse complement strand
GATCCTGCCCGAGATTCTTGCATGGATCGAGGCGGGCAAAGGTCCCGGCAATCGTGAACTGGCGAGTATCGCCCTTGCGTCCACCGCGCTGCAGGAACAGGTCTGGGGCCATTTCGGGTTTCTGGTTGGCTCGTCGCCGCCCGAGGATGTCGAAGCCTGCGAAGATGAGGGCGAGCAACTGCCCGACGGAAATTGGGAACCCGGTGCTGCCATCCCCGATTGGGACCGGATTGCATCTGCCCTGCGGCAGGACCGTTTTTATGCAAACGAGGCCTCGTTCGATGACGCCATTGCAAAAAGCTGCCGGATCGCCTGGCAGGAAGATCTGTTCGGTGAAGCCGGGAAGGACGGTCGTTATACCGATGACGGCTTCGCCTATGAGAAGGCGCAGCGCCAGTGGCTGGGTCAGAACACGCCTGAAGACGCACTGATCGTGCAGAGCGACGAGAACGGCGAGCCGGTTTTCGAACCCGGCATGGTCCGGATCTACTGGCAGCGCGAGGGCGCCACGAAATTCTTCTGGCTTGATCATCGCCTCAAGGTTCGCGAGGGTTGGTGCGTCCTGCCGGGCAGCGAGGCGGCAGGTCGCGTGACGCCATCCGCCGTCATTGAAGCCCTGCCAGAAGGGCCGAGGGAACGGCCCGATATTTCGGGGCGCGGTTTTGACATGATCGGCAGTTTCCGCACCCAGGCGCTGCATGCCGCATTGGACGGCATGCGGGGCTCTGCCGATCCATGGGTCCTGGTCGGGCTGATGATCGCGGCCCTCAATGCGCAGAATGTCCGGGTGGATGGGGATTCCAACGCACACTACCCGCAGCGCCGTCCGTCACGCCGGCTCGTGGCCGCCGCCGGACTGTTCCAGGATGGCGAGATGGCGCTGGACGAGGCGCTCCTGCGTGGCGCTGCTGTCGACGTGCTCAAAGCCGTTCTGTCCTGCGAGAAGAACGCGACGAATAGCGGCGACTGGGGTGTCCTGGTCGGCCATATCGTGAAAGCGGACGACCATCTGCCCGCCATGGCGG
>NZ_JBXAYQ010000129.1:0-1028 GCF_057359305.1 Komagataeibacter ossonobensis | reverse complement strand
CGACGTATATTATAATGATGGAGATTACCTGTTTCAGGTGTCCACGGCATTTCATCATGGCTTCTATTAAAACCTTACATTTCATAGATATTCAAACTTTGACCGGAAAATATATACACACGATCCTAATATCCAATCACCTCTGGAAAAATTGGATAAGTCATATCCGGTATGTGGAAAGCGACCCAAGTAACTATATGTCCGGAATGAGGCGTAAGCGGACTATTTCCTAAGCCTGATGATTCCGAGTTCGTGCCACATCCACCCGAAATCGTAGGCAGCCATGGCACCGCCACTCCCTTGGGCGCGGACCGTAGTGTTTTCGATATCCTTCAACCAGATGGCCACCTTTTTACGCCCTGAAGCTGTCTGGACGGCCTGGCGCGGCGTCATATCCCCCAGGGCCGGGACTGGCTCATCAAGCACCTGCCGATAGTGCCGCTCCAGCATCTGCCCGATAATCCGGGCTTCCTCCCCGGGCGGGATCTGCAGTTCTGGCGAGACCTCCCGTCCATGCGTCCCCCGGTCTTCCATCGCCTGCGCCGGCGTCATGATCTGCGTGAGCGGAGCCCCCACGAGATCGCCCAGAGCCGCCTGCAGCATGGCACGGCCACGTTCGGCACGCTCTTTCGAGTTCACCTGCAGCCGCAACTGCCGCCCCTTCAGATCCAGCGTGCCCAGCACGATCGCACCATCATCCATCTCCGTGCGCAGGAACCGCCCGTTTTCATCTCGTCCAGCCTTGCGCACGGGATCGCTCATTGGCTCTTTCAGCCAGTTCCAGAATGACCGGTTTTCCGGTCGCAGGGCCATGATCCCGTCAAGCACGTCCGCCACTGTCTTCTGCGTCACGCCCTTTGCCAGCGGGAAACACACTTCGTGGAAGACCAGATCCTCTCCGTCCCCATTGAACAAAGCTGGCCCCTCCATCTGCCGGGCCATGTCCTCCAGTGTCCGGAACAGCCAGGTCAGCGTGAACATCGGCGCAAGCTCACGCAGGGTCTGCGTATCGACTTTCGGAAACTCTA
>NZ_JBXAYQ010000128.1:0-1032 GCF_057359305.1 Komagataeibacter ossonobensis | reverse complement strand
TCCCCTTCGGACGGACTTCCTCGATCAAAGGCTCCCATACGGACCATGTGGTATCAGAAAAGACAGACTGCATCATGCTCATCATAAACAGATATGCAGTCCGTTCTATTATTAAATATCTGACAGGTCCCGGTAATTATTTTATATTTTAAATAAATATTACCTTTTTGTTAATACAATAACATCCTGTAAAATCGGTGTAGCTGGGAAAATATCATCAATTTCCAGTATTCTTCCCCAATGATTTTTTATATATTCATAACTATAAAAAATTTTACACTATATAAAGTATCAGATTACAAGATGAAAACCATTATATTTTCTGTAATAATATTTTTATTATAATATTTTTCATAATCGGGGTGAGTTGTTAATGCACTATACAAAGGCCAATCTGGCGTAATCTGGTTCCATGTCCTGTCACCGTGTATGGTAAGCCACGCAGTGCACCTGGTATTAAGAATACGACGCAGTTCCATTGGCCACGCCGTATCAAAAGTTTCAATGTGGGTAAAAACAGAAAAGCACTTATTAAATCAATACTTTTATCTTTTAGTGGCAGATTAGGTATTGATGTATTCTGGAAAGTTAGAACTTGTTTTGGCAGGAAGGTATTGCACCAGTCAACATGCTGCCGGTTTACTTTGTCGAGCGGGCATGGCGTACTTCTGTCGCTGATCGTTGTATGTTTCGGTTTTCTGCAAATGACGCCCTGCAGGCCCAGGTCACGCACCAGGCGCGCAACTGTGCACCGGACAACCGAAACATCCTCGCGATGCAGCTGCGATCAGACTTTTCGAACATCATAGACACTGAAATGCCTATTGAAGACATGAAGGATTTCGGGCTTGAGAACTTCATCCCGCCGTTCGCGTGTGAACCGGCGCTGCGGGTCGCATCGTTTCCACAACCGTTCGTAGTAGGCCGATGGGGAGACCTGCAGCATTCTGCAGATCGGCTCGACCCTATATTCCCGATGGTGCTCATCAATGAACATCGTCATCTCCGAAATGGGCGGTCGAGTTCCGCCTG
>NZ_JBXAYQ010000127.1:0-1039 GCF_057359305.1 Komagataeibacter ossonobensis | reverse complement strand
TGTGGCCTGCAGCAGGTTTACAAACCCGACCGAACCTTCATTGGCCACGGTATGGAAGGTGATAAGGGCTTTTTCGCCGGGCTGGGCTTTGACGTCCTCAAAGACCTTGTTTTCATAATTGACGAAGCAGTCGCCATCTTTATGCGGAGCGTGTTCGACTTTCGGCATGGTATCTCTCCCGTGTGCTGCGGTCTCCGGCAGGGAGCCGAAACTGACCGCGTTGCCGAGGCAAACGTGGCACGGGATGGCAGAGAGCCAAAATATTGTATGCCTTATGAAAAGGGTACAAACGGCTCAAATCAGATCACATGCCGCCATCCTGCCAAGACAGAGACATACAAAAAATATACGACAACCATACAATCGTAAGAAGCATCCATAAGGGTCTGTTTTAGCGTAATTTTATAATCACGCAGTCGTGAATGAAGTGCCTTTTTGTTTTTCCATGTGCCCGCATGGCGCGCCCCGGAATCAGATGTTCCCATCGATTCCAGACACTGTGCGCAGGTCACACAATATCGGCAAAGCCGGGTGAGCGTTTGTGTTGCAGGACCGACAGCACGCCATGCAGGGATTCCTCAAGGCTTGCAGCATCCGGTGCGCTGCCCAATGCAATCCGTGCCCGCTGCGGCGGCTCGCCGCTGATGGTGAAAACAGTGCTGGGAACCAGCGCCAGACCCCGCCTGCGGGCGTACGCCACAAAATCCGCACTGCCCCACCAGTCCGGCAATTTCAGCCACACATGCGGCCCGTCGGGGTTCATGCAATGCCCCTCCCCCAGAACCCTGCGGGCAATGGACTGGCGCAGGCGCAGTTCTTTCTGGATGGCATGCAGGATTGTATGTGCCTGCCCTGTCTGCATCCATCGCGCCGTGAGCGCGCTGAGCAGGCCGGCATTGGTGAGCGCAATGGCCCGGATGGCCGCCGCGACCCGTCGGGTCATGTCCGCATTGGGCAAGGCCACATAGGCGGTGCGCAGGCCGGGGCTGAGCGTCTTGGCAAGGGTAGCCACGTAGCTGACACGGCTATGGTCGAGGGC
>NZ_JBXAYQ010000126.1:0-1043 GCF_057359305.1 Komagataeibacter ossonobensis | reverse complement strand
CCTGATGACCCTGAACCGTACCGGTGGGCGGTTCGATCTCAACAGGATTGCCGCCGCGTTCCCGCAGACCGCGGATACGATGCGGCTGGATACCTATCTGACCGACAGGCCGGAAGCCAGCATCAGGGTGTTCCGGATCTATCGGGACGTGCCGCCGCATTATCATACCCAGTGTGATGAAGTCCTCCATGTGCTTTCCGGAGAAGGGACATTCTGGATTGATGATCCGGCTGAGGAAGCGCCGTTTGTCCCCGGGCACCTGCTGGTCTTTCCGCGGCGTGCGGTGCATGCGGTGCCGCGTATCCTGCGTGATCCTGTCATTTTTCTTGCCATCGACACACCGCGCCGGGCACCGGATGACGTGGTGTTTGTCGATCCTGCCGAAGGCACGCCTTCCGGCTTCATCAAGAGTATCTGAAGTAATGTCGCGGGACACAGATGAACTGGATCTGTGTCCCTGCAGCGCATGCCCGCAAAACGCGGCGTAAGTCCAGGGCATCTGGAGACGGTTTCCTTTCCCGAAAGACCTGGTCCGGGAAACATCTCTGTTCAACAGGAAAAAAGAAAATCAGGGGCGGCCTCTTCGGGGTTCTCTCACTCTGGTTCGCTAAGCGGCTGCGCCGCTAACCTCACTGGAGCCCCCTGCGGGGTCTCCACGCTTTCGCGCAACGGTTCGACCGCTCGGCCTGGGGTTCTTCAGGATGAATACTTATGATATTACTGATAATACTGCGATTGATAAAATGGGCATAAGGAAATAAAGGGAACAAAAACAGTAGTAAACTAATGTTTACTTCTAATATATTGTCTTTTTATTGTATTTATATTCTATCTGTACTATTCTTTATTTGTGGAGAGGGAAATGGTTCCCGTCACAGACGCCCCGCCCGGTGCTCGAACACCGGACAGGGCTGACGCCAGACAGAAAGGCTAGTTTCATGTCCAACGCTACCAACACAATGACCCCCGCCCTTGCTTCCGCGCAAGAGAAGAAAGCCGCCAGCAAGGCAAAATCGGGCCAGAAGGCCCCCGCCGCCCGCCGC
>NZ_JBXAYQ010000125.1:0-1051 GCF_057359305.1 Komagataeibacter ossonobensis | reverse complement strand
TTTTCCCGCTTATCAACAAAACGGCACGCCCTTACAGGGCGTGTTTTAACATCCCATATGAACTTGTGTGTCTGGAGTTCTGGTGATGTTGAATGTCATGAAAGGTCTGACAGACCTTGAGTTCGAGCGTCTCTACAGCACGGAAGAGGCCTGTATCAAGGCGTTGATGGTGGCGCGTCGGGAGGTCGGGATGGCCTGCCCGTCCTGTGGCCACGATCGGAATTATCTTTGTGGTCGCCGGGTAGGCTGCACACGCTGCAATCGCCGCTGGTCGGTCACGGCCGGCACGGTGATGAGTGGCACGAAACTTCCGCTCACGATCTGGTTCCGGGCCATGCACATCATGACCAGTACCAAACAGGGTGTCTCGGCCATCGAACTGGGCCGTCGGCTGGGCGTGAGCTATCCGACGGCGTGGTATCTCGCCAAACGCCTGCGCCGCGCCATGACCGAACGTGAAGCCCGTTATCTTCTCGGTGGTTCAGGTCCGGACGGTGCCCCCGTCGTGGTCGAGGCTGACGATGTCTATCTGGGTGGCGAGCGAAACCAGGGCTCGGGTCCGGGAGGCAAGACCAGGATGATCGCCGCGACCGAGCGGTATGAGGGCGGCCGTATGGGCCATGTCGCCATGCGGACGGTGGTCGGCTTCACCAGCAGGGCGGTGCGGGCATTCGCCGATACCTGCCTCATGCCAGCCGTCAGGGTTCATACCGACGGCCTGAAGGCTTTTCTGGCCTTCGGCACACCCGCCAGATCCCATGTGGTCACTGTCAGCGGCAGCAAACGCCCCTCCCGACAGCGCACCGCACCCTTCCACGGCCTCAACACCGCCATCGCCAATCTGAGCACGGCCCTCAAGGCAACGCACAAGGCCATCGCCCCGCAGCACACATCCGATTATCTCGGCGCCTTCTGCTGGACCACCAATCGAAGACACAACATGTTCGGCATGATCCCGGCCGCATGCCGCGCCGTCGCGACGTCTTCAATCCTCACGCGCCGACGCGCATATGCCGAAATTCCCGTGCTGCTTGGTTGATAAGCGGGAAAA
>NZ_JBXAYQ010000124.1:0-1059 GCF_057359305.1 Komagataeibacter ossonobensis | reverse complement strand
CTAGAGCATAATCCGATCAGTCTGGTTCATATCCAGCGGCGGTGAAGCACGCTGCGGCCTGGCGATGAGAGATATCGTCAATTGCTCCACAGACGGTATTTTGAAGAGCGTCGAGGGTTCGCGGTGCCACCCGTCTGATCCACGCCTTCATTTTGGCGAAGATGTTTTCGATCGGGTTGAAATCAGGACTGTAGGGCGGCAGGAACAACAACCTGGCGCCGACTGCCTCCACAGCCTCGCGGGCAGCGGCTCCTTTATGGGCGGGCAGATTGTCCAGAATGACGACGTCTCCCGGCGACAGGGTTGGAACGAGCACCTTGCGGGTATAGGCGGCAAACCATTCGCCGGTCATTGGGCCGTCCAGCATCATCGGTGCTGTCATGCCGGAGAGGCGCAGCCCGCCGATGAACGTCGTGGTTTTCCAGTGCCCGTGGGGCACGGACATCCGACAGCGCGTGCCCCGTTGTGACCGCCCCCGCAGGCGGGCCATCTTCGTTGAGACGGCTGTTTCGTCGATGAAGATCAGACGGGCCGGATCAAGGTCAGGCTGACTGTCAAACCAGGCCTCGCGCCGCTGTGCGACGTCGGGCCGTGTCTGCTCGCTGGCGTGCGCCGTTTTTTTTGATGGTCATGTCGTGACGGTCGAGACAGCGCCAGATCGTACTCGGCGCAAAGCGGACACCGTGTTCCGCTGCAAGTGTCTCCGCCAGTTCGACAAGGGAAATATCGGCCTTTGTTTCAATCGCGGCCAGCAGGAAGGCTGACCACGCTTCAATCCGGTGAGAACGGCGATCACCGCCCTGTTTAAGCGCATGGTCACGACCGCTGGCCTGCCACTCGGCAACCCAGCGGATAACGCTCGACGAAGACACACCAAAACGAACCGCCGCCGCACGACGGGTCATGCCAGAGGCAACAGCCGCAATCGTGCGGCGGCGAAGGTCAGCAGACAGGGCTCGGGTCATACGGGCCGGCCTCCATACCGGCACATAGTATGAATCAGATTTCGACCAGTATGGGAATCTTAAAATGAACCTATTAGATCAGATTATGCTCTAG
>NZ_JBXAYQ010000123.1:0-1063 GCF_057359305.1 Komagataeibacter ossonobensis | reverse complement strand
GCCGCTCATCGGCATACGGTCTGCATTGGCTGAGCCGATGAAAATGATGCGGCCGCCGTCGGGCATGGTCCGTGCGGCGGCAACCGCCGCGTGATAAGGCGCGTGGGTATTGATGCGGAAAAGCCGGTCGATGGCATCCGGCGGCATGGTCAGTGGATCACCCGCGCCAAGAATTCCGGAATTGACGACCAGCACGTCCAAGGGGCCGAGCGAGTTGATCAGCGCGATGAGGGCATCCCGGTCGCCACTGTCGGCGCGCAGGGCCCTGCTTCCGGTCTCTGTAGCCAATTCCTGAGCGTCGTCAGGCGAGGACAAATACGTAAAGACGACTTTCGCGCCATCCATTGCGAAGCGACGCACGATGGCGGCCCCAATCCCGCGACTGCCGCCCAGCACGAGAACGGATTTACCATGAAAGCTGGTCATGACCGTGTTTCCCTCAACGCCAGAATTTCTGCTAGCCTGTCGAAGGCCGGCTGATAGATGTGTGTCGGCATCCGGGTCTCCATGCTGGCTGCGTGTTCGGCCGATGCTTCGAACTGACCGCGCCACCGGATAAACGTGCGATCGCCATCCGTTATGGGCAGAAGCGTGATGGTCGAGCGGTAGTTCCGGATCGGCAGAGCCGATTCAATGATCGAGAACGTCACCGCATGATCCACATCCGACAGTGCCAGAAGCTGTTCACAGATCACACCGACATCGCCCATTTCAACACGGCGGATTGCGCCGACACGGTCGCCAGGATCATCGCCTTCGATCACGCAGCTTTTCACGCCCGGCAACCAGCGACCAAGGGCACCAAAATCACGGATCAGCTCCCAGACGGACGAAACGGGTGCATTGATGACACTGCTGGCCATAACGTTGATCATACGGACTCCCCCTGCCCTTTTCTGTGTGGGATCAAAGTGACTGGCCGCCCGTCACCTCAATGCGCTGGCCATTCACCCAGTGCATGTCGTCAGACAGAAGGCCACGGACCGCGGCCCCAATGTCGTCAGGTTGGCCGACGCGCCCCAGCGGCGTGATCTCTGCGAGGCTCCTGTTGACCGTGGCATCG
>NZ_JBXAYQ010000122.1:0-1088 GCF_057359305.1 Komagataeibacter ossonobensis | reverse complement strand
TGTCAGGTTGTGAAACGTCATTGGGATGATGTAGGGTGGGCAATACCGCGTTACTCTTCATGGTTTTCTTCCGTTTGCAGGGAGACTGAATGATGCTTCAGATCCATCCACAGGCACGCACGACACCGGCCGTCCGGGCTGACATAGCCCGCTCATCGGAATCGACATCCGTGCTCGCCAGACGCTACGGGATCAGCGCGGAAACTGTCCGCAAGTGGCGCAGGCGTGGTTCAGACGCCTGCCAGGACCGCAGCAGCCGTCCCCGGAAACTGGCCTGGAAAGCCTCGGAGGAAGAGCGCGCCATTGTCTGTCACCTTCGGCGTTCTACCGGTTTTGGCCTGGATGACCTGACCTTTGTCGTGCGGCATTTCCTGCCACATCTGAACCGGGACAACATCTGGCGTATTCTGAAAGATGCCGGATTGAACAGGCTGCCTCCTGCTCCAAAGACCAGACCAGTTCGGGGACAGGGAACATTCCGGGATTACGATCCCGGTTATGTCCATATTGATGTGAAACATCTGCCCAAATTGCAGACGGCAGATGGAGAACGGCGGAAACGTTTTCTATATGTCGCCATTGATAGATGCTCCCGTTCGGTACATCTGGCCGTCTATGACGCGGAAAATGCCGATAATTCCGTCGATTTCCTCAAAGCTGTCAAAACCGCCTTTCCTTTCCGGATCACCCATATTCTGACCGATCGTGGTTCCTGTTTTACGGCGGATGCCTTCGAAAAAGCCTGTCATGACATGGGAATCGACCGACGCCGGACCAAAGCTTACTCCCCTCAGACCAATGGAATGGTCGAACGCTTCAATGGCCGTGTCGCCACAGAGGTGTTGCCGGTCTGTGTCTCAAGCCATAAGGATCTGGAAATTCTGCTCAGAGGCTTCTGTTTCGCTTACAATCATCGCCGGCAGCGTGTTCTGGGCGGCATAACTCCCACCCAATGCATCACGTCGTGGCTTGAAAAACATCCCGCGTTCCGTAATCCTGATCACATCAAACCGGCTGATCGTGACATCATGAAACAGGTCGATGAAATCCTTGATTACGCCAATGACGTTTCACAACCTGACAGCTAG
>NZ_JBXAYQ010000121.1:0-1130 GCF_057359305.1 Komagataeibacter ossonobensis | reverse complement strand
GGCGGGACATGGACGCCGCTTCCGGCGTCCGTTTCCACCACGAATGCGCTTGTGCTGTCGAAGGATGCCCAGCTGCAGTTTACGCCTGCGGCCAACTATAACGGCCAGCCTGTCAGTGGCGATGACCTTAAGGTCGTGCTGATCGACAGTTCGGACGCCGCATCGGGCAGCCCGGCCCTTGTGGGGGCGAACGGGCAGGCCCTGACCACGGCGGATGACACGCCGCTGACCGGTGCCGCGCTGGATTCCGGCACGATGGCGGTTGCGGGCGCCGATGTTTCGACCCGTGGCGGGCAGACCGCGCTCAGTGTGGGTACGGTTGACCTGTCCACGGCGGTCACACCGGTCAATGACCCGCCCACCATGGCGGCAGGCCCCTATGTGCTGCCTGATGTCACCTCGAACGGTGCTGATGGCGCCAATACAGGCGCCACGATTGCAGGCCTGTATCCGGACAGTACGGTGCAGGACGGGACCGACGCGCGGCAGAGCGCGGCTGACCCCACCGGGTCCACCGCCGACCATCTGGCTGGCGTGGCCATTACCGGCAATACGGCCAATCCCGCGACCGAGGGCACGTGGCAGTATTCCACCGATGGCGGCAGGACGTGGACGGACGTGCCTGCCAATGTTTCAGGCAGCGATGCCGTGGTGCTTGGCGATCAGGCCAGGGTGCGCTTTGACCCCGTGCCGAACTTTACCGGCACGCCGGGCGGGCTGACCACGCAGGTTGTCGAGACATCGGCCGACGTGCCGTTGACCGGCACCAGCAACGGCGTTGCCACCAGTGTTACGGGGCAGGCGCTTGCTGGCACTGCCACGGGGCTGACGGGCGTGGACATAACCCAGATGCAGCATGACCACCCCAACGGGTCGGTCAGCACCAACAGCCAGCCGCTTGATGTCACGGTTAACCCGGACGTGCATACGGCGGTAACCATTCCGCCCGGGCAGGAAGACCAGCCCGGCCCGAAGGAAACGGTCTCGCAGCTGTTCACCACCACCGACCCGAATGGTGTTGGCGGCGTTGCCATTACCGGCAATGCCACGCCTGCCAGCGAGGGGACATGGATGTATTCCGTACCCGGTGGCACGGCGCAGGCGCTGCCGACCGGTCTTTCGGCCACGAA
>NZ_JBXAYQ010000120.1:0-1138 GCF_057359305.1 Komagataeibacter ossonobensis | reverse complement strand
TAGTGTCCTGATCGAGAAGTTTATATGATTATCCTGATGGCAGGGGTAATCGAATGGGACGTGTAGCGGTTGCGATTGAACTGACGGCATTGGAGCGTCAGGAACTGGAATCTCTGGCAAGGGCGCGCAAGACGGGCCAGGCGCTTGCGCGGCGAGCCCGTATTGTCCTTGCCGCAGCCGATGGGCATGAGAACAAGGCGATCCGTGACCTGACGGGCGCGGACATCAACACGGTTGGCAAGTGGCGCCGGCGTTTTGCAACGGACCGTCTGGACGGGCTTTACGATGAACCCCGGCCGGGGACACCACGCTCGATCGGCGACGGGGAAATCGCGGAGACGATCCGCCGGACACTGGAAGAAACCCCGCGCGGTGCTACGCATTGGTCGCTGCGCTCGATGGCACAGGCCGTGGGATATGCACCGTCAACGATCCATCGCATCTGGAAAGCGTTCGGGTTACAGCCGCATCGAACAGAGACCTTCAAACTGTCGAACGACCCCCTCTTCGTGGAGAAGGTCCGCGACATCGTTGGTCTGTATATGGCACCGCCGGAGCGTGCGCTGGTACTGTGCGTGGATGAGAAGAGCCAGATCCAGGCGCTGGATCGCAGCCAGCCCATGCTCCCGATGCGGCCCGGCCAGGTCGAGCGGCGGACACATGACTATACCCGCCACGGTACGACCTCACTGTTCGCAGCTCTCGACATTGCCACCGGCACCATCATTGGAAAGTGTTATCCGAAGCACCGATCCACGGAATTCCGCAAATTCCTTGACCAGATCGAAACCAATGTGCCGACTGACCTCGATATCCATCTGGTGATGGATAACTATGCCACCCACAAGACGAAGCTGATCCGTGACTGGTTGGCCAGGCGCCCGCGCTGGCACGTTCATTTTACGCCGACCGGGGCCTCATGGATCAATCAGGTGGAGCGGTTTTTCGCTCTCGTCACTGAAAAGCAGATCAGGCGCGGCATTCACCGTTCGACCGAAGCCCTGGAGGCCGACATCAGGGCTTTCATCGCCGTCCATAACGAACAGCCCAAGCCCTTCAAATGGACCAGATCCGCCGACGACATCCTGCAGGCCGTCAAGCGATTCTGCCTCCGTACTACCAAAATCAGCGAAACTTC
>NZ_JBXAYQ010000119.1:0-1183 GCF_057359305.1 Komagataeibacter ossonobensis | reverse complement strand
ATGGCGCCGTTATGGGATGAAAGCCTGCCCCCGCGCGAGGCCATCGAACGGACGTTGCGCGGCTCGGCGCGCATGCAGTCTGCCCGCACCCATCCGACCGGGTGCCTGGTCGTGTGCGGTGCCAGCAACTGCTCACCTGAAAACGAACCTGTTCAGGCGCTTCTTGCGGCGGAACGACAGCGCACGCGCACCGGCATCAGGGCCTGTGTAGAGCGCGCCATTGCCAATGGTGAATTGAACGCATCCCCGGCGACAGATGTGCTGCCCGATATTCTCACGACTTTCTTCCACGGCATGACATGCGAAGCCCGGGACGGGATGCGTCCGGACACTCTGGATGCGGCTGTCACATCTGTGCTGACATTATGGGATATCAACGCGGTGAAACGGGGAACAGCAAAGCGGCCTGAGAAAAAGCTGACGGACTGACAGCGGCGAGACGATCCGGACCCGGCACGAAATTCCATATCGGTCGGTCCACAAATCCTTGACCCTGCTTCGTGTCCCTATTATGGATCGATTGGTATGGAAGTGGCGTTTACGGAACACAACGCCATGTCTCCTCAAGGAATCCGATCATGAGCACATCAAAAATCGCCTTTGTCACGGGCGCCAATCGCGGCATCGGCTACAGTATCGCCAGGCATCTGACGGCCGTCGGCATCAGCGTGATCGGCACTTATCACGCTAATGAAGACGAGGCGAAAGCAGCCGAAACCGCCCTCAGCCACGAGGACGCAAAGCTGCGTATGCTGCAACTGGACATCGCGAACCATGCGTCGTTCACGGAGTTTGCGGGGCGGGTCAAAGCCCTTCTTGCAAGCGGGTTCGGGCAGGGGGGACTGAATTATGTTGTCCAGAACGCCGGCAACATCATCCACACCCGCTTCGACGCCGCAACGTCCGAACAGCTCGACAATCAGTACAATATCCACTTCAAGGGTCCGTACCTGCTGACGGTAGCACTTCTTCCGCTGATCCGTGATGGTGCCCGCATTCTCAACATCACCTCTGCCGCGACGCGCTTCTATCTGCCGGATCATGGTCCTTACGCAGCCATGAAAGCCGCAACCGAAGTCATCTCGCTCTATATGGCAAAGGAACTGGGCGCGCGGGGCATTACGGTCAATGCGGTCGCCCCCGGCGCGGTGGCCTCGGACTTTGGCGGCGGTCTGGTCCGTGA
>NZ_JBXAYQ010000118.1:0-1236 GCF_057359305.1 Komagataeibacter ossonobensis | reverse complement strand
AAGGCGGCAGTGGTCGAATTTTCCGCTTTCACGGCGGTTCCCAGAGTCACGTCGGACGAACTGGCCCGGCTGAGAGAGCGTGGCTCTGTCACCGAAATCTGCGGAAAGGACGTGATGGTGTGGCATTGCCCATGGCGGGAAGCCAAGACACTGAGCGAATTTGTCCTGGTAAGGGAGGACGGCAATGCCTGATTTTTGTATCACGCTGGTTGAGCGCCTGTTTGAAGCGGACGCCGGCGATTTCAGGGTCACGGCGACGGACGCCGAGGCGGCTGCGCGGATCGTCCTCAATGCGGTCCCCGACAGTGTGGACTCTGACGGGATCCGGACCACCATTCTGCCTGACGGTCAGGAAGTGGACCTTGAGGTCGAGGAAGTCGTCCATGGCGAGATCGTGGCCATGGTCCACGATGCGGGAACTGGCGTGCTGCAGGGACAGTTTGGGTTTTCCCTTGTTTTCAGCCCGGGCCGAGAGGCAGCCTTCGTTCTCGCCAGAGTGATGGATCGTGTCCTTGCGGATGACGGTGAGCGGGACACTCATGCAGCCTGCGTGCTGCTGCGCCGGTATCTGCACGAATACCTGAACGCGGACGCGTAGGAAAAGCAGGAAGAAACAGGAAAAAATATGCCCGAAGGGCCATCGCGCCTCAAACGGTGGCTCTTGTCCCGCTCCGCGGGCCTGCGATGCCGGTGCACGCGCCGCGTTTGACCCGCGATATCCCTTCGGACCGCCAGAAGACATTCAGACAAGGAGAATGTCCATGGTGACCGCAAGCCTGTCATCCCGCCTGGGAACTGTCGTGTCGGGGCAGGGAGAGATGCCTGATCTGGCGCGTTATGATCACGTCATCGTCGCCTGTTCCTTTGGCAAGGATTCCCTCGCCAGTACGCTGCACCTGCTCGAAAAGGGCGTGGCGCCGCAGCGCATCGAGTGGTGGCACCATCTTGTGGACGATGACGGGGACGTTTTTGACTGGCCGCATGTGCCCGATTACGGGCGGCATCTGGCTGCAGCCCTTGGCGTCAGGCTGCATTTCTCCGCGCGCCAGGGTGGGATCGTGCGGGAAATGCTGCGCGATAATGCGCCGACCGCACCGGTCTGGTTCGATACCCCGACAGGGCGGGTCACTGTCGGTGGCAAGGGGCCGCCCAATACGCGACGCCGCTTCCCGCAGGTTTCGGCGAACCTGTCGGTCCGCTGGTGTTCCCCATACGCCAAGATCATGGTTGCGGATG
>NZ_JBXAYQ010000117.1:0-1244 GCF_057359305.1 Komagataeibacter ossonobensis | reverse complement strand
GCCCCGTTATCAGCAACGAGCATCCCCGCCTCCATCGCCTGCGCGAAGAGGGGCGCGGGCAGCGCATCACGCCGGAAAGACCGGCTCCAGCCAAAAATATCGACGGGGTTCGCTGCCCACCCATTGCCCGGCCGCGCATTGACACGGCGCTGGGTCTCTGGCGTGGGGCAGACGAACCTGTAGCCTGATCGCAACAGCGTGATGCCCACCTGTTGCATTGCGTGATCCCGAACTGCCGCGGGGAAGATAGGATTGTCCATGATGAAGCCCCAACGCAGCACGAATGACGCCTGTTCCCACCATGCCAGCAACGGCTTTGGCGCGATGGAACGGCTCCCGAAGCCGGTATTGTGTATACCCCTTGTCCTGCAGTGGCTATGGCTGGGGCTGCGCTACCGCAGCCTGACGCTGCCATCGGTCGTCAACCCGGCGATCGAGACCGGGGGACTGGCTGGCGAATCAAAAGCCGCCTGCCTAGCCCGGATCAGCCCGGAGCACGCGTTATGGGTCGCCCGCACCGTCCTCGTCTCTCCCGCTGACATCCCGGCGGCAGCGTCCATGGCGCGGACACTGGGCTACCCGCTGGTTGCCAAGCCCGATATCGGCTGGTGCGGCCATGGCGTGCGACGGATCGATACCGTGGATGGGCTAATGGCCTACATTGCGGCCTTTCCCCCCGACGCCAGCTTCCTCTTGCAGGAATTCGTGCCCGGCCCCCTTGAGGCCGGGCTGTTCTACTACCGTGGCCCGACCGAAGCCCATGGCCGCCTTATCGGTCTCGCCATCCGTCATTCCCCACAGGTCACGGGCGACGGCGTGCGTTCCATCGCGGCCCTGATGGCCGCGGACCCACGGCTGTGTTCGCGGATCGGGCATTACCGGCGCGCCCTCTCCACCAGAGGGATTGACCATGTTCCGCCGCGTGGCGAACGCGTCATCCTTGGCACGGTCGCCTCCCTGCGGGTGGGCGGCCGCTATGAGAACGCCATGCGGCTGAATACCCCCGCCCTTGAAGGACGCGTCGATGCCATAGCCCGCTCCATGAACGGCTTCCATTTCGGTCGCCTGGACGTACGTTTTGGCAGCGAGGCGGCCCTGCAACGCGGAGAGTTCCGGATTATCGAAATCAATGGCGCCGGTTCCGAAGCCATCCAGTTCTGGGACCCGACGCTGCGCCTGCGGGATGCCTATCGTGGCGTGTTCGCCAAGCAGGACGCCCTGTTCGCGCTGGCGGCCCGGATGCG
>NZ_JBXAYQ010000116.1:0-1260 GCF_057359305.1 Komagataeibacter ossonobensis | reverse complement strand
TGGGGAAACACGCTCAGTCCATCACATTTGCGATCCGATTTACCGAAATGGCCGTAGCTTGCACATATTCTGCGATGTCATTAGGTCACAGGCGCCACACAGTTGTCTGGATACAGGTTCCTTGCTCGCTGCCGGTGTCGACGTGGGTTTACCATCTCCGTTCTTTTTTTACAGTCTGAACACCAACGGGCCGCAGGTATCGGCAAGGCGGCCAATCGTTCAGGTTCGCGTCATGTTTGAGTGATACAATTGCCCGGATGAAATACAGATCCGGCCTTTCCCCAGCACGTTATGACGCACCAACAATCATTTTCCACTGGGGATGCGCGGCCATTATCGTGTTGCAGTTCGCAACCGCGAATTTATGGGGCCTGTTCCGGAACCCGCTACACCATCAACTGGTGGTGACCCACCTGACAGCAGGCATGGTCCTGAGCATGCTGTTTCCCGCACGCCTGCTATGGCGACTAGGCTGGGGGCGGCAGATCCGCGCCGCCGATCGCTGGCTTGATGCCATGCTGGCGCGCTGCGTGGAATACAGCCTGTATGGGCTAGTCCTGCTGGAAATCCTCCTTGGGTATCTGTGGCGATGGGGCAATGGGCAGGCCATGAGTTTCCTGTCCATCCAGATCATGCCGCCCTTTGGCAGGTTCCCGGCATCGACAGTCGGCATTCTGCACTGGCTGCACCAGTGGAATGGCTGGCTAATCATCGTGCTTGCCACGGGTCATGCGCTAGCCGCGTGTTTTCATTACTTCATTCTCCGGGACAATGTTTTTCAGAGAATGCTGCTGACAGGGAATGTATCCGATGAATATGGAAAGTAAAACACCGCTACGCCCCAAGGAAATCCACGCGACCTCCCGCCTGGGCTGGCTGCGGGCCGCTGTCCTGGGGGCGAATGATGGTATCCTGTCAACATCCAGCCTGATCATCGGCGTTGCCAGCGCCCATGCGACACAGGGGAGCATCCTGCTGGCTGGAATTTCCAGTCTGGTTGCCGGGGCCATGTCCATGGCCGCAGGGGAATATGTATCCGTCAGTTCGCAGGCGGACTCTGAGAAGGCTGACCTCGCCCGCGAAAAAAAGGAGCTTGGCAGTAGCTGGGACGCTGAAGTGAGCGAACTGGCCGGGATATACCGTCAGCGTGGCCTGGATGATATTCTGGCGCGCAAGGTTGCCCTTCAACTCATGAAGCATGATGCACTGGGGGCGCACGCCCGCGATGAACTCGGCATTTCGGACGCGACTGCGGCGCGT
>NZ_JBXAYQ010000115.1:0-1261 GCF_057359305.1 Komagataeibacter ossonobensis | reverse complement strand
CGGGGAAACAAGCTCAGTCCATCACATTTGCGATCCGGTTTACCGAAAATGGCCGTAGCTTGCACATATTCTGCGATGTCATTAGGTCACGGGCGCCACACAGTTATCTGGATACAGGTTCCTTGCTCGCTGCCGGTGTCGTCGTGGGTTTACCATCTCCATTCGTTTTTTACAGTCTGAACACCAACGGACCGCAGGTATCGGCAAGGCGGCCAATCGTTCAGGTTCGCGTCATGTTTGAGTGATATGATCGTTCGGATGAAATACAAATCTGGCCTTTCCCCAGCACGTTATGACGCACCAACAATCATTTTCCACTGGGGATGCACGGCCATTATCATACTGCAGTTCGCAACCGCGAATTTATGGGGCCTGTTCCGGAACCCGCTACACCATCAACTGGTGGTGACCCACCTGACGGCAGGCATGGTACTGAGCGTTCTGTTTCCCGCACGCCTGCTATGGCGACTAGGCTGGGGACGGCAGATCTGCGCCGCCGATCGCTGGCTTGATGCCATGCTGGCACGCTGCGTGGAATACAGCCTGTATGGTTTAGTCCTGCTGGAAATCCTCCTGGGATATCTGTGGCGATGGGGCAATGGGCAGGCCATGAGTTTCCTGTCCATCCAGATCATGCCGCCCTTTGGCAGGTTTCCGACATCGACAGTCGGCATTCTGCACTGGCTGCACCAGTGGAATGGCTGGCTGATCATCGTGCTTGCCACGGGTCATGCGCTGGCCGCGTGTTTTCATTACTTCATTCTCCGGGACAATGTTTTTCAGAGAATGCTGCTGACAGGGAATGTATCCGATGAATATGGAAAGTAAAATACCGCTGCGCCCCAAAGAAATCCACGCGACCTCCCGTCTGGGCTGGCTGCGGGCCGCTGTTCTGGGGGCGAATGATGGTATCCTGTCAACATCCAGCCTGATCATTGGTGTCGCCAGCGCCCATGCGACACAGGGGAGCATCCTGCTGGCTGGAATTTCCAGTCTGGCTGCCGGGGCCATGTCCATGGCCGCAGGGGAATATGTGTCCGTTAGCTCGCAGGCGGATTCTGAGAAGGCTGACCTCGCCCGCGAAAAAAAGGAGCTTGGCAGTAGCTGGGACGCTGAAGTGAGCGAACTGGCCGGGATATACCGTCAGCGTGGCCTGGATGATATTCTGTCACGCAAGGTTGCCCTTCAGCTCATGAAGCATGATGCACTGGGGGCGCACGCCCGCGATGAACTCGGCATTTCGGACGCGACTGCGGCGCGC
>NZ_JBXAYQ010000114.1:0-1295 GCF_057359305.1 Komagataeibacter ossonobensis | reverse complement strand
TATGCAGCTCCATCTCGCGGAGATTTCACGCACGGTCGCGCAGGGCGCTCACGCCGTCCTCATTGTGGATCAGGCGGCATGGCATACCAGTCAGAAGCTGGATGTTCCCTACAATATCACCTTTGATCTGCAGCTATGCAAACGGGATTTTTTCCTCACGCTGGATCGAGCGGGCGACATATCGCGACATCGGGATACGCTTCGTGGCGGCAAACCTGCATCCGGATCACGACACGGTTGCCGCTTTCCGCCGGACAAACCGGGTAGCCATTGAAGCTGCTTGTGGCGCGCGAGACGGGCCTGTTACGCTTGGGCGAGGTGTTGAGCGACGGCACGAATATCGATGCCGACGCCTCGAAATACCGTTCGGTGCGCTATGACCGGATCAAGGCACTGTGCGAACATCTGGCAGTGGATATCGCGGAACTGATGGAACAGGTGGAGCGTACTGACATCATGGACACGGATCCGCAGGCCCTGCCAAAAGAACGCGCCCGACTGGAAGCTGATGTCAGGGAGCAGGCTGAAACGGCACGTCCGGCATACGAAAAGAAGAAAGCCGCCTATGATGCGAAAACAGGATGTCGCGGCCGGGCGCCAAAACCGCCTGATGAGAAATTACCACCCGAGAGGCAGGTCAGCGGCAGATCAGCCTGACTGATCCCGACAGCCGTCTCATGCGGCGCTCGGACACAATACCCAGGCCGAACTCTGCGCCGAAGCCAGCTGATCGTGACAGTCGGCGTTGTCGCCACGTCAGCGAACGCGCCATCCTTTGCCGACACGGTACTGTCGATGGATGAACCGCCCCGGGTTTACCGGAGAGTAAAACTCTCGAAGACTGAGCCCTATGGTAGATAAGACGAAAACATCGCGTTATTCGCCTGCGTTTCATGAGCGTGCTCTGCGCCTTCTGGACGAGCATCGATCGGATTACCCGAGCATTTCGGCGGCCTGTCGCGAGATTAGTGACAAGCTTGGTTGTTCGGGCGACAACCTGCACGACTGGTGGAAACAGGCCCGGCGGAACGCGGGGACGCAACCGGGACCGACCACGGCCGAGACGGCACGGATCAGGGCGTTGAAGTGTGAGGTCCGTGAACTGCGTCAGGCCAATGAGATCCTCAAGAAGGCTTCGGCTTATTTTGTACGGGCGGAGTTCGACCGCCCGTTTCGCAAATGATTGGGTTTATTGAAGTCTACCGTGCCGATTACCGGGTCGAGCCAATCTGTCGTGTTTTGCCGATTGCCCCCTCCACGCTCGATCATCAGTCGGTCATAACGAGAGATCCGGC
>NZ_JBXAYQ010000113.1:0-1313 GCF_057359305.1 Komagataeibacter ossonobensis | reverse complement strand
AGAGGTGGTCCCCATTTTTCGGACAGGGCAATAAGCTATAATCCGACCTGAGAGAGAACGGGTTTTATGGGCAAGGTTACGCGCAAGAGGTATGCGGCGGAGTTCAAATCACGGGTTGCCCTGGAAGCGATCCGTGGGGAACTGACGCTGGCGGAACTGGCTTCGAAACATGGGGTGCATCAGACGATGATCGCCCAGTGGAAACGGCAGGCGATCGAGGGGATGGCGGCCACCTTTTCCGGGAAAGCGACGTCTGAGCCCCCGGTCAGCCCTGCTGATGTGGAGAAACTGCACGCGAAGATAGGCGAGCTTCTCGTGGAACGGGATTTTTTACGCGATGCCTCTGCTCGGTTGGGCGTGATCAGAGGCGGCAGATGATTGACCCGAAGCGAGCGCGTCTGCCGATAATCCGGCAATGCACACTGCTGCGACTCAACCGGTCGGGCGTCTACTATCGGTCTGTGCCACAGAGTGAGGCCAATCTGGAGTTGATGCGGCTGATCGACGCCCAGTTCCTGGAAAGGCCGTATTATGGCTCGCGGCAGATGACATGGCATCTGCGCCGCCTGGGACATGAAGTGGGGCGCAAACGCGTCCGCCGGCTCATGGCGATCATGGGCCTGCGGGCGATCTACCAGAAGCCACGCACGAGTGTGCCCCATCCGGAGCATCGGAAATATCCATATCTGCTGCGGGATCTGGTCATTGATCGACCTAACCAGGTCTGGTGTTCCGATATCACATATATTCCCATGAAACGGGGATTTCTCTATCTCGTGGCGATCATGGACTGGTTCACGCGCAAGGTGCTGTCCTGGCGTCTGTCGAACACGATGGACGCGGAGTTCTGTATTGAGGCACTTCGGGATGCGCTGATGCGTTACGGCACCCCGGAGATTTTCAACACGGACCAGGGCTCACAATTCACGACGCCCCGTTTTACCGGTATCCTGGAAGAACGTCAGATCCGCATTAGCATGGACGGGCGTGGGCGCTGGCTGGACAACGTGTTCATCGAGCGTCTGTGGCGGTCGTTGAAATACGAATGTGTCTACCTGCACGCATTTGAGACCGGATCAGAACTTCGAGTGGGGCTCACGAAATGGATCACCCATTATAACGGGCAACGTCCCCATACGGCCCTGGCTGGACGAACGCCTGATGAGGCGTATCATGGCGCGCCGACGCCATCTGGTCCGGCGTTAACCCCGGACCAGATGGCCAACAGCAACGCCGTCAGAATGGCGGCATAACAACAACCGGGTATAGCTTATTCAAACCCAAAAACTGTCCGAACAGACGGGTCCACCTCT
>NZ_JBXAYQ010000112.1:0-1338 GCF_057359305.1 Komagataeibacter ossonobensis | reverse complement strand
GCTCATGCCGCCCATGGCCTTCTCGCCCGAACCCCTGCTCAACCCGGTTCTGGCCGATCGCTTCATTCAGGCGATGAACGCTGCGCAGAGTGACGTGGACACTTCCATCCAGACCGAGGGCCTCCCCGCACCGGAGAGCACCGCATCATGACGGCTCCCCTTCTCCGCACCGCACGCCGCGTGATGATGGCGCTGGGCATCGGCCGCCAGACCGCCAACACGAACGAAACCCCCAACACGCCCACCGTGCAGGCCGCACTGGCGGCGGGGGAGATAAAGGCCGACCTGCCGATCATGCAGGAATACGGGCTGGCCAGCCGGCCGGTGCCGGGGTCCGACCTGGTCATCGCCTTCATCGGCGGCGACCGTACGCGCGGCGTGGTCATCGCCACCGGCGACCAGCGTGGCAGGCCGAAAGACCTGCAGCCCGGTGAGGTCTGCCTGTTCCATCCCTCCACCGGCAGCCGGGTCTGGCTCAAGACGGACGGTTCAATCTCGATCGCGCCCGCCAACGGCAAGACTGCGCTTGAGGGCGACCTGACCGCCAGCGGCACCATTACCGGCAATGAGGTTGTGGCGCAGGATATCAAGCTGTCCAGTCATCCTCATGATGGGGTGCAAGCTGGGAGCGGCAGATCAGGTCCGCCACAGTCATCGTGATGCAGGCATCTTGAGAAAAGTAACACGATTAGGCGCCGAGGCCGGATTTAGGTCTGTCCACCAGATGCCGCGGTTACCCCACACATCAATCGTTTTACCCCGGTAGATGACCCTGCAGACATAATTACTGTTCTCAAGATCCTCCATCAGGAAAGAGCGGGCGGCAGGGGTGCCGGTTTTGTCGAAATATCCCACAAACTCGACGACCTCTCCGTCATCTTCCGGATCTGGTTTTCCCTTTTCTCCGGTCCAGATACGCATGCGGTACTGGTTGCCCTTTTGCAGCGTATTGCCAGGAAGACTGTCAGGATGACGGTTCCGGGTGCGGGTGCGGGCTGGTTGTCCCAATTTCTTTTCCTTCAGATAGGTTCCGTATGGATATCGCCATCACCTGGAACGTCCGTGCGGCGCGCGGCGACTGGCCCATCGTGTCCAGTGATCTGGCGCTGGACAACCCCCTGAAATCAGCGGTCATGGTTTCGCTTTTCACAGACCGCGTGGCACCGCAACAGCCCACATCTGACGATGCGGCCGTGGGCATTCAGTCCCCCACCGGCCCGACGGGTGCGGCTTCAGCCGACCGGCGCGGCTGGTGGGGGGATGCCTTTGCCGACCTCCCCATCGGTTCCCGCCTGTGGCAGCTCAGGCGCGCAGTCAAGGTCGGCACGCGGGCCATCC
>NZ_JBXAYQ010000111.1:0-1450 GCF_057359305.1 Komagataeibacter ossonobensis | reverse complement strand
ATTGACTTCGATGCGGGTCGTCTGGACGTGGGTGGAAGCCTGGGCAGCTTCTGCCACGATCTCACGCGAGCGGCCGGTAAGGGCTGCGCCGTCCCAGTCGAAGAACACCAGGTAGGTGCGGGCTGCAGTCGGTGCGGGCGGCACGACGGCAGGGGCTGGCGGCGGCGGCGGCGGCGCGCTGTTGAACGCGTAACGGACACCAACGATGAACTGATGGTTGAAGCGATGGTCAAAGCTGGCGTGGCCCGTTCCATCCGGTCCGCTGGCCGTGTAGTTGCCCATGGTGAAGGAGGACGGCTGACCAATCATGCGGTATTCGGTGGTCATCTGCAGGCCGGGGATACCGGGGATGTCGTAGGCCGCACCGACAATGCCCTGATAGGCAAAACCACCCTTGGTGCCGCTCATGCTGCGACCGGGGGAGTTGCCCACCGTTACGTCATGCGCGTTCTGCCACAGGTAACCGGCACCGACACCAACGAACGGCGTGACGGGCACGTCAATGTTGAACAGGCGCTTCAGGTCGATGTCATACAGCACGTTGACGAAGCCGCCATAGGAGCGATCGCTGCCCTTGTCACCACGTGACTTGCTATAGATCTCGGACCAGTTGTAGTCCCCCTCGACCTCTGCCCGCAGGCCATTGCCAAAGCCCCAGCCAACGGCGCCAAAACCGGTCCAGCCATGACGGTGGCCCAGTTTTTCACGTCCCGGGCCATCTTCCGTATCGGCAAAGTGGCCGTGCTGGGTCTGTGTCAGGTTATAGCCGCCGCCGATATCGACATACGGGCCGGTAATGGTCGTGGCCTTGGCAGCCAGTGGTGTCGCGGCCAGCAGGCTTGTTGCCAGCAGGGCAGAACGGAGACGCATATGTTCGTCCTTCCTCACATTATTGCTTCTTTACAGGTCACGCAGCATGCAGGCCGCGCAAACCGGTCAGTCCATCTTTCCTAAACACGGCGTGCTGTCTGTAGTTGCGTTCCATTTGCGCTACAAAGCAGCATAAAGGCCGCATCGTTGCAGATATGCATGGGACGGACGATTTTTGTATTTGGTTACAATAGAATAAGTGGGACGCCATTTACGCAAAACAATGGTTTAATAAAATATTTAGGGTATTGCGTGGCATGAACAACACACTGCGTATCTTCGTACGCACGGAAATGCCGGCATAAAAAAAGGGAGCACAGAGTGCTCCCTTTCTTTTGTGACCGGTTGGTCGGGATCAGTGCAGGATGATCTCGACGCGACGGTTCTGGGGCTCACGCGTGTCGGGGCCGGTCGGCACCAGCGGGTGGGCTTCACCATAACCATGGATGTCGATGGCGTTGGCGGGCACGCCGTCACGGATCAGTTCAGCCTTCACGCTGTCAGCACGACGCATGGACAGGCCAAGGTTGTACTTCTCACCACGCGGGCCGGGATGGGCCGAGGTGTTGTCGGTGTAGCC
>NZ_JBXAYQ010000110.1:0-1487 GCF_057359305.1 Komagataeibacter ossonobensis | reverse complement strand
TACGGTCCATTTATGGACAGGTCCCGGCGACAGGACGGCCTGCCCCCGCGCCAGCCCGATGAAACCGGCCAACGCTGTAGGCGTTGGGAACCCTGCCTGTTTGCCCATAATCGGATATTACCATGATGCTGGATCGCCGTTCCTTTCTGGCATTGTCCGGACGAACGACGCCGGCGACCATGATCCCGCGCCGGGGCCGTGGCGCTGGCCCCGTCATGGGTGGAAAAGCGGACCATACGCTGCGGATCGCCACGGGACAGGTCGAACTTGCCCCCGGGCGCATCATGTCAACCACGCTTTATAATGGCCAGTTTCCCGGCCCCCTGCTGCGGCTTGAGGAAGGCAGGCTCAGCGTGATCGACATCTTCAATGATACCGATACGCCGGAACTGGTGCATTGGCATGGCCGGGGGCGATCTCAACCGTGGTACCTATACCGGGCAGGTCGGGCTGGTCTATATCGAGCCGAAGGATAATCCTGGCGCCCATGACCGCGAGATATTCCTTGTGCTGAAGGAATTCGCGCCATTCTTCAGCCGTGGCGGCGACATGGCGGTGGGTGCGCTTGCGGGCGACCCGGTAGCCGAACTCCAGCGGCTGGGAAAGGGCGCCGACGCGGTCGCCACGCAAGGGACGAAGGGGTTCGAGGTCGGCTACAGGTCATTCACGATCAACGGCCCATTCAATAAGGTGGCGTATAAGCTGGTGCTGCCGGATAGGGCGCCGTCGGGTAAGCAGGCACGACCGGCACGACCGGTACAGGGATCGCCACGCCTGTAGTGGCAGCAACCACGCCCGCGATCAGTCCGGTTACCGCCGCCACAAGCAGGTACTGCGCTCCGGACTGCATCCAGTAATAGCCTGATGGCGGTGCCCACAGGCCATGGTAGCGCCGCCAGTCACGGCCCCGCCACTGCCACGACGGTCATGACCGCCATGCCCCCATGGCGGATCCGCACGGGCCGTCGCACTGGTCAGGATCAGGCAGGCTGACAGGATGGCGGCCGGAAATCGATCTATCATGGTGCCTCCATCGGCAAGCAGGGTAAGGAACACAGGCTCTCATGGCTTATGCATGAACGTACGCCCCCCCCCCCCGCGCCAGGACAGGGATTGACATTATTTTATATATCCACAATCAAAGATATATGGATATGGAATCGGCCCTTGCCGCGCTCAGCGCCCTGTCCCAGTCCACGCGGCTGGCTATCTTCCGCCTGCTTGTGCGCCATGAACCGGACGGCCTGCCCGCCGGAGATGTCGCTCGCCATCTTGATATGCCGCAGAACACGATCTCGACCCACCTCGCGATCCTGACACGTGCCGGCCTGCTGAGCGCGCAACGCCACAGTCGGCAGATCGTCTATCGCGCCTGTCTTGCTCGCCTGCAGGACCTGATGCTCTTCCTCGTCAGGGACTGCTGTGCGGGCAGTCCCGAACTCTGTGCGCCCCTGATCGCGACCCTGTCCTCCTGCTGTCCGTCCCCC
>NZ_JBXAYQ010000109.1:0-1527 GCF_057359305.1 Komagataeibacter ossonobensis | reverse complement strand
GAGCATCGTAACCTGATTCACAAGATTGGCGTGACGGGAGGCGATGTAAAAAAGCGGATTGCCAATGCAAAGCATGATGCGACCTATCTTCTGGCTGATGTGGAGGTTGTGGCGACTTACAAGCTCTTCAACATCAATCGTACGAAGCTGGAGAAGATCTTTCATAGGGTTCTGGCTTCAGCACAGATTGATCTGACGATTCAGGATCGGTTCAGGCATCCAGTGCAGCCCAAAGAATGGTTTCTGGTGCCGTTAGATATTGTGTCTCAATTAGTTAGAAAAATATCTAGCGGGAATATTGATAATTTAATTTATGATCCAAAGACGGTTGATTTGGTAGAGGTATAATATAGTGGAAAATAATATAGATATCGCTGAACAATTTGAAAAACATTTGAATAGTCCAAAGCAAACATGGCTTCTTGGGGCTGGTATTAGTTTTATGTCAAACATACCTTTAATGTATAGATTGACAGAAAGAGTAATGTACCTTGCTCGTAACGAGATTTTTCCTAAAGATTCTGTGGCGCTACATGTTTTAGGATTCATCGTAAACGATTGCGGGGAAAACTCTCATATCGAACATCATCTCACTTATCTGGGTGATTTGATCTCAATTGCGGAACGTTCGTGCACCGGCGGCATAACGATTGGCGACAAGCATGTTGCAAAAGATAAATTAATTGAGGTGCACAAAGGATTGATTAAAAAGATCGCATACACCGTTCGTTGGGGTTTCAGAGCAGCCAAAAAAAATGAAGAAGATAAGATTATAGAAAAGGAAGAAATTGGAACTGAAGGGCATTCGATCGTCGATATTGCTGCTCATCAGAAATTTATTGAAGTAGTTTTCGGTAATAATCGGGCAGGTCTAGACTTTGTCCGAACACCGGTTGAGTTTTTCACGACGAATTATGACACTCTGATTGAAGATGCCTTAGCTCTCACCGGTATTGAATTTCAAGATGGGTTTATAGGCGGTGGAGTTGGCTTCTGGAATATGTCAAATTATAAGGCAAATTCTGGGACGCGTGCTATCGTGTCTAAGCTCCACGGTTCGATTGATTGGTATAGACCACTTTCAGGCAATCTAAACCTCTTACGCATCCGTTACGGGGACACTTATCCCAGCCATGGGGGAACCGTGATGATCTACCCTCAGGCAACGAAATATCTCAACACTCAGCGTGACCCTTTTGCCGAAATTTTTCAACGTTTCCGGCAACGCCTATCACAAGGATCGGATCACGTATTGCTTATCTGCGGTTATTCATTTGGCGATGAACATATTAATGCTGAAATTGAGATCGCAATGTCATCGAATAAAAGTCAACTTACCCTTGTCGCATTCGCCAATGAACCCAATGACATTCTGCCAGATACTTTAAGTGTTTGGTTGTCAGAACCATGGGGACAAAGGGTTTTTATTGCGAGTTCGAAAGGTATTTATCAAGGATCTATTGGCCCAGTGTTTCCTTCCCCCGATGGGGGTAAAAGAGACTGGTGGACTTTTAATGGCGCTACTAA
>NZ_JBXAYQ010000108.1:0-1619 GCF_057359305.1 Komagataeibacter ossonobensis | reverse complement strand
GGATGGGAGAAAGGGCAGATCGAGAAGACCGTGCAGGATGCCCGGCGCCAGATCTGGCAGGATCTGCCTGCCTTTCCTGATCTGGGGGCGCTGAACGCCTGGCTGGAAGCCCGCTGCCTGGACTGTTGGGAACGGCTGCAGCATGCTGAATTGCCGCACAGCGTCTCCGAGGTCCATGCCAGCGAACGTCCCCACCTCATGATCCCGGGGCGTCCCTTTGACGGGTTTGTCGAACAGACCAAGCGCGTCTCACCAACCTGCCTGATCCAGTTCGAAGGCAACCGCTACAGCGTGCCGGCCTCCTTTGCCAATCGTCCGGTCAGCCTGCGGGTTTATCCCGACAAGCTGCGCATTATCGCCGAAGGGCAGGTTCTGTGCGTGCATGACCGGATCATCACGCGTTCGCATGGTGTGCCAGGCCGCACGGTGTATGACTGGCGGCATTATCTGGCGGTGATCCAGCGCAAACCGGGCGCCCTGCGCAATGGCGCGCCGTTTACCGAATTGCCAGCCGCCTTCCGGACCCTGCAGGACCAACTGCTCAGGCGGCCTGGAGGCGACCGGGAAATGGCTGAAATACTGGCTCTTGTGCTGCAGCATGATGAGCAGGCTGTCCTCTGCGCAGTTGAACTGGCTCTTGAAGACGGCGTGGCGACCAAGACCCATGTTCTCAATACGCTTCATCGCCTGATCGATGCCAAGAGAACCGTGGTTCCCCGGCTTGATGCCCCACAGGCCCTGGTGCTCGAACACGAACCGTGCGCCGATACAGGGCGGTATGACATCCTGCGAAGGGACAGCCGCCATGCGTCATGATCCTGCTGCTGCTTCACTTGTCGTCATGCTCCGTGGATTGCGGATGTATGGCATGGCCCAGGCCACAGCTGACCTCATCGAGCAGGGCGCACCTGCCTTCGAGGCGGCCATCCCCATCCTCTCGCAGCTCCTGAAGGCGGAACTGGCCGAACGCGAAGTGCGCTCCATCGCCTACCAGACAAAGACCGCCCGGTTCCCCGCCTACAAGGACCTGTCCGGGTTCTCCTTTGCCGATACGCAGGTCAACGAGCCCATGGTCCGCCAGCTTCATGGCGGGGACTTCATCGAGCGTGCTGAGAATGTCGTGCTGATCGGCGGTCCGGGAACCGGGAAAACCCACCTGGCGACCGCGCTGGCCATCCAGGCGATCACCCATCACCGCAAGAAGGCGCGCTTCTGGTCAACGGTCGACCTGGTCAATGCGCTTGAACAGGAAAAGACCGCCAACCGGGCCGGGCAGATTGCCGACAGGCTGCTCCGCCTGGATCTCGTGATCCTTGATGAACTCGGTTATCTCCCCTTCAGTGCATCAGGGGGCGCCCTGCTGTTCCATCTGCTCAGCCGCCTCTACGAGCGCACCAGTGTCATCATCACAACCAATCTGAGCTTCAGTGAATGGGGAGACGTCTTTGGTGACCCGAAGATGACGACGGCGCTCCTCGATCGGCTGACCCATCACTGTCATATCCTCGAGACAGGAAATGACAGCTACAGGTTCCGCGCCAGCACCGCCGCGTCAAAAAACAGAAAGGACAGATCCTCTTCTTGACCGCCCGCCCGACTACGCCTGAAATAGCAGCTGG
>NZ_JBXAYQ010000107.1:0-1654 GCF_057359305.1 Komagataeibacter ossonobensis | reverse complement strand
ATAAATACCGGAGCGGTCTGAAACACAACCCATGCTGTTCGTGAAGGAGTGTCTCTCATGGCTTACACATCTTCCCCGGAAGCACAGCAAAGAGAACTTGATGAGCTTCGCAATGCTGTAAACTGCGCCGTTGTGCTGGAGAAAGCCGGGTTCCGGCTGGATCGGCAGGCCACCGCGCAGCGTTCCGCCCGTAACCTGAAATTTCGCCGTGACAGTGAGGCCATTATTGTCAATCACGATGGCAAGGGCTGGTGGGACCCGAAAGGCGACGGCAAGGGCGATGTCTTCAAGCTTGTCCAGTATCTCGATCCCTCGAAGAACCTCGGTCATGTCAGGCAGGAACTTCGCGCCCTGATCGGCAGGAGCCCGACGCTCGAAGTTATCGAGCGTACGAAGGGAGCCGTTGACAGACCGCGGCGCGATCCCGCTGAACTGTGGAGCCGTCGTGCCGCACCCGGGCCGGGGACGGCTGCATGGCGCTATCTGACGGAGATCCGTGGGTTGCCCGACCATATTGTCGCGATTGCCGGACAGCAGGGGGCGCTGAAGGAAGGCCCGCACGGAACCGCCTGGTTTGGCCACCGGGATGCGGACGGGCAGTTCACCGGCATGGAAATGCGGGGGCCGGATTACAAGGGGTTCTCGACGGGCGGCGTTGGCAAGCGTCTCTTTGGTTTCCGGGCCGACGGGGGAGAAGAACCCGTGACGCGCCTTGTCGTCACCGAGGCAGCCATTGACGCATTGTCCTTTGCAGCACTCGATCGCTTTCCGAAGGGAACGCTCTATACCTCGACGGGTGGCGGCATGAGCCCAGAGAGCGAAGCGAACCTGAAACGGGTCATGATGCAGGTCGCCGCCCAGCCTGACGCGCGACTGGTTGTTGCCGTTGATAATGACCTGCAGGGGGATCGTTATGCCGGGAAATTCGCTGCGATGGCACAGGACGTCGGTCTCTGGTCGGGACGAATATCTCCGAAGGGGCCGGGAGAGGACTGGAATGCGGTCCTGAGGACCCGCAGGGAAGGAATGCAGGCAGGTTCTGTTCCCGTTGCGCCCTTGTGCCGCCTGTCCGAAGTCCTGGGTTCAGGGTCGAAAGCACAGCCGGAGACGGTGTCTCCGTCATGGCTGGGTCAGGCCGAGGCGCACGGCACGCAGCGGCCGCAGGTTTCGGCTCCCTTATTGCCTGCGCCGTCTGAACCTGTGGGGAAGCCTGCTGGACCACGTTCAGGTTCATCACCGGGGATGTCCTTGTGAACCAGCGTGAATCCTTTGGGCTTACCCGGGCAGACGGCATCGTGGGCTGCAGGCTTTGTCCAGACATATGCAGGCCTGTGTGCATGCCCGAATGGCTCTGCCGGGGGGCGACGGATGCGCGGAATTACGTAGCGCGTCGATTGCGGGGAACGCGCGGCTTCGATGGCTCGAGACCGGGCTATCGAAGGCCGCATCATCTCTTCACCGATGATTACGGGATGATCGTCATTTACGGATGGCGTGCCACAGAGGTGGGCGCCGAACGATCCTGCGCGCAGGATCATCTCACACAGGAGAGGGTCATGGGATCTGTTTCAGACTATGCGGATTGGGGGATCGCGCGTCTGGCGATGAAGGCAGACCTTTCGCGGACGTTTGCCCGGTCGCGCCCGGCCCGGAG
>NZ_JBXAYQ010000106.1:0-1659 GCF_057359305.1 Komagataeibacter ossonobensis | reverse complement strand
GTCTGGGCCGAGCGCGACCCGGCAAACGTCCGCGAAAGGTCTGCCTTCATCGCCAGACGCGCAATCCCCAGATCCGCATAGTCTGAAACATATCCCATGACCCTCTCCTGTGTGAGATGATCCTGCGCGCAGGACCGTTCGGCGCCCACCTCTGTGGCACGCCAGCCGTAAATGACGATCATCCCGTGATCGTCAGTGAAGGAGGCGATGCGGCCTGCCAAGTCCCGGCCTCGAGCCATGGAGGCCGCGCGTTGCCCCGCAATCGACGCGCCACGTATTTCCGCATATCCATCGCCACCCTGGCAGAGCCGTTCGGGCATGCGCGCGGGCCTGCAGATATCTGGACAAAGCCTGCACCTCGTGATGCCGTCTGTCCGGTGATCCCAAAGGATTTACGCTGGTTCACAAGGACATCCCCGGCGATGAACCTCGCCGTGGTCCGGCAGGCTTCCCGACAGGTTCAGACGGAGCAGGCAATGAGGCGTCCGAAACCCGCAGCGGCCGCTGCGTGCCGTGCGCCTCGGCCTGACCCAGCCATGACGGAGATACCGTCTCCGGCTGCGCTTTCGCCCCTGAACCCAGGACTTCGGACAGACGGCACAAGGGCGCAACGGGAACAGAACCTGCCTGCATTCCTTCCCTGCGGGTCCTCAGGACCGCGTTCCAGTCCTCTCCCGGCCCTTTCGGAGATATCCGCCCAGACCAGAGACCGACGTCCTGCGCCATCGCAGCGAATTTCCCGGCATAACGATCCCCCTGCAGGTCGTTATCAACGGCAACAACCAGTCGCGCTTCAGGCTGGGCGGCGACCTGCGTCATGACCCGCTTCAGGTTCGCTTCGCTCTCTGGGCTCATGCCGCCACCCGTCGAGGTATAGAGCGTTCCTTTCGGAAAGCGATCGAGTGCAGCAAAGGACAATGCATCAATGGCCGCCTCGGTGACGACAAGGCGCGTCACCGGTTCTTCTCCCCCGTCGGCCCGGAAACCAAAGAGACGCTTGCCAACCCCGCCCGTCGAAAACCCCTTGTAATCCGGCCCCCGCATTTCCATGCCGGTGAACTGCCCGTCCGCATCCCGGTGGCCGAACCAGGCAGTTCCGTGCGGGCCTTCCTTCAGCGCCCCCTGCTGTCCGGCAATCGCGACAAGATGGTCGGGCAACCCACGGATCTCCGTCAGATAGCGCCATGCAGCCGTCCCCTGTCCAGGTGCGGCACGACGGTTCCACAGTTCAGCGGGATCGCGCCGCGGTCTGTCATCGGCTCCCTTCGTACGCTCGGCAACTTCGAGCGTCGGGCTCCTGCCGATCAGGGCGCGAAGTTCCTGCCTGACATGACCGAGGTTCTTCGAGGGATCGAGATACTGGACAAGCTTGAAGACATCACCTTTGCCGTCGCCCTTGGGGTCCCACCAGCCCTTGCCATCGTGATTGACAATAATGGCCTCACTGTCACGGCGAAATTTCAGGTTACGTGCGGAACGCTGCGCGGTGGCCTGCCGATCCAGCCGGAACCCGGCTTTCTCCAGCACAACGGCGCAGTTTACAGCATTGCGAAGCTCATCAAGTTCTCTTTGCTGTGCTTCTGGGGAAGACGTGTAAGCCATGAAAGACACTCCTTCACGAACAGCATGGGTTGTGTTTCAGACCGCTCCGGTATTTAC
>NZ_JBXAYQ010000105.1:0-1670 GCF_057359305.1 Komagataeibacter ossonobensis | reverse complement strand
GAGTTTTGCGCTTTCGATGAGGGTCATGGCATCAGCGATGTTGTCCCCACCAGCATCGGAACCGGCAAAGAGATAGTTTTTTCGGCCGACGCATACGGGCCGTATGGCCCGTTCGGCAGGATTATTGTCAATGGCGACACGACCATCTTCCACAAACAGGGTAAAGGCGGTCCATCGGTTGAGCGCATAGCGGATCGCTTTTGCCAGTTCTCCCTTCCCGGGGATGCGGGCGAGCTGTGCTTCGCACCAGGCATGGAACGCTGCAACGCGGGGGCGGCTTTTTTCCTGCCGGATCGCCAGGCGATAGGAGGCCGGATGCCCGGTGATCTGCCGCTCGATATCGTAGAGCTCTCCGATCTGCTCAAGCGCTTCCCTTGCAATTGTCGAGCCGCTGCCTTTCCAGACATCATGGAATGCCCGACGCAGGTGGGCCCAGCAGGCCGCTTCGCGCACACGCACGGTTCCCGTTGCATCGGGTTTATACAGGTCCCTGAACCCGGCGTAGGCGTCTGCCTGCAGAATACCACGGAACTGTGCCAGATGGGTCTGGGGATTGATCCCCTTGCGATCGGGAGAGAACCAGTAGGCAACGGCGGGCGGATCGCTGCCACCCCAGGGGCGGGGATCGCGCAGATAGGTCCAGATCCGCCCTTCCTTCACACCGCGTGGTTTGCCAGCCTGGCGCAGGCGGGGATCAAGAACCTGGATGGGCGTATCATCGGCATGAAGCAGGTCTGCCCCCACGATCTCCTGACGGATCAGTGCCGCCAGGGGACGCAAGACTGCAACGGCCTGACCACACCAGTCGATCAGGGTTGAACGAGGGATTTCGACACCCTGACGGGCAAAGATCTCGTTCTGACGATAAAGCGGGATATGGTCATCGAATTTCGAGACCAGGATATGGGCCAGGAGCCCGGGGCCAGCCATGCCCCGGGGGACAGGGCGCGATGGCGCTTCAGGCTGCACCATTGTTTCGCAATGACGGCAGGATTTCTTCAGCCGTGCCGTTTCGACGACTTTCAGTTTTGCTGCGATGAATTCAAGGATTTCGGTGACATCTTCGCCAACGAGGCGCAAGGGACCGCCACAGGTGGAACAGGCTTCACCCGGGTCGAGCACAATGCGCTCCCGTGGTGTGGCGTCCGAGACCCGGGGCCTGCCGCGCCGTCTTTGGGGAGAGACCACGGCATCGCCGCGATCGTGCTCCCCACTTTCGGGAGACGGATCTGCAGCTGCAATGGCGATTTCCACATCTTCGAGGAGCAGTTCGAGCTGTTCAGTCTCACGCTCGATCTTTTCTGAACTGGCCCCGAATTTCTGTTTCTGCAGGCGAGCGATCCGGATCCTGAGCGACTGGACAAGGGCATCATAGGCCCGGGCCGACGCCGACAGCCGCACGATCTCGCCCTGCTGGGCCATGATGATGCCCTTGAGGGTCTCCAGATCATCAGGCAGGGGGCCAGAGTGTCGCTCCATCTCTGGATAATAGCGGAAAACTGCCAGAAAACAAAGAAATCCGCGACAGAAATAACGAAAAAAAATCAGGCTACGCGAGAGGGGGGCGCCGACCAGGATGGCCGTCTCCAGTCGATTCCTTCCCAGAGCATGGCCATCTGTGCGGCTGTCAGGCGGGCAACGCCATCTGCCGGGGAGGGCCACGGAAAACG
>NZ_JBXAYQ010000104.1:0-1715 GCF_057359305.1 Komagataeibacter ossonobensis | reverse complement strand
GACGACGTAAAGCTGTCACGAAACCGAGACACCGGGCCTAAATGACCGGTTTCTTCAGGTTAGTTCCCAGAACTAGGTCGTTCGCCTCCCCTCCCCCCGCTTTCCTGTATGTTGTTTATAGAAATAATAGACCGGTTGGCCACCCGTTGTCTCCGGGTTCCGAAACGGGCGCGGGCGGCTTTGGTTAACGGCGTAAACAGGCTGATGATCGTGCCCTCGGGATCGCGAAACTGGGCCGTGCGGTTGCCCCATGGTAGCAGCTTTGGCTCAATCACAACGTCCACCCTGTTTTTCAGGCGTGCGAATACGGCATCCACGTCATCAACCCTAAATTCCAGAATTGCGGTGCGGTTTGCCCCGGTTCGGCAGTTCCTTCCCTGAACAGGGCGACCGTCTCGGCGCTACAGATCGCGAGTGTCGCGCCAGGGGTGACGATTTCGGCAAACTGGGGTGCAAGCCATTCGGCAGGCTGTCCGGTCACCAATTCATAAAATGCAACCATGGCGTTGATGTCAGCGGCAATCAGGCGGGTAGAGGCAAATTTCATCGGGCGGTTCCTCCATAAGGTTGTGTTTGCCGTCTTGTGGCACAATCATGCTGACAGCATCCTGTCAGCATGATTGCAAAGCCCTTGCGCAGTACCGATCGCCTTTTTCAGATCATCCAGATCCTGCGCCGGTCGTCGCGCCCCATCACGGCGCGGGCGCTGGCTGGGGAATTGGAGGTCTCCACGCGCACGATCTACCGCGATATCGCGCATCTGATGGGGCAGCGCGTGCCCGTTTCAGGTGAGGCTGGCGTTGGATACGTGCTCGGCTCCGGATACGACATGCCGCCGCTTGCGCTGACCCCGGTGGAAATTGAGGCGATCGTTCTGGGCGCGCAGTGGGTAGCAGCCCATGGCGATGAAATGCTTGCACGTACGGCATTGGACGTTCTTGCCAAGATCGCGGCAGTCGTGCCCGAGCGCCTGCAGCCATTTATCATTGCGCCGAGCACTGCGGCGAAGCTGCCTCTTGATGCGTCCGAGGATACGGTGGACGCGGCGGACTTTCGATCTGCAATACGTAAAGAAATGAAATTGCGCCTGCATTATTGCGATCAACGGGGTACGCTAACCGAGCGTACGGTATGGCCAGTGGTTCTTGGCTATTCGGATACCACGCGCGTACTGATCGCTTGGTGCGAACTGCGACAGGACTTCCGTCATTTTCGTACGGACCGGATAACCGCAGTAGAAAAGCTGGATGAGCGGACAGGCGAACCATACCACCGACTGCTTCGCCGTTGGGAGATATGGCGTGCATCGGAACTGGCTCGGCTCAAGTCCCATTAATTCGTTGAACAGCGCTGGATGTCGTGATCCGCAACGGTTTTTGATGCGAAGACACCCAGAAATCGTATGGCCAGCATCCCATCGAAGGAGAACCGGAAATCAAGACTGAAAGTTGCGCATTGAGAAAAACAGCGTCTAAAGGCGACCTTTTAGGTCTGCCTTAACCGCTATCTGGTCAAGGAATTTAGAGCAGGGAGGTAAATAGCCGCCTTATCCGTCTTCATCATAGCTTCCTGAAGTCGCGTGGACTGATGCCGGTTTCCCTGCGAAACATTTGTGCAAAATAGCTCGCACTCTCGTAGCCACTAGTCAGGGCGATCTCGATGATGGACCTGTTGGTCTGCGATAGAAGGTCCTTCGCATGTTCCACACGCTGCCC
>NZ_JBXAYQ010000103.1:0-1947 GCF_057359305.1 Komagataeibacter ossonobensis | reverse complement strand
ACCGGCCGTTTGAGGCCGCCTTATGATTGAGGATTGTGACTGGTAACTTACCGTCGTTAACGACGTCGTTATTGACGTCATTTGAGAGGTAAGAATGACCCAGGAAATCCTGATTGGCGTTGAACGCCGCCGCCGCTGGTCGGATGAACGGAAGCTGGCGATACTGGCTGAAGTTGGTGTGGATGGAGCAAGTGTATCGGATGTGGCACGTCGACATGACCTGACCCGCCAACATCTTTACCAATGGCGGACGTCATTCCGTCAAAGACTATCTTCCCCAGATCAGTCTGTGGCGTTTGTTCCTGTTGCTTCAGTGACGACACCTGCTGTGGCATCTGGCGGTGATCCTGACGAACTGGCCATAGTGCTGCGCAATGGCCGTAGTATCAGGGTGACGGGACATCCTGCCGAAGATCTTCTGGCCCGGGTCATCCGGATTGCGGAGACGGCATGATTGGCGTGGGCAACGGCGTGCGTGTCTATCTGGCCTGCGGGGTGACCGATATGCGCAAGGGCATATCGGGTCTGGCAGCACTGGCACAGGACGTGCTGCGTCAGAACCCGACATCAGGGGCGCTCTTTGCCTTTCGTGGTCGCCGTGGGGACAGGATCAAGCTTCTGATGTGGGACGGTCAGGGGTTCTGTCTTTATTACAAGGTGCTTGAGAAGGGACGTTTTCCATGGCCGTCTCCGGCAGAGGGCGTTGCACGCCTGACGACAGCACAGATGGCCATGCTGTGGGAAGGCATGGAGTGGAGACGCCCTTCCTGGTCTGCACCACCGTCTCGCGTGGCCTGATTTTTATGGCGTGAGAGTGCAGAACATTTTGAATTTTCTTAGGTTTTCTGCTATTTTTTCATAATGACGTCTGCACCTGCGGTCCTGCCTGATGATCCGGATACCCTGAGGGAAATGATTGTTTCCCTGCAGACCGAAGTGGCTCGGCTTTCTGCGTCAGCCCGTGCGTATGAAGCTCTTGTCCAGTCTCTCAAAATCCGGATCGCACGTCTTCAGAAACAGAAATTCGGGGCCAGTTCAGAAAAGATAGACCGTGAGATTGAACAACTCGAACTGCTCCTTGAAGATGTAAAAATCGCCATCGCGGCAGCCGATCCTTCTCCTGATATCAGGGAGCATGATGTCAGCGATGATGCACTCTCTCCCCCACGGCAGCGTGGCAAACCAAAGGTTTCTGACACGACACCACGGGAGCGTATTGTTCTCGACCCAGGTGAGGCCTGTCCTGCCTGTGGCGGTCCCCTGCGTCTTGTAGGCGAAGATGTCACCGAAATACTGGACTTTATTGCGGCAAAACTGAAAGTTGTCGAAACGGCACGGCTGAAGAAATCCTGCCGTCACTGCGAAACACTGGTGCAGCCTGAAGCACCGTCGCGCCCTGTCCCACGGGGGATGGCTGGCACCGGGCTTTTAGCCCATATCCTGGTCTCGAAATTCGATGACCACATTCCGCTTTATCGTCAGAATGAGATCTTTGCCCGTCAGGGTGTGGACATTCCCCGTTCAACCCTGATCGACTGGTGTGGTCAGGCCGTTGCCGTTCTGCGTCCTCTGACAGATCTGATCCGTCAGGATGTCGTAAAGGCAGACCTGCTACATGCTGATGATACACCCATCCAGGTTCTTGACCCCCGTCTGCGTCAGGCTGGCAAACCCCGGGGCGTGAAGGAAGGGCGGATCTGGAGCTATCTGCGCGATCCCCGCCCATGGGGAGGGAGTGATCCGCCCGCCGTGGCCTACTGGTTCTCTCCCGATCGCAAGGGGATCAATCCCCAGACCCATCTGGCACAGTTCCGGGGCATTCTGCAGGCTGACGCCTACGCCGGGTTCAGGGATCTGTATAAACCAGACGCAACAGGAACCGTGCACGTGCGCGAAGCGGCCTGCTGGGCTCATCTCCGCCGGGCCTTCCATGATGTCTGGAAGGGC
>NZ_JBXAYQ010000102.1:0-2005 GCF_057359305.1 Komagataeibacter ossonobensis | reverse complement strand
TTGGCCACGGTCGTTCGAGATTACCAGGATAAAAGCAATAGTGGCGGTCACCGATATTGTACCGGCCCACCTGACCGACACCACTACGAAAGGGGTTCACCCCATGTCACCCTTACAGTCGAGTTGCGCCCTGCCTGAGGCTGCCACGTCTCGAAATGGACGGGAAGGCATCTGTCTTGATCATGACCAGTCCTTGCAGCAATGGATCCTTGCATGATGACCGAAACCTGCAAGGTCCTGATGATCTTCCCGCTTTTCAACGCCAATTCATTCTGGAACTACAAGGAAGCCTGCGATCTTGCGGGCGCACGCTATCCGGCGGCCCCCCTTGGCCTGGTCACGGTCGCAGCCCTCCTGCCCCGGGACTGGGAAGTCCGGCTGGTCAACCGCAATACCGAAGACCTTGTGGATGCCGATTACGACTGGGCCGACATGGTCATGACCGGCGGCATGCTGCCGCAGCGCAATGATGCGCTGCACATCATCGAGACCTGCCGCGCGCGCGGCAAGCCGGTGGTGGTGGGTGGCCCCGACGTGACCTCCAGCCCATCGCTTTACAGCGCCGCCAATTTTCAGGTTCTGGGCGAGGCCGAAGAGATCATGGATGATTTCATCGCCGTCTGGCACAGCGGCGTGCGGCAGGGCATGTTTGAGGCTCCCATGGGCAAGACGGATGTGACCAAAAGCCCATTGCCGCGCTTTGACCTGCTCAAGCTGGATCAGTACCTGCACGTGGGCATCCAGTTCTCGCGCGGTTGTCCGTTCAGTTGCGAGTTCTGCGACATCATTGAACTCTATGGCCGAGTGCCGCGCACCAAGACCAATGCGCAGGTCATGGCCGAACTCGATGCCCTGTACGCGCTTGGCTATCGCGGACATGTGGATTTTGTCGATGACAACCTGATTGGCAACAAGAAGGCGCTCAAGAAATTCCTGCCCGACCTGAAACGCTGGCAGAACGAGAAGAACTTTCCATTCGAGTTCTCGACCGAGGCATCGATCAACCTTGCCGATGATGCCGACCTGCTGCGCAGCCTGGCCGATACCAATTTCTTCGCCATATTCGTCGGCATCGAAAGCCCGGATACAGACTCCCTCGTGCTGATGCAGAAAAAGCAGAACACGCGGCGCAGCCTGCAGCAGAGCATCGAGACGATCCACAAGGCCGGGATTTTCGTCAATGCGGGCTTCATCGTGGGTTTCGACAGCGAAAAGGGCAGTGTCGCCCAGGGCATGATCGACTGTATCGAGGATACGTCCATCCCAGTCTGCATGGTCGGCCTGCTTTACGCCCTGCCCACGACGCAGCTGACGCGGCGCCTGCTGGCGGAAGGCCGCCTTTTTTCCGGCAGTGAACAGACGCAGTCGGGCGACCAATGCACGGCGGGGCTGAATTTCGAGACAAAACGCCCGCGTCGCGACGTGCTGAACGATTACAGGACGGTGCTTGCGGCCATCTATGACCCAGTCGCCTATTTCGGCCGCGTGCGCAGGCTGGGCCGGATGCTCGGGCGCAAGCGCGCGCACCGGATGATAAAGGATGATTTGCGCAGCTTTGTCCGGCTCATGTTCCGCATCCACCGTGCGGGGCCGGGAACGGCCGGGCAGTTCTGGCGCATGATGCTGGACTGCGCCCTGCATAACCCGCGCGCGCTGCCCTATGTGGTGATGACAAGCGCGCTTTACCTGCATCTTGGCCCGTTTTCACGCCAGGTCATTGCCGAGATCGACCGCGAGATCGCGGATGTGGACCAGGGCCGCTGGCACGTGCCGCCCGTTGTACGTCATGTCAAGGCAGAACTCGTGCCAGTCTAAACCGTGTTAAGGGAAGATGAAGGAGTATGCATGATGTACAATAAAAGCGCTAATATGCATTGCCTGTTAAAGCGCATTTCGTATAAATTCCGACATAACGAAGCTATTCCACTTATCAAAATATATATTGAATTAATGAAAAGAATTGTTCAATAAATAATTTGTTTTAAATTTTATTATACGATATTTT
>NZ_JBXAYQ010000101.1:0-2200 GCF_057359305.1 Komagataeibacter ossonobensis | reverse complement strand
TATACTCCCTGCCCAGTGGCTTCGGGCGTGTCTTGCTACGGCCAACCTAAGCGCCTGTATTCTTGCTGGTTATTTCCCATAACGATCACCCCACTCTCGGCTCCAAGTGATAGCGGGGGACTGCGCGGACTATGTCCGTTATGCGAAAGGCGAGCCAACCCACTTTTATGTCCGACACGAGGCGTAAGCGGACCCACACGTAGATAAAACTGTGATCGTGCTTTGTAACGTAATTAAGGGCTTTTTTCGCACCAATAAGGGACATTCGCATAATTAAGAGGATCAATAACGTGCTGAAATGTATAGGTATTCACTAATATAATTAAGGGTTTTCGACAAAAATCCCAAAATGCGCCTGTTTCCGAGCCTTTTCGCCAAGCCTGTCTGTGTGCCCCTTCCCTGCTGCCCAAGTGACGGCCAGGGGCCATACGCGCGGGCAAGCCTGCCATGCTGAGCGACGTCCGGATCCTCGGCGCCAGCAGGCGCGCGCAGGCCGCGCTGCACGACCGTGTTGACCCCCTGACGCGGCAGCGTCTGGCCGGCATCGAATTGCCGGACGGTACCTATTCCCCGGATACCCCCCTCGCCCAGAACGTGCCGTATGCGTCGGCGGCCCAGCAGATGGCTCAGGACCATGTGGCCGATGTCCCATCAGGGTTTGAACTGGCCGTCGGGCTGGAAATCGATGATGGCACCCCCTGTTTCCTGGCCTGGTTCCGGCCGCTCCAGCCCGTAGGGGCCTGTCCCGGGACGGCAGACGCAGCGCCCCCTGCGCCGGTTGGCCAGCCACCTGCTGCCGTCGCGCAATGGTTTTCCGTCGTCTCGGCACAGCCCGTACCCGAACATGACGGCCGCCTGGCCACGGCCCGTCAGGCGGCCGATGCCTATATGCACCGCAGCAAGGCCGAGAACACACTGCGCACCTATCGCGCTGCCGTGCGGTCCTGGTGTCGCTGGGCGGCCGGTCATGCCCTGCCCGCCCTGCCGGCCCGCAGCGAGGATGTTGCCGCCTATCTGGCCGACATGGCGCTGCAGGGGCGCAGGACCAGCACCATCGACCTGCATCGTGCCGCCCTGCGCTACCTGCACCATCTGGCGCAGATTGCCGTACCCACCGCCCACCCGATGGTGACCGCAACCCTTGCTGGCATCCGGCGGGAGGCAAAGGAGACCCTGCCCCGCCAGAAAACCGCGCTCACCTGGGACAGGCTGGTCCGGGTCGTCGAGGCCATCAGTCCCCACGATCTGGTCGGTGCGCGGGACCGGGCCATTCTTCTGCTCGGTTTTGCCGGTACGTTCCGACGCTCCGAACTTGCCGCACTGAAAGCGGACGACCTTACGGTGGACGAGGATGGCATGCAGATCCGGCTGGGCCGGTCCAAGGGGGATCTCCAGCGCAAGGGCGCGCTGATCGGCATCCCGCGGGGCCTGACCCGGAACTGCCCGGTTCTGGCATACGAGACCTGGCTCCGGCAGGCCGGGATCACGGAAGGTCCGGTCTTCCGGCGCATCTGGTCCGCGCGGGACCGCAGGGCGGGCACTACTCCCGTCGGGACCCCGCCCAGGATCGGGCCGCACGCCCTGTCGGACCGGGCGGTCACGGACATCATCCGCAAGCGATGCGGCGACACCCACCTCGAGGGGGACTTTGGCGGGCACAGCCTGCGCCGCGGGGCCATCACCACGGGGGCGAAAGACGGGTATGATCTCCTGGAGCTGAAGCGCTTCTCGCGGCACAAAAGCCTTCAGGTCGTCGAGACCTATATCGACACGGCCAGCATCAAGGCCCGGCACCCGGGAAGATCGAGATTCTGAGACTGTCTTGACCCCTGCCGCCGGAGCGCTTCAACTCGCCTTCAACCGCAACACGTCAAGAGGAATCAAACAGAGGAAACAGCGTGATGGGAATGAACTGCCCCGGGTTTACCGGAGAACGATTTGTTCAATAATCAGGCAGTGATATCAAGCCTGCTCTGATCTGCGTAGAAGGCCCGTTCGACTTCGGCAGGAGGCCTATAGCCGAGTGGCGCCCGCAGGCGTTCGACAGTGCAACGCGCAACCTGCCACTTCTCACGCTGCAGGCCGTGCCAGATCTTGCGCGCACTATAAACAGCACGGTTGTCCCGCTAGATCCGGCGGATATGTTCCATCAGTTCCCCATCGTATCGAACACGTATGCTGGCCCTAGTGTCCTGATCGA
>NZ_JBXAYQ010000100.1:0-2301 GCF_057359305.1 Komagataeibacter ossonobensis | reverse complement strand
TCATGAAGAGATTGGATGCTCTTCCAAAGCTCTCGAAAGCCGGAAAGTTGATTAACGGCCTATTCCGCCTCATGACCTGCCGTGATCTCTGGAAAGCGGCATATGAGAAGGTTGCCCAAAACTCGGGCTCCCTGACCCCCGGTATTGACGGAGATACGCTTGACGGGTTTTCGCTCGACAAGCTTGAAGCGTTGATTAGCGAGGTCGTGGAAGGACGTTACCGACCAAATCCGGTTCGTCGGGTCTACATACCAAAATCAAACGGTAAACTCCGACCGTTGGGGATTCCGAGTATTCGGGATCGCCTCGTGCAGGAAACTTTGAGGACGATCCTTGAAACCATATATGAGCCGATTTTCTCTAATCACTCACATGGGTTTCGTCCAAATAGGTCCTGTCATACTGCACTGGAACATATCCAGAAGGTGTGGAGAGGGACAAAGTGGTTCGTTGAGGTCGATATTGTTGGGTATTTTGACAATATCGACCACGACATTCTCGTGAACCTGCTTCGCAAGAGGATTGCTGATAAGAAGATCATTGATCTGATTAGACGCTTTCTTGAAGCTGGATATCTTGAAAACTGGAGGTTCAGCAGGACTTACAGTGGAACTCCGCAAGGTGGCATTGTCTCGCCCATTTTGGCCAACATCTATCTTCATGAACTCGATTTGTTCATGGAAACATGGATGGAGGCTAAAAATAAGGGCGTGAAACGTCGTCGGGAGCAAGAATGGAATCGTCTTTCGAAGTTGATCAATTACAGACAGATGCAAATTCGTCGGATCGTACGATCAGAAGAAAGTCTGTCAGTAGGAGACCAGGGCAGGATAGCGGCTCTCAAACAGGATATAAAAGTCCTCGATAAGGCTCGCAAATCTGTGCCTGCGCTGGCATCACAGGATCCGGATTATCGGCGCTTTCGTTATGTCCGGTATGCTGATGATTTCCTCATTGGTGTTATCGGCAGCAAAGATGATGCCCGGAGAATGATGGATGCCGTTCGACAATTTCTTGGAAACCTGAAACTTAATGTATCTGAGGAAAAGAGCGGCATTCGACATGCCTCGGACGGAGTAGAATTTCTTGGCTATGACATCCATACTTGGAATTCAAACCAGGTAAGGAGCGTGAGGGACACTCTGGGGCGCAACTACACGAAGCGTAATCCAGACGGTCTGATCACGTTGAATGTTCCGCGGACGAAAATCCGCCAGTTCTGTCAACGCCACGGCTACGGTTACCCCGACACGCGTTGGGGTATTGACCGACCGGCATTGATCAATTCGAGCGAGTACGAGATCGCTTCACAGTTCAATGCGGAATACCGCGGGTTTGTTCAATATTACGCGCTGTGCGTGAATGTGAAAGCGCAGCTTCGTTCGCTTCAGTTCGTAGTACAGACAAGCCTTCTCAAGACACTTGCCAATAAGCGACATAGCTCGTTGGCCAAGGTTTTGACTTCCGTCCGTAGTAGGGATGGAGAGTGGTATGTGGCTAGCCGAGACTTAGGTGGGAAATTAAGGAGGGTGCGGGTATGGAAGCTTCGGCATCTCACTCGTCCGTCCGTGAAATTCGCCAAGGTCGACGCACTACCAAGATACATTGCGGCTTTTGCTCGCACGGACTTGGTAGATCGACTGTTTTCTGAAGAATGTGCGCTTTGCGGAACATCAAATCTTCCCGTTGAAGTGCACCACGTCAGAAAGCTGAAAGATCACGTCAACTCGCCTTTGATGGCACAGGTCAGAGCTGCTCGCCAAAGGAAGCGTATCCCGCTCTGCATAAATTGCCATCGCAATGTCCATGCTGGGCGGCAACGTGATCTTCGAATGAGAGCGTAATCGGGGGTGGAAAGCCGTGTGCAGTGAAAGCTGCCCGCACGGTTTGGAGGGGGACGTGGCATTTGCTCTCTGAGCGGTGTCCACGTCTACCCTATTGTCGAATGGTTATCCGGGCTTCAGTGACGCTGAGGGTCAGGGGAACCTTGTCGCCTATGCCGTCGAAGCGGACCCGCGCACATGTCCTGACGACTGGTACGACGTCAAACGCGCATCGTTTGGCGGTGATGATGGCGCGGAATTTCTTTCTGCCGACACCATCCGCAAGGCACTGGAGGCGACTGTGGGCAGTCGTTTGTGGATTGATGTCACGCCTGCGCGGATCAGTTGCCCCTATCTGGCATCCCCGCAAAAAAACCGATCCGGACGACCGGATGGCGGATCTGGAAAGGCCTGCTCTGAATAAAAATACAATAAAAACAAAATATATAAATAAATAAAACAGTAAAGATGGGAGGCA
>NZ_JBXAYQ010000099.1:0-2451 GCF_057359305.1 Komagataeibacter ossonobensis | reverse complement strand
CGCTGCTGTCGGCTGGCGTCTGGCTTTCTGGATCATGTCGGGCCTGACCATGCTGCTGATCGCATGGGTGCTGGCGAAGGTTCCTGACTTTCCGGGTGCCGCGTATGACGAGCGTCTGCCGTTCCGGCATGTTCTGTACATGCCGGGCGTGCGGTCTGTTCTGGGCGTGGTGATGGCGTGGATGCTCGCGCACAATGTTCTCTATACCTACATCGTGCCATTCGTGACACCGGCCGGACTGGCGGGACAGGCAGATCGCATCCTGCTGCTGTTCGGGGTCGCTGCCCTTGTCGGCATCTGGCTGACCAGCCGCACGGTCGATCACGCCCTGCGTCTGTCTGTTCTGCTCAGCCTCGCCATATTCGCGGTCGTGGCAGCGGCTTTTGCTATCGGATCAGCATCGCCTGCGGTGATCATGATCGGTGTCACGATATGGGGGCTGACATTTGGTGGTGCTGCGACGTTGCTCCAGACAGCACTGGCTGATGCGGCTGGCGATGGCGCGGATGTCGCGCTGTCGATGAATGTGGTGGCGTGGAACAGTGCGATAGCTGGCGGGGGCCTTCTGGGCGGCGCGCTGCTCGACACATGGGGGGCGGCATCATTCCCCTGGGCGGTGATGGGGCTTGTCGCGGTCGGCTTCCTGATCGCATGGCAGGCCCGGTCCCATGGGTTTCGACCCGGCCACCGGCTCGGGCATGAAAGCTAAGGATGCAATGGGGGTGTCAAAAGCGTCCTTCTCTTCTACCCTGTGTGGGGCTATCGCTTTCACCATCACTTTTAACCCTGCTCAACCATACGGAACTTATCCATGTCACGACCGCCATTCCCGCCCTTTGATATTGAAAGTGCGACACGCAAGGTCCGGCTTGCCGAAGATGCCTGGAATTCCCGGAACCCGGAACAGGTGGCGCAGGCCTATACAGTGGATAGCCAATGGCGCAACCGGGTAGAATTCATCCATGGACGTGATCAGATCGTGGCCTTCCTGACACGCAAATGGAACGGGGAGCGCGAATACCGCCTGATCAAGGAACTCTGGGGTTTCCGCAATAACCGCATGGCTGTCCGTTTTGCCTATGAATGGCATGATGATGCGGGTCGGTGGTTCCGGTCCTATGGCAATGAACTGTGGGAATTCGATACCGCCGGGCTTATGCGCCGCCGGGTCGCATCGATCAATGACCTGCCGATAGAGGCCGGAGACCGACTGTTCCATTGGCCTGCGGGAAGACGCCCCGACGATCATCCGGGGCTGTCCGACCTTGGACTTTAATGTCCTGAAAGAAATTGCTCTCGCCAAAGTTCTTTCATGATTCCGATACTCACCATCCCTGTTCGGTGGGCAGAACGAACAAGTTCTGCGACATCCATTCGGGATGGTGCGTTCAGCGCAAACAGGATCGTGTCAGCGATGTCCTCGCCTTCCAGATAGGTCATGGAAGCAGCCAGATCATCCATCTGCTTGCGGTAAGTGGCATCTGTAATCTGCTCGTACAGTTCCGACTTCACGGCACCCGGTTGAATGCAGGTGACGCGGATATTGTGCTTTGACCCGATCTCCATCCTGAGTCCATCGGAGAACTCTGCGACGGCGGCCTTGGTGGCGCAATAGACGGCCAGACCGGTAAAGACTTTCCGGCCCGCAATCGAGGACATGTTGAAGATATGGCCCGAATGCTGTGCGATCATCTGTGGAAGAACCGCCGCCGCTGCATTGAGGACACCAGACACGTTTACGTCCATCATACGCTGCCATTCATCCACTTTCAGGCTGTCAACATTGGACAGGGGCATCAGGCCCGCATTGTTGACCAGCACATCAATCCTGCCGAACCGGGCGATGAGGGCATCTGCCGCAGCCCTGCATGACGTCAGATCCGTAACGTCGGTTGGAAGGACAACCGCTTTGCCGCCTGCCCCGGTGATTTCCATCGCCAGCGCGTCCAGACGGTCCTTGCGCCGTGCCGCCAGACCGACAATAACGCCTTCTATCGCAAGTTTGCGTGCTGTTGCCGCGCCTATCCCGCTGGAGGCTCCGGTAACAAGGGCGACCTTACCTCTGATACTCATGATAATCTTCATCTATTCCGTTTAAAAAAGAACGAGAAAACAGGTAAAGACCCAGGCAGATGGTTTCTGTCGTCCTCTTGCTAAAACCATTGTGATTTTGCGTTTTTGTGAGTTGGACTGGACAATTCACGGCACGCCTGAAAGGGAAACCGGATGCCGCACCCGCATCGTTCTTCGCTGCATGCCGCCAGTTACGCCCTCGAGGACCGTATTCCGGGCCGGAAAATCGGGCAAAGCCAAGGGAAGGCATGGAAAGAGGCAGAGGCACAGATATTCCGCCGGCCGCAACACGAGAATGAAGTGCTGGTCCCGGCCGTGGCCGAGCCCTTGCTGGTCTGGATCATCTCGGGAGAAGCGCAGATCGAGGAACGAGAACTA
>NZ_JBXAYQ010000098.1:0-2485 GCF_057359305.1 Komagataeibacter ossonobensis | reverse complement strand
CGGGGACGGACAGCAGGAGGACAGGGTCGCGATCAGGGGCGCACAGAGTTCGGGACTGCCCGCGCAGCAATCCTTGACGAGGAAAAGCATCAGTTCGCGCAGGCGAGAAAGACAGGCGCGATAGACGATCAGACGACTATGGCGTTGCGCGCTCAGCAGGCCGGCACGGGTCAGGATCGCGAGGTGGGTCGAGATCGTGTTCTGCGGCATATCAAGATGGCGTGCGACATCTCCGGCGGGCAGGCCGTCCGGTTCATGGCGCACCAGCAGGCGGAAGATATCCAGCCGCGTGGACTGGGACAGGGCGCTGAGCGCGGCAAGGGCCGATTCCGTATCCATATATCCTTGATTGTGGATATATAAAATAATGTCAATCCCTGTCCTGGCGCGGGGGTTCGCACGTTCACACAAAAGCCATGAGGGCCTGTATTCCTTACCCAGCTTGTCCATGGAGGCACCATGATAGATCGATTTTCGGCCGCCATCCTGTCAGCCTGCCTGAACTTGGCCAGTGCCACGGCCCGTGCGGACCCGCCGTGGGGACGCGGCGGGCATGACCGTCATGACGGGGAGCGTGGCCATGGCCACATGCGGGACTGGAGAAGGGGAGAGTATTATGCCAACTGGCGGTCGCAGCGGTGGCGGGTCCGTGACTGGCGGCGCTATCATGGCCTGTGGGCGCCGCCATCGGGCTATTACTGGATGCAGTCCGGGACGCAGTACCTGCTTGTGGCGGCGGCAACCGGGCTGATCGCGGGCGTGGTGGCGGCGTCAGCCGGGGTGGCGCCGCCTGCTCCGGTCGGTCCGGTAGCGCCCGGTTACCCGGCGGCGCCGGCCTATCCGCCACCCCATTGAATGGGCCGTTGATCATGGGCGCTGGCGGTCATGCCTGTCGCCATCACGCATAATCGAAAAGCGCCATGAACCCGAAATCCATGTGGAGCTGCTGGTGGCAGTGAAAGAGCGTCGGCCCAGGGTTGTCGGCGACGAAATCGCATTCAAGTTCCTGGAAGCCACCCAGCATCACGACATCCTTGATCACGCCCCGGGTTGCCCTGCCGCTAACCCGGGTCAGCTCGAAGCTGTGGCGGTGCAGGTGCAGCGGATGGATGTCGTCGCTGGCATTGCGGACCCGCAGGCGGTAACGCCGCCCCTGTCGCAGGATACGGCGCGGCCACGGCGCTTCCATCGGGAAGGCTTCCCCATTGAGGGTCCACTGGTTGAAGCCATTCAGGACCGCATTGCGCTTGATGATCGTCATTTCGATCGTCTCATCCGGTGTGATGGCAGGAAGGGAAGTGCCAAAGCGCGCCCCGAAGCGCGCATAGTCCCAGCGCGCGGGCCGGGGGGCGATCCATCGTGGCCTGCCCGTCTGCCCGGCATACGCGACGACAATGCCCATCCCGCCTCGGCGGTCATCATCCGCCACGTCACCCATCACCCAGACGCCTGGGTGATCCATCCGCACCATGGCCGAGATACGCTCTGCCGTGCCCAGCCAGAGTACCGGAACCTCGGCCTGCGTGGGGACCGGGTTGCCATCAAGGGCCAAGACCCGGAAGGTGTGGCCAGGCAGGGCCAGGCTGCGGATCTCGCCGGCGCTGGCGTTCAGGATATGAAACAGCACATGCTCCCCCTGTTTTACCCGGATGGGTTCGCCATGTCCCAGCATCTTTCCGTTGATCGCGAATGACCTGTAGCCGACCTCGAACCCCTTCGTCCCTTGCGTGGCGGCCGCGTCGGCGGCCTTTCCCATCTGCTGGAGTTCGGCTACCGGGTCGCCCGCAAGCGCATCCACCGCCATGTCGCCGCCACGGCTGAAGAATGGCGCGAATTCCTTCAGCACAAGGAATATTTCGCGGTCATGGGCGCCAGGATTATCCTTCGGCTCGATATAGAGCGGCCCGACCTGCCCGGTATAGGTGCCACGGTTGAGATCGCCCCCGGCCATGACATGCGTGTGGTAGAAGCGGAAACCCGAAGGCCGTGGCAGGAAGGTGATCCGCCGCATGCCATGTGGGGGTATGAAGGGCGTGCCTTCCTCCGCCGCCCCATCCACCGCGCTCGGGATCATCTGGCCATGCCAGTGCATCAGTTCCGGCGTGTCGGTATCATTGAAGATGTCGATCACGCTGCGCCTGCCTTCCTCAAGCCGCAGCAGGGGGCCGGGAAACTGGTCATTATAGAGCGTGGTTGAAATGATGCGCCCCGGGGCTAGTTCGACCTGTCCCGTGGCGATCCGCAGCGTATGATCCGCTTTTCCACCCATGACGGGGCCTGCACCACAGACCCGGCCCGGAATCATGGCCGCCAGTGTCGTTGGTCCGGATAGTGCCAGAAAGGAACGGCGGTCCAGCATCATGGTACTGTCCGATCATGGGGAAACAGGCAGGGTTCCCAACGCCTACAGCGATTGGCCGGTTTCATCGGGCTGGTGCGGGGGCGGGCCGTCCTGTCGCCGGGACCTGTCCATAAATGGACCGTG
>NZ_JBXAYQ010000097.1:0-2626 GCF_057359305.1 Komagataeibacter ossonobensis | reverse complement strand
GCCGTGCTGACCGCCATGCGGATGAGTTCCGCCCCGATCCGTCCCAGTTTGCGATGGTCTTCATGGACGGCCAGACGGGAGCCGCGCCAGACGCCGGGCTCGGCCTCATGGATGCGCACGGCGCCCACCACCCGGTCCGGCATGCCCGCCATGCAGCACGCCGCGATGATGGGAATGGCAACCGCGTCGATTGCGTCCCGGTCATCATCGGCAAAGACCTGCTGTTCGGTGCAGAACACGTCGCGGCGCAGCGCATGGTAGCCCGCGCGTTCCCACGGCGTGCGAGCCAGCCGCACGACATATTCCGTAGGGATGAACGGGCGGTCGTCCACGCCTTCGAGGATCGCTGTCATTATTCGTACGCCGAAAGGGAGGAACAGGCGCCACACCGGCCACACCCGGCGCGGATGTCGGTGGATTTCATGTTCGCCTCGCGCAACATCCGCCCGAGTGGTGCGAGCACGGACTTCATGAAATCGGCCGAAGGCGGCGCATGATTTTCCAGCGGTGTGCCGGAAATCGGCACGAACGGCACCACGAAGGGATAGACCCCAAGTGCGATCAGCCGTTCAGCCAGAGCCAGAATATCTGCGGCACTGTCGCCAAGACCGGCCAGAATGTAGGTATTGACCTGTCCGCGCCCGAAGATTGGCACGGCGCTGGCGAAAGCGTCCATATAGCGATCCACGCTGACCGTGGCCTTGCCGGGCATGATCTTCTCGCGCACCGCCTGTGTTGCGGCTTCGAGATGCATACCCAAGCTGTCGGCCCCGGCGTCGCGCAGGCGCTGGAACCAATCGTGATCGCGCGGCGGCTCGCACTGGACCTGAAGCGGCAGATCCACGGCCGCCCGAATGGCACGGGCTGATTCCGCCAGCACGGCCGCGCCCCGGTCCACCACGTTAGGCGTGCCGGTCGTCAGCACCATGTCGCGCACACCGTCGAGTTCCACGGCGGCCTTGGCGACCTCGGCCAGTTGTGCTGGCGTCTTGTAGGCAATGGTGCGGTCGGCCTCCAGCGACTGGCCGATGGCGCAGAACTGGCAGGACGTGCGCCGGTCAGCATAGCGGATACAGGTCTGGTATACCGTGGTCGCCAGCGTGTCACGGCCATGCAGCAGGGCGATCTTCCAGTAGGGAATACCGTCTGCCGTGCTCAGGCCATAAAAGCGCGGGGCGGCCGGGAAGTGGATCGTGCCCAGTGTCTGCCCATCGCGTAGCAGCGTGCTGGCCCCATGCTGGTCCGGCGGGCTGGCCTGGAATGGTGAATGCCGCGCGCCAGATGTATAGACCGGGACCATGACGGTCTGGCCCGCGATGGTGATCGTCTTGTGATCCGAAGGACCGGCGCCTCCCTTGCGGGCAATGCCGCCGGTCTGCTCACCGATCTGCAGTCCAAAGGACTGTAGATCGGTAACAAGCTTGCGACCAGAAAGTGTACCGAGCGTCGGAATGGTCATGACGCAGCCTCATCTGTAGATGTGGGAACCGGATTGGCTTCCCCAACGTAATGAACGGTGCGGGCGGGCCGCCGGTCCTGAAGCAGGCTGAGCAGTTCGGGCCGGGCGTAATGCCCTACGGAATCCATCATCCGCTTGCGCTTGGTAATCAGGGCGAAGTCGAGATCGGCAATCACCATCCCCTCGCCTTCCGTCAGCGGTGTGCCGAGCAGCTTCCCTTCAGGCGAGACGATGGCCGTGAAGCACCCACCCCGCAGCGGCCCTTCCAGCGCAGGGTCGCCCGCTATTTCCTTGATCTGCTCATCCGTCAGCCAACCCGTGGCGTTCACGACAAAGCAGCCGGATTCCAGCGCATGATGCCGGATGGTGACTTCCATCTGGTCGGCAAAGATCTGGCCCACCAGCGAGCCGGGGAACTGGGCGCAATGGATTTCCTCGTGCTGGGTCATCAGCGCGTAGCGGGCGAGCGGATTGTAATGCTCCCAGCAGGCCAGTGCGCCAATGCGACCGGCCGCACTGCCTACAACTTTCAGCCCGGAACCATCGCCTTGCCCCCAGACCATGCGTTCATGATAGGTGGGCGTGATCTTGCGGCGTTTGAGCAGGATTTCACCCGTGGCGTCAAAGATGATCTGGGTGTTGTAGAGCGTGCCGAAATCGCGCTCGTTTACACCCAGCACCACGACCATGCCGGTCTGGCGCGCGGCCTCGGCCACCATGTCGGTGACCGGACCGGGAATGACGACAGCGCGCTCATAGAGTTCCAGATGCTCCCCACCGAAGCGGAAAGCCGGCTGGATGAACGAGAAATAGGGGTAGTACGGCACAAAGGTTTCGGGAAAGACCGCCAGTTTCACGCCTTTTTCGGCGGCCTCGCGGATGGCCTGACAGACTTTCCGGGCAGTCCCCAGACCATCGTCACCAAGGACGGGGCTGATCTGGATGGCTGCGGCGCGAACGATACGGGACATGGCTTGCGGTCCTCCCTTCGGCCTTCAGAGGGTCCAGGTATTGAGGATGAAGGCGTTGTCGCGACGGGCCAGCAGGATGATGTCGAGCACGTCCTGCGGATTGATCGGCGTGATGCCGGGGATCAGGTTCTGCTCGCCGTAGCCATAGAGGGCCTGAAGCGCGAAGCGGCAGGCATAGACTTTGCCGCCCTCTTCA
>NZ_JBXAYQ010000096.1:0-2948 GCF_057359305.1 Komagataeibacter ossonobensis | reverse complement strand
GATCCTCTCTATATTTTCTTTTTATTTATTGATTATAATTATTTTATATTATATTTTTATACATACATCTCGGAACATCATTTAAAACAATATTTTTATATTTTATATTTGTAAACATGTCTTTTTCTCTGCTTGCAAACACGGTTCACCCGCATGTCCTGATGGGCCCTCTCAAAGCCATGCCGTATATTCATGCTTCTGATGACCATGCCGACCGGTTTCAGGCCGCCACGGCCTTGCGCGCAGACGATCTATCCGAACCGGATACCGTTCGTCGTAAACGTATATTCATTGATGCGAATGGCCTCATCGACGGCGTCATCGGAAGATTCGTAATCCCATGCTGTTTCGAGAGAGCGATACAGCCATCGTGCAAGATCACGCATGACATCAGAGAGTATCTGCGCGGCGTCTTCGGTCATTTCGCATCCGGTTTGACTTTCACGTATCACAGTGACGGTCATTGTAAATTCGTGATAATAGGGCCCGGTCTGGCTAATCCGGGCGATTAGCTGGTAGAAATTCCGTCTCTGGATCTGCGCCAGGGTGTCAGCAATCGCGTGGAGTTGCGTATCCCGTGGCGCGTAACGGCGGATTTCATGGGATGCATGCCGTTCATATCGGTAGATCCCCTCGAATGAAGCTCCATCCCCCTGATTAGAAAATCCTCGGAAATAGAGGCACGGACCGCCTTGCTCTGGAGTTACTGCACCCCGGGGTAAAAACGTAGCAATGTCCACACCAAGTATGCCGCATATCTGCAGAAAGTCCTCATAGACCGCATCCCACCAGGAAAAGCGGTGAAGAAAGTCCCGGTACCAGCAGCGAGCCTTTTCACGAGCTGATCCGGACAATTCATCAATTTGATAGACAGGAACGGCAATAATTTCATGCATCGGAAGTGTCTCCTTCGAGAGCAGCCGCCAGCCAGTCATTGGTGGTAACCCAGCCGACAGATCGTCGCGCGCCGAGATCGATCACATGTGCGCCTCCACCAAAGGCTTCGAGACGTGAGCGCGAGCAGGTGTTGGCGTACTCAAACCCCCACAGTCCCGACAAACTGAATGTGGAGGCACACTTCAAAACGAAAATAACAACACACTCAGGGTCACCACTACCGTCGTCTTGGATCCACAGTCTGGACATGTTTTCGCTTGATACGCTCAGAGAGAACCCACTTGAAACACAGAAGCCGTCAGGATCTTCCGGCTCGTTCCGATAGAGTTCAAGCGCCCTCTCCGCATTTTCAGCCGTCCCTACATCAAGGACACACGAAAAATGAGTGAAGTAATTGGCCATCGGGAAACTCCCCATAAAACAAAAGCCCGAAGCATGTCCGGACTTTCGCGAGAGAAATGACAGACGGGGTCGGAAGCTTTGTGCAGGCATGGGATGGACTGCCGGACAAGGGGCTACGCAGCTTTTTTTTCACGCGTTTATCCCCGTGACATCCGGAAGTTCGCCTCAATCATTATTTTATCTGATTTATAGGACGAAAAGCTGTAGCTCCATGGTCCTCGTATCGACATATCCACGACGCCGCATACGGGCTACGTCACGGCCAGTATTTCAGAAGTCTTCTGTTATTCTGAAAGTCTGCCATAAGCGGGATCAAGGCTTCGATGAATGGGCTGCGCCCGTCCCATCCAGGGCTGGGGGCGGATTTCCTTCAGCCAATCAACGAAACTCGGAATAAATCCAAAGTCCTCGCGCATATGCTGCTCGGCGATCAACCGCACCGGGACAACCCGCCCGGTGGAAATTGTCAGCACAACGCCAAAAAGTCTCTCAGCGAGGAAGATTCCTTCCGCGTGATGTCTCAGCGCACGATGCCGAAAATCGGCCGAAATCAATTTTGATTCGTCGAACCAGGTATGGATAGGCAGGAAGTCATCAGCCGTACCTCCCCACTGCCGCACCGACGAGAGAGCATGATAATAACTATGCGCCATTTCAGGCCTCCTCTGTCCAGCTATGCTCGGAATATTCAGTGGACATATATCGTCCGTTAAATTCGAGCGTCAGCGTTCTGTTGGCCACGTCAAACCTGAAGTCGCCAAAAGCACCCTCATTGTTTTCCCAACCACCGTTGGTCTCGGCCAGTGCGGCGTAACAGACCTGTTCGATGACATCCCGCAGGGGAGTACGTTCCGAGACAGTCTCGCAGTCAGTCCACCTCGCCGTCACCGCATCGACAAGGACGTCGAGCAGTGTATCCTCCCCTTCAGGCACAACAGCAATCTCCTCGATCTGGCCGCTATCTCCTTCACCGTCAAACGACACTGTAACGGCTGTAATCCTGGATACCGAAAGCGCTTCAAAGATGATCCTGCGATTTTGCGCTGAAGCTTCATTGTATGCTCTTTCATGGCGAAGTAACCGCTCTGCATGCTCCGCAAAGCTTCGTTCGAAGTTCTCAGTCATGGCGAGTTCCCTCGGTTGCTCAGGCACGGGCACATACCCGCACTTGTTATCGGAAATGAAGCGGGCCGGACGTTGAAAACCATGTCGTAAGCAGATCAATGACAGGTAATGCCTTAATGTAGGATTGTTAAGCATAGCGTTTCCGATCATATTTACCATGATTTTTATTATTTTTTACGCCCAGACCTCGCCCGTTACCTACATTTTTGCTTACGTTAATAAAGAATAGTCCTCGCGATATCCGACATATGCTTGTTCGCGTCAGGGTGTTTTCGGGGATGCCAGATAGGGGCAACTGATCTGCGCAGGCGTGACATCAATCCACAAACGACTGCCCGCAGTCGCCTCCAGTGCCTTGCGGATGGTATCGGCGGAAAGAAATTCCGCGCCATCGTCACCGCCAAACGACGCGCGTTTGACATCGTACCAGTCGTCAGGACATGTGCGCGGGTCCGCTTCGACAGCATAGGCGACAAGGTTCGCCTGACCCTCAGCGTCACTGAAGCCCGGATAACCATTCGACA
>NZ_JBXAYQ010000095.1:0-3012 GCF_057359305.1 Komagataeibacter ossonobensis | reverse complement strand
CGCTATACCCCAATTTTTGCGAAATCTCGCTATAGGATAGTTCGTGGATCCGATGAAGCAGAAAAATCTCGCGAGTAGATGGATCAAGATCCTGTATCGCATCCTGTAATATCACAAGCTGCTCACGCGACAGGAATACCTCATCAGGAGAGGGATTTGGGCACTCAATATTGTCCCATCCTTCATCCGGCAACGGGCTACAGGGCAGACAGCGTGTTCGCCGGTTTTCGTCACGAGCAGCGTTGTGGGCAGATTTCAGAATATAGGATTCGGCATGCTGGATATGTGTCACCCCCCGTTCAAGCAGACGCAGAAGGACAGTTTGTAACAGATCATCGGAATCCTCAGAACCTGTCCGCTGCCGGATTTTGGATGATAGCGAAAACCATCGGGACTGACGCTTTACCCATTCAGCCATGAAGATAAGTCATTCTGATCAAGATGACGTCCTACGTTTGCGCGATACCAGAAAGTTTTCCAACATTCATATTACTAATAATAATATATCACGAATTACAGCAATATAATATGTGTTCATATAAATTTCATATTTTATGCAATATATTGATTTTACTGAAAAGTTATGGCCAAAATATACTTCGGATCCACATATCGCAGGATAAGGAAATCTGTCCTTAACCGACGTATATTTATTTCGAGAAGCCAGAAAATAACTTAAGTATAGCGAATTAGTTTTAATTTAATATATATAAAATATATTATAAAAATTAACAATTTTATTTATCATTATCGTCTGGATACGTGTGATGTGTGATTTTCCCTGGTTCCAGGGAACGGTGTAGATATAGTGGTATAGTCTGAGTAACAGCCCATGGGGGCAGATAACCGTCTATTAAAATCCGTCTCGCGCAGTCCCCCCCTTGACGTGCTTGACCTTACTTCCTGAAATGTCCTCGATTTGAAGTTTGATCTGTCCACTGGAGACGGATCATGAAAAAAGCACGATTTACGCTGACCAAGATCACCGAAGCCCTGCGAAAGCATCAAACGGACATGATAACTCCAGACGAAAAGCATCATGGAGACATCCCGGCATTAAAGGGGCTGCTGGTAAAAAAAGCTCGTGACACGTGGCCTGCGGCAGGAGGCCGTGACCTGGGCGATGACCGAACGGGATTATTCACAGCAGCGCGTCTGCCACCTGACCTAAATGAATCCCCAACGTCTTGACGCTTTGTGTCGCGACAACTCGAAGACGCTAATGCGCGTATCTGGTTGAAGGCGTTGGCTGCACAAAAACGTTGGTTCGGCTACCCTCCTGCTCAATACGATAACTTGCGAGTATCGCCGTACCACCTTCGCAAGTTGCCGCGTCCACGCATACAGGCAATGTGTACTACCCGGGAGCCGCTGCGAAACTTCCGCTAGCGCATATCCCCGTTCGGTAATCTGCACCACCGCATCACGCTTGAACCCATCACTAAAATTGGGCTTCCCCATCAACGCCTCCTGTCCTCATTTTTAGGAGTTCGGGTGTCCAGAAATCTAGGGACTATTCAGTGCAACAGTATCGATATCCTTCTTTCCAACAAAACCCGTTCGTATCTGGCGCTCCGTTGCCAACCATGCGCGCAACCTGGCAATCAGTGATTGACCAGATCACGGCTGCGTGCATGCGCTGCTCTCTGGCCGATCTGACGCATCTGTGCACGCAGTCCCTTTTTACCGGGGGCTGGCTCGGCAACGTGATGGCCACCGCGATGAAAATCGGGGTTGAAGGCAAGCCAGTTCATGTCCTGCTCCACGACATGCATCGCGTGATCCACAGCCTGCGGAATGGACGGATCATCGGCCATCTCCCATGCTGGATGTTCGTGTCCGATCACCACATGCACATCAACTTCCGCCTCATGGCCATATTCATCGCGACCAATAAGGGTCAGGTCGATGGAACCCGTGGCATCATCTGGCGCGATCATGGAAAAGCAGCGGCGATCCGCATCGAACGAGACCCAGTCAGGCAGTGGCGCACCGCCGGCCTGGCGTGCCGTAATGGTCAGGTTGAGGTCCGTTCCATCCGAGCTGTTGAAGGCACCGGCAGGCACATCGACATCATATTGCTGGTTGGTTGTCACGAACCGGTAGAGCGACGTGCCACGTATCCATGTCTGGTGCGCAACGCCAAAGCCACGCTGGAACTCGTTCTCAAACCCGTCCTCCACTGATGTCTTGAGCAGGTCAGAAGAACTGAGGTCATTGTTGAGGGTCGAGCCCGAAAGGGCGGGATTGCCCTCCTGCTGCGTCACATTTGTGTTCAGTGCCACCGTAGTCTGCGAAACATGGCTGGTCTCATCGGCCATCAGTGCCGAAACATCTGCCACCTGTGCTGCCGTGCCCGTGGCCAACGTGCTGTTGGTCTCGACCAGTGCGGCAGACAGGCCGCCCGGCGTGCCAGTAAAGCCTGTTACGGGCGCAAAATGCAGTTCCGCGTTGGCAGGCAACACAAGGGCTGCCGTGGCGGAAACCGAGATGCTGACATTATGCCATGTCCTGCCCCCATTGGTTGAATACTGCCATGTACCCTGCGTTGCCGGGTTGGCCATATTGCCCACAATGGCAATGCCCTGCAGATGGTCGGGCACCGAGCCATCGGGATTGGAGGCACTACGCTGCTGGTCGGCCTGATCGGAGAAAGTCGGTCCGAACAGGCTGGAAATCCTATCGCCCCTGACCTGCTGGTTATTGGCATCAGCCGAGGGCAGCGTGGCGCTCCCGGTGGCAACCGGCGCGTCATTGACCGGCGTGACGCTGGTGCTCACCTGCACCGGCACCCCATCAAGTGCGGTGCCACCGCCGGTGTTGCTGACATCAACCCCCGTTGCCACGCCGGTTATGGCATTACCCGCCACGGCCCTGCCATCCGTCCCGGTAAAGGCGGGAGCGGCGGTATTGTCCACCACCGTTGCCGTAAACGAGATGTTCGACGGGTCACCATTAAAGTTCGGCGCGGGCTGGAACCATACCTGCGCATCACCCGGCAGCACCACCGCG
>NZ_JBXAYQ010000094.1:0-3073 GCF_057359305.1 Komagataeibacter ossonobensis | reverse complement strand
CTATCTGCCGTGCAATCCGGGTATTACGGGCAAGCTTCTCCCCACTATCCGGTTCAGGTGCAGCCAATCCCGGGTTTAGACGACCGTTGACCCACGCTTGTGCCATTTCGTGTGCCGGAAGCGACAGCATGGCTCTCGCATTGACGGTACTGGCGCCGTTATCCTCGTAATCAAGCAATGACAGCGGGACTATTTTCAGGCGAACTTTCCCTGCATCGATTGCGGGCTGAAGGATATGCATCGCCTTTATCGAGTAGATGCATTGCGGGTCTATGAACATGATGACTTCCGGGGATGAAGGTGTCCCTATAAGGCCTCCCGAGAGACCCTGGAGCCCGGACTGTTCGTTAGCGTCGGATGAAGCGCCAGAGATACTGATTTCTGGGACGGCTCCAGGAATGCCCCTGATCTGGTCTTTCGTGATGTCCTGTCCGGTGGCGCCCCACATGCGGGCAGCGACTGCCGCCTTGCCATCCGGGGTCGCATAGACGACCTGAAAACGGTTATCCGCCCGAACAAACATTCCCCTGATGCCATCGACAGGTGCGAGATCGTGGGCGCGCGATCCGGCCAGGGAACGTAGGGTGTCGTAGGGTATCGGGATCAGTGTGCCGCTAAGCACGATCGCGTGGCTTTCCGGGGCGAAAAAGACGAGGAGTTCGTTCCGGGTATGGGCGATGCCAGCTTCGAAGCCGTGGACATCGGGTAGTTTTTCGATGTTGGCCCCTGCGATCCCAAGGTGGGCGACTGCATCGGTCCTACCCTTATCATCATGTTCCAGGGTCGGCCCTACGGTGTCGCTCCTGGACTCAATCGGAGTAGACACAGAGCATTGCTGTCCTTGCGCCGGCGCGTGCATGAGCAGGAGAAATGGCAACACGTAGAAACAGCGCATGGCGGACTCCGGACAATACCTATGTCCTGTACGCCCTGATCATGCGACTGCGATTAAAAAATCATCCCTTGTCGTTTCCCCTTTCTTGAGACAGGAGATTTTCAAAAGGGGGGGGGATCGGGGAGAGAATAAACGTATCTTCTGCTTCGCTTCCTAACTCCTCGACCGACATCTCGCTTATCATTTTTACAAGAATATCAACGCGGAGTTGCAAATAATGGGAATTCGGGTGGTCGTCTTTCAACTGACGGCCTTTTTCGTGGCAAAGCACCAGAATGGGGTGCAATGATCTTGCCTGCTCACGCCTGGCAGTTGATGTTTTCACTGGAGAAGCAATGTATTCAATATTGCATCTCAGCGCTAAAATCGCCTGAACCAGCGTCAGACATAGCTGTCCGGATTGTTCGTCATCGATAAGCTCGAAACGCGAGCGAAGTTCATCAAACTTCATGTCATCCTCACACGGATCAAGACGAACACACTGAAGCAACGCAGTGCACGGTTGCCATGTTTCTTACGGAGCGCTGGAGCGGCATAACTCGATATACTTTGCTATTATTGACGATTTTCGTCGTGATTTAATCTGGTCACTTAGCTCCACGGACTCATGATCAGGCTGCTCAATCTACACGATTCCGTCTTGTTGTAACGTATATCTCATTATTGTTACCGAGTGTATCGTCTATGTTCTGCGGGCAACGCATGTTCGAAACATCCAGAGTGCTCTCTGGCTGATCGATTGACACTCACGCCTGAGTGGCGAGAAAAAGGGTCTTCTACGTCATCTTCCGACCGGGTCATGGCTTGAGGCAACCACCAATGTGCTGGATGATTGACGTATCGGAAGACATCCGCATCGTACCATCCGACCTATAGATCGCAGGCAATGATCCATGCATGCTCCACGCGGCGTTGCAAAAGGCTGAAAGGAGTTCAGAATATCTGTACTTGAATAATAGATCATGTTAGCATCATGCGATGCGCAGGACCAATATGACATCCAGAAGATCAAGGAGCGCCGTTCCCCCAGGGAAAACAATACAGCTTGGACTGTTCCCGTTATCTGTCCAGTTGCGTCGTATTCAACCCAGTTTCAATGAGTGGCGGTATTACGGACTGTCAGTTCAGCCCGACCTGTTCGGTGGTGCTGCGCTTGTTCGTAACTGGGGCAGGATCGGGACAGCTGGCACCCAGCGCGTGGATCTCTATCCCGACGAGGGCGCCGCGGTGAATGCTCTGACCGCGATGATCCGTTATCGCCTGAAACGCGGCTATATCGTTACACAGCCATGACTGGCTGCATTACCTGCAGGGGTAGCCCGCTGTGATCATCAGGCAGGTGATAGAGATAAATACTGTATCCGCTCACCACGTCATGGAAAATTCGTGTGTGGATATATTCGGACTAAAAAACTTATCATCGACATTGGGGTGAGCCGTAGTTTTTGTGAAAGGCCCGTTGCATAAGCCAGTTTACGCCGTCTGATAGCGTAATCAGGGGCAGGCTCCGCCGCATACAATTTGCGTAAAACTTGATGTTCATGGTGCGATGTGATCGATGTATGCAACGTACCGCAATATATAATTCAGCTTTCGATACGCCATATTTTGCCGATTGCATATAGACTTACACTCCGGCAATGTTATTCGGTAAAAATATAGCGGAGAGGCTTTATCATGGACCAATCAGACGACCTATCCCCGGCAATTGTAATTGCCATGAGCGACATAGTGGCAGCGCATCTCGGCAATACCAATACCTCTCTGCCGACAGAACATGTCCCGGCGTTTATCCGCGATGTCTACGCTGCTATCCGCGAAACAACACCGGCCACAGAGAAAAACAGCAGCATTCCTGCCCAGCAGCCTGCAGTTCCAGTCGGGCAGTCGGTGTTTCCTGACCACATCGTCTGTCTGGAAGATGGCAAAAAACTCAAAATGCTCAAGCGTCACCTGCAGACAAGGTACGGAATGACGCCAACGCAATACCGGGAGAAGTGGCAGCTTCCTATGGATTATCCCATGGTTGCTCCGGAGTATGCCAAAATGCGAGCGACTCTGGCGCGAGACGCGGGTCTCGGACGTAAGGTTTTGGTGCCCCAGACCGCTCCCGTGGACGAAGCAACCGCAGCACCTTCTGTCGATAGTGCGACGAAAGAAGTGTTGATCGACACTGCT
>NZ_JBXAYQ010000093.1:0-3310 GCF_057359305.1 Komagataeibacter ossonobensis | reverse complement strand
CCGGCTGACCGTCCACATTTCGGCCAGCGTATTGGTGATCGGGGAGCCGGACGCCATGATCAGCGGGCGTTCCGGATTTTTTGCCGCCAGGTAGCGCGTCTTCACGAAGAGATCCCAGGCCCGCTGCGAGCCGTTCGGATCGACCCCCTTGAGGTCGGACTGGTTGGTTGCAAAGCTCAGCTTCCGGAACTGCTGCGCTTCATCGACGAGGATCTGGTCGATGCCAATCTCTCCCAGATGCACGAGATCGTCCTTTCGAGCGGCAAGGCCTTCCAGCTTCGCCTGCATCTTCTCCTTCATGCTCTCGACCCGCTTGCGCGACAGGCGGTCGGCCGCGTCGACGCTTTCCAGCACGTCCTCGTAAGACGCGATCTGCGCCTCGATCATCTGGCGCTCGAAATCCCCCTCCACCGGGATGAACCTGAATGCATCATGCGTGATGATGATCGCATCCCAGTTTCCGGTCGCGGCCCGGGCGAGGAACCGCTGGCGCTTTGCCTTCACGAAGTTCGTCTCGTCGGCGACAAGGATCCGCGCGGTCGGGTAGAGCATGAGGAATTCGCGGGCCATCTGGGCGAGGCAGTGACCAGGGACGGCAATCATCGCCTTGCTGACCAGGCCAAGCCGCTTCTGCTCCATGACGGCCGCAACCATCGAGAAGGTCTTTCCCGAACCGACCGCGTGCGCGATATACGTGCCGCCCGCGGCGATGATCCGCCAGATGACCCGTTTCTGGTGGGGGCGCAGGCTGATCGTGGTGCTTGCACCGGACAGGCGCAGATGGGAGCCATCAAACGCGCGAGCCACGAGGTTGTTGTAGGTGTCGTTATACAGCCTGACCAGCCGCTCGGCCCGATCGCCATCCTGCCAGACCCATGTCTCGAACGCACGCCTGATCGCCGCCAGTTTTTCCTTTGCGGCTTCGGTCTCCTGTGTGTTCAGTTCGCGGTGCTCATTGCCATCGCCATCCCGCCAGACATCCCATATTTTTGGCGATGCCTGCGTCAGGGCATCTTCCAGCAGTTCGCCGGCATGTCGCCGTTCCGTTCCCCAGACTGACGTAGCCTCGGCCTTGCCCATGAACGCCCGTTTCTCCACGGTCCAGCAGGCGACCGCGGGCGCGTGATAGATGACCGTTTCGACCCCGAGCACCTCGGCGGTAAAGGCGATGATGTCGCTGACCGGCAACCACGGAGCGCCAAGGCGCGCGGTGATCTCAGACGGACGTAGATCGGCTGGCTGGACGGCTTCCAGCGCCGTGACGTTCCGGGCGTAGCGCCCATCGATCCGGGCCGCGTCGCGTGCCTCTTCCAGCTTGGTCCGCACGGCGCCGGAGAGCATTTCATCAGCCGTGACCCAGACATCGCGACCGTCCACACTCCGTACCGGATCGAGATAGACCGTATCCCCCAGTGCGGCCGCGACCTCAGCTTCGGACTTTCCCATGAGTTCCGCGATCCGCGGCATTTCCACGCCGCCTGTTTCATGCAGGCAGACGGCCAGGGCGTCGTGGGCGGAATGGATCTGGGGTTCGACAGGCGCATGAATGACCCGCTCCGAGAAAATTGGTCCCATCCGGCCTTTCTGTGTCGCCTCGTCGTATTCCTCGATGGACGAGACCAGCCAGACGTCGGGATCATCGTAAAATGGCGTGAGGTTTGGCCGCCGCTGGGTTTCGTTTTCGACCCCGGTTTCCGGATCGATCCTGACCGTCACATTCATCAGGTTGATCGGGCCGAACTGTCGGACAAAGCTGAAATAGGCACGCTTCAGATCACCCTGCAGGCGTCCGTAGGGCAGGTTCTCCAGCTGCGCCCGCAGGACTGCGCGTGCCGCATCCCGGACGGGTATCAGCGCGGTAATGATCCGGGCATGCTTCTGGAAGATGCCGTCCTTCTGATCCCCCTTCCTGATGGCGACCGTCACAGCCTGTCCATCGCAGATCTGCTGCAGCACGCCTTTCGTGACGAAGTAGGAGCCCTCTTTCAGCTGGGCGCCATCGGCAGCCGTGCCGACCAGCACACCGGCTCCTGCCGGCCGGACAATGCGCTGGTCCAGGGGTTCCGGAAAGCGCACGTCCTGCCCGATCCGGCTCAGGGCCTCGGGCAACATTACATCGAGCCTGAAGCCGTCAGTCGCGTTGCACGTGTAGTCGGGACCGAACTGGGTGGTGGTCCAGCGGTGGCGACCGAGCACCTGCTCCGGATGGTCGAGGAAGTAGCGATTGACGAGGAGCGGACCGTTACCCTGGTCGCTATCCGCAAGGGGGTCGGTCTCCAGCCAGGTCTCATCGTCGACCATGTCGCCGATCATGCGCTTGCGGAACACCACCACGTCCGTGCCGGCATCATCGCGCATCGCCCCGGCCGGAAGCCGGACCGCCCCCACGAGGTCAGCCATCTCGGCGATGGTCCGGCGCGCGGTGCTGTCCGTCTTGTCCAGCGTATGGCGGGACGTCACGAAAACTGCGATGCCGCCCGGGCGGAGTGCTTCGATGGATCGGGCGATGAAAAAGTCATGCAGGCTCAGGCCAAGCGGCCCCAGGCCTTCCGGGCCACGCACGGTGCGATTGGAAAAGGGTGGATTACCGATCGCAAGGTCATACCCGTCTGCGAGCTTCGCTGTCGTGAAATCTTCGCTGCGGATCCACTGGTTCGGATAGAGCCTGTGCGCAATCCTTGCCGTAATCGGATCATTCTCGATCCCGGTAAAGGCGATGCGTCCCTCGAGCCTTTCCGGTCGGGCCGCGATGAAAAGACCGGTCCCACAGCCGGGTTCAAGCACGGAACCGCCTCTGAAGCCCATCTGCAGCACTTTGTTCCAGAGTGCGTGCACGATCAGTTCAGGGGTAAAATGCGCATATTGTGTCGCGCGTTTCAGTCCTGCCCTTTCAACGTCTGTTGTGGAGGCATGGATCGCTTCGCCAATTTCTTCCCAGCCTGGGCGGGCGCTATCGCTTCCGGACGGAAACAGGTTGTTCGCCAGTTCTCCTGCTCCAAAGCCAATGAAGCGTGACAGGATGATCTGTTCGGGGGAAGAGGCGTTTCGGTCTGCTTCTTCAATCTCCTTGAGCAGCGCGATAGCCAGTGCATTGTCACGAGCCCGCTGTTTCCAGGTGTCAGCGAGGCCTCGGTCGGCCACCATATGAAAGTCGATCTTGGGAAGGGCCATCGCGGCCGGCAAGACAGGGGGCGAGCCATCTTCGCCTTCAAGTTCGCCCCAGAAAAGGTCGTTCTGGGTTTCTGCGAGAGCGGTTGTGCCGAAGAGGTTGAGCTGGAACGACATGGCCGTGCTCCGTACAAACGCCGGC
>NZ_JBXAYQ010000092.1:0-3782 GCF_057359305.1 Komagataeibacter ossonobensis | reverse complement strand
ACCCGGCACGTTCTGAGTGCTCCGCCAATCCTATCTATTCACCAGCGTAAAGCAGATGGACTTGCGGTTACGGCCTGCGTGGAATGAGGCTGTCGGCGGTGGCGACAAATTGGCGGGCGGAACCCAGGCGGCGTTCGCGGATCTGCCAGTTGAGCCACGCGTTCTGAAACGCCACGAGTGTCAGAAATGTCCAGAAGGGTGCGAACTCCAGCGCAGCAAGGAGTTGGCTGCCCTTCCAGTGGGAAAGGAGCATTTCTCCGGTCCAGCCAAGCACCAGAACAACAGCGAGCATACTGGCAGCAAGCGCCCGCCTGTATGTCTCATGCTGTCTCTGATCGAGTAAGATCGCCACAACGCGGGGTTCGACGCCGTATTCGGCAGCGACCGCGGCGATATCAATAGGGGTACCGTCTGGCGCCCGCGGGCCCTGCATACCGGCTTTAGGCTTCAGTAATGCCTTCCCGAGGGCTTCAATCAGCGCGGCATTCCTCGTTACATCGGACCAGGCGACCAATGTACGTGGGTCGCCAATCACCACGCGGGCCACCTTGCGCGTTCTTTCAAAAAAACGCCGCGGGCCGGTCTGGTCCTGTCGTGTCTTCATTGCGAGACCGAGGTGAGAAATGTGGCGACATCCGTGGGAACGCCGTCGAGCCGGCCGGTCCCGCCATTGCGGTGCATCCAGACGAACGTTGGTGTCCCTGTGAGCCCTATCTGCCGTGCAATCCGGGTATTACGGGCAAGCTTCTCCCCACTATCCGGTTCAGGTGCAGCCAATCCCGGGTTTAGACGACCGTTGACCCACGCTTGTGCCATCTCGTTTGCCGGGAGCGATAGCATGGCTCTCGCATTGACGGTACTGGCGCCGTTATCCTCGTAATCAAGCAATGACAGCGGGACTATTTTCAGGCGAACTTTCCCTGCATCGATTGCGGGCTGAAGGATATGCATCGCCTTCATCGAGTAAATGCATTGCGGGTCTATGAACATGATGACTTCCGGGGCGGAAGGTATCCCTATAAGGCCTCCCGAGAGCCCCTGGAACTCGGACTGTTCGTTAGCGTCGGATGAAGCGCCAGAGATACTGATTTCTGGGACGGCTCCAGGAATGCCCCTGATCTGGTCTTTCGTGATGTCCTGTCCAGCGGCACCCCACATCCGGGCCGCGACTGCTGCCTTGCCATCCGGGGTCGCATAGACGACCTGAAAACGGTTATCCGCCCGAACAAACATTCCCCTGATGCCATCGACCGGTGCGAGATCGTGGGCGCGCGACCCGGCCAGGGAACGTAGGGTGTCGTAGGGTACCGGGATCAGCGTGCCGCTAAGCACGATCGCGTGGCTTTCCGGGGCGAAAAAGACCAGGAGTTCGTTCCGGGTATGGGCGATGCCAGCTTCGAACCCGTGGAGATCGGGTAGTTTTTCGATGTTGGCCCCTGCGATCCCAAGGTGGGCGACTGCATCGGTCCTACCTTTATCATCATGTTCCAGGGTCGGCCCTATGGTGTCGCTCCTGGACTCAATCGGAGTAGACACAGAGCATTGCTGTCCTCGCGCTGGCGCGTGCATGAGCAGGAGAAATGGCAACACGTAGAAACAGCGCATGGCGGACTCCGGACAATACCTATGTCCTGTACGCCCTGATCATGCGACTGCGATTAAAAAATCATCCCTTGTCGTTTCCCCTTTCTTGAGACAGGAGATTTTCAAAAGGGGGGGGGATCGGGGAGAGAATAAACGTATCTTCTGCTTCGCTTCCTAACTCCTCGACCGACATCTCGCTTATCATTTTTACAAGAATATCAACGCGGAGTTGCAAATAATGGGAATTCGGGTGGTCGTCTTTCAACTGACGGCCTTTTTCGTGGCAAAGCACCAGAATGGGGTGCAATGATCTTGCCTGCTCACGCCTGGCAGTTGATGTTTTCGCTGGAGAAGCAATGTATTCAATATTGCATCTCAGCGCTAAAATCGCCTGAACCAGCGTCAGACATAGCTGTCCGGATTGTTCGTCATCGATAAGCTCGAAACGCGAGCGAAGTTCATCAAACTTCATATCATCCTCACACGGATCAAGACGAACACACTGAAGCAACGCAGTGCACGGTTGCCATGTTTCTTACGGAGCGCTGGAGCGGCATAACCCGATATACTTTGCTATTGTTGACGATTTCCGTAGTGATTTAATCTGGTCACCTGGCTCCACGGAATCATGATCAGGCTGCTCAATCTACACGATTCCGTCTTGTTGTAACGTATATCTCATTATTGTTACCAAGTGTTTCGTCAATATTCTGCGGGCAACGCATGTTCGAAACATGCCCTGCACTTTCTGGCTGATCGAAGGGCAGTCACGCCTGAGTGGCGAGAAAAAGCGTCTTCTACGTCATCTTCGACCGGGTCATGGCTTGAGGCAACCACCAATGTGCTGGATGATTGACGTATCGGAAGACATCCGCATCGTATCATCCGACCCATAGATCGTAGGAAATGATCCATGCATGCTCCACGCGGAGTTGCAAAAGGCTGAAAGAAGTTCAGAATATCTGTACTTGGATAATAGATCATGTTAGCATCATGCGATGCGCAGGACCAATATGACATCCAGAAGATCAAGGAGCGCCGTTCCCTCAGGGAAAACAATACAACTTGGACTGTTCCCGCTATCGGTCCAGTTGCGCCGTATTCAACCCAGTTTCAATGAGTGGCGGTATTACGGACTGTCAGTTCAGCCCGACCTGTTCGGTGGTGCTGCACTTGTTCGTAACTGGGGCAGGATCGGGACAGCTGGCACCCAGCGCGTGGATCTCTATCCCGACGAAGGCGCTGCGGTGAATGCTCTGACCGCGATGATCCGTTATCGCCTGAAACGCGGCTATATCGTTACACAGTCATGACTGGCAGCATTATCTGCAGGATAACCCGGGGTGATCATCAGACAGGTGATAGAGATAAATACTGTATCCGCTCACCACGTCATGGAAAATTCGTGTGTGGATATATTCCGACTAAAAAAACTTATCATCGACATTGAGGTGAGCCGTAGTTTTCGTGAAAGGCCCGCTGCATAAGCCAGTTTACGCCGTCTGATAGCGTAATCAGGGGCAGGCTCCGCCGCATACAATTTGCGTAAAACTTGATGTTCATGGTGCAATGTGATCGATGTAGGCAACGTACCGCAATATATAATTTAGCTTTCGATACGCCATATTTTGCCGATTGCATAAAGACTTACACTCCGGCAATGTTATTCGGCAAAAATATAGCGGAGAGGCTTTATCATGGACCAATCAGACGACCTAACCCCGGCAATTGTAATTGCCATGAGCGACATCGTGGCAGCGCATCTCGGCAATACCAATACCTCTCTGCCGACAGAACATGTCCCGGCGTTTATCCGCGATGTCTACGCCGCTATCCGCGAAACAACACCGGCCACAGAGAAAAACAGCAGCATCCCTGCCCAGCAACCCGCAGTTCCAGTCGCGCAGTCGGTATTTCCTGACTACATCGTCTGTCTGGAAGATGGCAAAAAACTCAAAATGCTCAAGCGTCACCTGCAGACAAGGTACGGAATGACGCCAACGCAATACCGAGAGAAGTGGCAGCTTCCTATGGATTATCCCATGGTTGCTCCGGAGTATGCCAAAATGCGGGCGACTCTGGCGCGAGACGCGGGTCTCGGACGTAAGGTTTTGGTGCCCCAGACCGCTCCCGTGGACGAAGCAACCGCAGCACCTTCTGTCGATAGTGCGACGAAAGAAGTGTTGGTCGACACTGCA
>NZ_JBXAYQ010000091.1:0-3835 GCF_057359305.1 Komagataeibacter ossonobensis | reverse complement strand
GCGGTTTGAAAGATTATTCAGTGCTCTGGCCAGATCGGGCCGGAAAGCATCCGGCCGCTCTGAGGCCAGTGTCCTGTATAGCGTGACAGCTCCCTGCACAGCGTCGAGTGCTTCTTCCCGGCGTCCGAGGGCCGCCAGGCGGTTTGAAAGATTGTTGAGTAATCCAGCGCGTTGTTGATTAAACATCGATTCGACAGGTAGTTGCATTAACATAGCTTCTATTAATTCAAGCGCCACCTCTCGTAGTTCAACGGTTCGCGTAGGCATTGCATCGATGAGCTGTTTCAATATTTCTATCTCATCAGCGTCCGCCTGTAGTGCTTTTATCCATTCTAGCGGAGTTCTCTGCCCACGAATCAGAAAATCCTGACAGGCTCGCACTACAAAATCCGTTACGGTCTTACGATTTTTTGTAGCAATACGTCGGATTGTGGAAACAGCCAGATTAGGTGATAATCGCGCAAACGCTTTGATAACTAAGGCTTCACCTAGGATATCCGGCACAATCGCCGCGACTCCACCATTTTCAGCGGGAAGCGCTACATGAAGAGCGGCTCTTGCATCCCCAGTCCGGTCTTCCGCAATGCCTTGATGGAGTGCAGCTGATTCTTCGGCAATGGTTTCGTGCATATCGTTTTCGCTCAGCCCACCTAAAATGGTTGTGACGGCTGCAAGATGTCCTGGTAGTAACCTCTCGCCACAGAGAGTCAGCCCTGCGGCAGTCCAATGCATTTCAATGCGCTCCATTTCCTGTCCAGCCAATTCAAGCGCAATTCGATCTGCCTTTAGAGCATGTGCACTGAACAGACCTACCTGGGCCGTCACCAGTCCAAACATCGCGAGAAACAGCGGTTCTCCGCCTAGACTGATTTCTGATAGTTTCCTGTCTAGCGTGTTGTCTCTGTTCGGAATATGTTTCGCTCCTGCTACCTCGCAAGCTGATTTAAAAATTGCAAAACGCCTTACAGGGTCGGAAATAATATTTAAGGAAAGTGGCGCGCTCTCTGCTAGGAGACTACGAATTGCTGCCCCGTTGACCCCAGATAACTCGAACAGATTGCGCCACCAAGAAGCTTCAACTCCACTAGTGCGCTCGATTAGTAATAGACGGAAAGGAAAGCTTTTCTTTTTGTCTGTATGTACAAGGGTGCGAAGCCATGCACCGATCGCATCACTTTTTGCAGCTACATAATCTATCACGACAAGGCAGGGATCATTCCATACAGATTTACATCCGCTTTTCCGAAAAATATCTAAATCATCTCGTCGTGCAAAACCAGCTATCCATTTCTGGTCTCGTGCCCAGACAGCAAGTTCGGCTGCAAGTCGTGTCTTGCCGCTTCCCCCTTTACCGCTCACGACCTGAATCGAGACTGCTGCATCTGTTTGCAGCCACGCCTTCAGCTCGGATATCAGTTCATTGCGCCCCTGAAGCGGCAAACTGTCCCGATTAAACGGGGAAAGAATCGACACTACCTGCCGACCGCTCGGTGTATAGCCCGGCTTCCCTATCTGCTTCGCTTCTGCAGGAGCCGCCGTGTAAACGGATTGTTCATATGATGTCAGTCGTAATGTAGCAGCTCCCTGAATAGTGACGTTATGGTTTTCTCCTACAATCTGAACAATAATATTTCCGTCACCATTATTAGAACTTGATTGCATCATTATTTAAACTTTCCTTTACCTGTTTCAGGTGTGAATGCACATCTCATCATAGCAACACATAGACATAATTATGAAAAGTAGGTTTTACCTTTAGTTAAAGGATGTTGCGAGCGGCAGAAGATTTATAAGTTATGTCTTACACAGACTATAGTATAATAGGGTCAATTCTAATTCGAATGGAAGAAATTGAGGGGGAGCAAAATGTCTGGTTTCCGTCCAGAGATCAGCTTATGGGCCGCCATATACCACGATCTCACGAACGGCCTTCCTGGTCACTATGATGTCATTCGTGAAACAATATTTTTAAGGTTCGAAGTCGTCGTGCCGACTGATGACCAGCCCGCGGCAAAAGAAATATCATGTGAATTCGGCAATTGGTCGTGCCTTAAACTACGCAAGCGAATTCGTGCTGGAATAGCTGCCGCTTCTCCGACGAAAAGAGCCTCTTGCCGAGGGAGAGAGGAAAGCATTTTTGTCATCCCTGACAGACTGTCGGGTAGTATCCGCGCCACATGCTCTTGATCGCTACTGTTTGCAAGACGCAAGACAATCCAAGAATTACATTGAGATATTACAGTATCTTCTATGTCTGTTGGTCGCTGAGATACCAGCATTAGCCCTAAACCGTATTTCCGACCCTCACGAGCAAGGCGTCGAATAGCAGTCTGAGCAACTTCATACTGCGCTTCTCCTCGATTGGGTACATAACGGTGAGCTTCCTCGCAAACAAATAATATCGGATCTTCTTCGCGTTCTTCGCGAGTCTGATGAATTTTATATTGAAATAAAAGGCGTGCGATTGAACCTGTTAACGGTCCAGCAACTTCGTTCGGAAGCCCTGATATATCAATGATTTTCAAACATGCATCATCGGTTCCATCTACATTTAAGAATTGAGCCAAAACATCGGAAAGCGTTGGAGAATCTGCTTTATGTTCATCCATTAGGAAACGAATTCTGGGGTCGGTTGTTAGAACATGAAACTTATTTAGAATTGAGGCATAGTCTTTTTGGAATTCAGAAGGCGTTACGTCTTCCCATTTTTTATCTTTGTTAAGCCGTTTTGCTTGTCTAGCTGTGATGTGCTCTCGAAATTCAGAGAGTTTAAACGGACGAGGCTTATCACGGTCAAATGAGGCGAGTTGATCTTCCGTTATATCCGCAATCGGCATGGGATGCTCAGGATGCTGTCCAACCGGAAGATCAGCAGGGATACTCCCAATTGCACTATGTGCCAGTCCAGCAGCGACCATGCGTGCATGGGTAAGCGCCTTGTAAACAGTATTAGACTGAGAAGTAGCTTCGAACTCTGTTTTTCCAATTACCAGTGAACGAAATTCATCGCTGGACATCAACCAATATGGTAATTTCAGAGTTGTCACATCTTCCGAGTTTTGACCAAGTGCATTATAGGCACGATACACTTTAGCCTTTCCTTGAAAAGCAGAGGCATATTCTCCATGCGGATCGATAAGAATAATACATGGGCGCGTTGGTGCGTTCGGTACACATTGATGTTCTAGAATCGAGTGAATAACTGCTGCAACAGCACTTGATTTTCCAGATCCTGTCGATCCAAGAATAGCACAATGATGTCCGAAAAGTTTATCCATATTTGCACGACAAGGGACGCGTGTTGCGCCAACGTATGTCCCGATTGGAACAAGACGATTAGGGCCGTTCCCTGCGGTCTTTTCTGCGCTTGCAAATAACGTGTCTGTTTCTTCTTTTGTAATCAAATATACAGATTGCAGTGGCAATGGATAAGTAGAAACTCCTCGTTTAAATGATAGTTCGTTTTCTGATGCGTTAAACCATGCTTCCCCTAGTAGATCAGCCTCGATTACCCGACGGTCTTGGTCAACAGAATTGGTTTGTGAGGCTGCCAGCGCGGCAGTTTCTTCGTCAGACTGTAAACGCAACAGTCTTACTGTCGCAAAAAGAATCCGACGACCAAGGTGCATTTTGACAATACTGCCAATTTGGCCAACATCGTATACACGACCGCCATAGCTACGTGTTAGTTCTCTGATGTCGCGTTTAAGAGCAATCTTTATGGAACTTCCAGTTACCTCAAAGACTGTGCCGATTTCTAGATCAGCATCAAGATGAAAAGCGTTCATGCCATTGCCTCTTGAATATCTTTTGGCAGACCTTCAGAAAATAGTTT
>NZ_JBXAYQ010000090.1:0-3909 GCF_057359305.1 Komagataeibacter ossonobensis | reverse complement strand
CGGGCGGTTTTCTGTTTCTTTGCCAATTTTTTGTTCTCCCACGCAGGGCTATTGCGGTTCCTGCGCGTGACGAACATGAGAGCCGCAAAGAGTCGGACGATGAATGCCTGCTGGCTATTGCAGCCCAGTTCAGGACAGACGTCATGTCAGGTCATACGGTACGTGCACGCGTCGTGCGCAGTGCTGACGCGCATTATGCGGCGCTCGCCATTTGCTTATTTGTCGCCGCGGGAATAACGACGCCCGCCCTGTCGAAGGAGCAGGAGAATCTTCCTCGCAAGGCCATACCCCCTTCCGATGGTCATGTATCCCTCAGTTCCTCGGGCAGCCCAACGGAGCATGTTGCAGTCGTGGGGCATCGGAGTGCACCAGATATTCGTCGATTTGCCCTACCGCAGACGACAGCAGGCATCGACCGGCAGCAGATCGAGGCCACGACCAACATCGTGGATACCGAGGATGCGCTCAAATACATGCCCAGCCTCGTTGTCCGTAAACGCAATAACGGCGATACACAGGCCACGCTGGAGACACGGACATGGGGTGTGAACTCCAGCGCGCGCAGCCTGGTTTATGTCGATGACGCGTCGATTTCTGCCCTCATCTCCAACAACAACACAAATGGTGCTCCCCGCTGGGGCATGGTCACTCCCGAGCAGATTGAGCGGGTCGACATGCTCTACGGTCCCTTTGCCGCCGCGTACCCCGGCAATTCGATGGGGGGTGTCGTGCTGATTACAACCCGCATGCCGGATCGCTTTACGGCGACGCTCAAGCAGACCGGAAGTGTGCAGACTTATGGCGGTTATAGAACCAAGGGCAATTATGGATCGTCAAACAGCGCAGTCACAATCGGCGATCGATCGGGACATTTTTCATGGCTGTTTAGCGCCAACCGGGAGGAAAGCCTCAGTGAGCCGCTTTTTTACGTCACAAACACGTCGATGCCTGCCGGTACCGCAGGTGGTATTCCGTCCCTGAGCAAAACAGGATCTGTCGCCAACGTCATGGGCGCTGGCGGCCTCCAACATAGCACGATGGACAACCTGACGCTGCGGATACGCTATGATTTTATGGACTGGCTACATTTCAACTACATGATCGGATTCTGGGACAGCCAGACCCGGGCGCATGCGCAGTCCTATCTGTCAACCGCATCTGGGGCTACGACATTTGGCGGTGTGTCCGGCTTTGCCAATGATACCTACACCTATAATGAACAGCATCTGATGAACACCATAGCGCTCAAGACCAGTACGAAAGGGCATTGGGACGCCGAGGCCATTTTTACTGATTATGATTATCTGCAGGATAGCCAGCGCAATCCGGCAGGCGTGCTGGGTGGCACGAATTTTACCCGCGATGGCTACATTGCCAACATGAGCGGTTCAGGCTGGACGAACGCGGATATCAAGGGCATCTGGCGGCCCACTGGTCCAGGCGGGGCGCATGAGCTCAGTTTCGGTGCGCATCGTGACCAGTATGACCTGCGGAACCCGACCTACAACACCGATAATTGGGCGTCTTCAGCGCCCACTGGCAATGGCACGCTCTATGCCAACGGGCGGGGACGGACAACGACCTACGCCCTGTGGGCACAGGAAGTCTGGAAGTTCGCGCCGGGTCTTACCCTGACGGCTGGTGGAAGGCTTGAGTTCTGGCGGGCCTCTGACGGGTTTAATCTGGCGGGAAAGATGGCGGCCAGCCAGCCGTCGGAACATTCGACCAATTTTTCGCCCAAGGCAACGCTCGACTGGCAGATCAATCCCCGATGGGAGGTCAAGCTGTCATTCGGGGAGGCATGGCGCTATCCGACCGTGGCGGAACTTTACCAGATTGTCGCAACCGGGGGGACCTATGCGGTTCCCAATGCCAATCTCCGCCCCGAACAGGTTTTCTCTGGTGAGGCGATGATTGAACGTCGCACGCACAATGGCAGCCTACGTCTGTCGCTATTTCAGGAAAACACCCATAACGCCCTTATTTCGCAAAGCACGCTGATCAATAACATTTATACAACGGCAGTCCAGAACGTGGGCGAGGTACGTAACCGCGGAGTGGAGTTTGTGGCAGAACGGAAAAATGCGTTGTTCCGGGGCCTCGATCTAACCAATAGCGTGACCTATGTGGACTCCCGCGTACTTGCTGACCCAGGTTTTCAAAGTGCTACAGGCACTACGGCGGCTGGAAAACATGTGCCCTATGTCCCGGCCTGGCGGGACACATTCCAGGCGACCTGGCACGCCACGCCACGCCTCGACCTATCAGCAGCCCTTCGCTATCAGGGCAGGATGTACTCCACCCTCGATAATACGGATCATGTCGGTCACGTATTTGGTGCTTTTGACAAGTTTCTTGTCGTGGATATCCATGCGCACTGGCGTATGAAAGGTCCTGTGACCTTTGATGCCGGCATCGATAATATCAACAACGCCCGGTATTACGAATATCACCCATTCCCCATGCGTAGCTATGTGGCGTCTTTAAAGGCCAGCTTCTAGCACTACAGTTGTGTTTTGATGTGAGATATGATTCCGTGTGTTGGTATGGAACGGAACAGGATGACAGGTGGCGCGTCTGTTGAGGAGACGCTGTCGCTGACGGTTGAGGGATTACGGGCGGTCAAGGAAAAAATACGCCCCCTGTTTGGTCAGGATCGGGTTGCGGTCTCAGCGGAGCATTATCTGGAAACGCTCCTGGGCAATCTGCCGCGCAAGACGGGCTGGCAACGTGCGGAAGTCGCAGGCGACGAAGGCCCCTGGCGTCAGCAGGCTTTGCTGGGCCGGACGCAGTGGGACGCTGACGGTCTGCGCGACATTGTCCGCGATCATGTTCAGAGTACCCTGGATGATGAAGACGCGGTTCTTGTGATCGATGAGACCGGTTTTCTCAAGAAAGGCAAGGCGTCCTGTGGTGTAGGGCGCCAGTACACGGGTTCGGCTGGCAAGATCACGAACTGTCAGGTTGGTGTGTTTGCAGCCTATGTTTCTTCACGGGGTCATGCTTTCGTGGATCGCGCCCTGTATCTTCCCAAAGCCTGGACATCAGATCCGGTACGGCTGTCTGCGGCCTCTGTTCCTGCGGACGTAACGTTTGCAACCAAACCTTCTCTGGCCCGACAGATGATCGAACGCGGCCTGCAGGCCGGCCTTCCCTTCGAATGGGTCGCTGCTGACAGTGTCTATGGCGTAGGGGAAATCGAAATGAGCCTGCGTCATGCCGCAAAAGGGTATGTTCTGGGGGTGGCAGGCAGTCACTGGTTCAACTCCTGGGGCTTGGGAGAGAGACCGGTTGCGGGAGAAGCCCGTGATATCGCCCGGGACGCTCCAGAAGAAGACTGGGTCTCCCTGTCAGCCGGACACGGGACGAAAGGCGATCGTCAGTATGACTGGCTGTGGTGTCCGCTCGCCGAACTCGAGGGGGCAGACTATACCCCGGCCGACAACAGAACCTGGATCCGGGGTCTCCTTGTGCGCCGGAACCCAGCCGACGGGGACCTTGCATACTTCACTGTCTGGTGCCCCTCAGGAACGACGCCTGAAAAGCTGGTTCAGGTCGAAGGCACGCGATGGCGGATTGAAGAGGGGTTCAGAACGGCCAAAAACGAATTCGGCCTCGATCACAATGAAACCCGCTCCTGGCACGGCTGGCATCGTCACGTATCCCTTGTCATGTTGGCCTATGCCCTGATGGCCGGGGTCAGGGCACAGGCAAACGACAGGTCTCCCAAAAAAAGACCAGCGAACCCGCACCAGGTCTGATCCGGTGGTCCATTCAGGAAATCCGGCGTCTTATCGTCAGGCTGACCCAGCGCCAGATCTCCCTCAACCATATCCTGCACTGGTCACGATTCAGACGAATACATCAGGCAAAAGCCTATGCTTCTCACATCAAAACACAACTGTAGTG
>NZ_JBXAYQ010000089.1:0-4577 GCF_057359305.1 Komagataeibacter ossonobensis | reverse complement strand
AATGAGCACATGTCACTGTTCCTCTTTGGGAGAACCATTCTGCGGCACATGCTGCTGTGCCAGATCTGAAATATCAAAAGCACCTATACCACTCTCTCAAACATCTCCCATCTGAGAAAAACCGAAACGGCCAGACCGTCCCAAAATACATCCACACAACCGTTTTCAAGATCACCGTTCACAGTTCTGTCCTGCGGGTGTTTCTGGGTCTTCACCTTTTCCTCATTCCATATTTTTTCGTCACATGTGGTGGTTTTCTGGTGGTTTCTTGGTTGTTTTTTGGTGGCATCTCCCTTCAGGAAAATATGTGGTGATTTTTTGGTGTTTTTCTGGTGTTTTTTTATCCCTTCTCTCATATGGAATGTGGTGGTTTTTTGGTTGCAAACTGGTGTTTTTCTGGTTGTTTTTTGGTGGTTTTCGCTTTTTGCGGGTTTACTCGCTCACGCTCGCTAAGAGAGGACGCTGTTTTCTGCATAAATGGGTGTGGGAAAGGTCTTTTTTCTGCTCTGTTCTGACGGATTTTGCTCCTTAATCTGGCTATACACATAACGCAGTTCTCCGAACTGCGTAACTCATTGAAAACAAAATACTTTGTGCAGCCTATACATTTTATGTGTCGGACGCGCGTCCGACATTTAATTGATTTTTTGGCTGTTTTCTGTAACTATATGTCCGACAAAATGATGTACATTGAACTGGAGCCGTTATGCGCGAGCGTAAATACACGGTGAGATTTACCGAAGACGAAGCAGAGTGGCTCCAGGAGGTTGCTCTTGATGGCAACGTGTCTGGCTATATTCGGGACGCTGTTTTGAGACAGTCCAAAAGTGACCGCAAACTGGTCAACATGAACGATCAGCTGGTGTATCTCGGTCAAAATATGAGGGTGGTGACTGATCTGCTGAATGACCTTGACCGTAAGGTTTCTGGCAAACCCACAATGCCGGAAACAACCAGCTCTGAGGAGGATGGTGGCATCCCAGACGAGCTGATGGGTATAGTGCTGGAAATCCTACTACTGACACGCGCGAATTCAGATAGGCAGGATATCCGTATGGCACAGGGATCGGTTGAATATGCCGGATTGCCAGTGTGGGAAGGCAAGAAGCGCTCCCTAAAAACCGGATAATCTGAACTTCATCTCAACACATAAGGGGCGCGGCGCGTACGAATATCGTTCAAACAGCTTCGATAGGACCCGGATAAGCCTGCACGAGAGGATCATGGGTCAGCAGAAGCAGCCCTTCCACCATCGCCTGAGCCACAAGAATGCGATCAAAAGGATCCCGATGCACATCTGGCAGTTGTCCTACTGCCAGAGCATGCTGGCTGGTGATCGGTAACTCCTCATAGCCATTTTCGATCAGGCCGCGCCGCAACAGATAGGGATCAACCTGGAAGTCTGCACGTACCAGTCCCACCTTGATGGTGACTTCCCATAAACTGGCAGCACTGAAAACCAGAATATTATTCTGATCGTCAATCAGGGTTCTCGCACGCTCTGACAGTTTGTCAGGCTCTCCTGCGGCCCAGAGAAGCAGATGGGTATCCAGAAGCAGCTTCATGCCGAGCCATCGAACAGAGAAATGATGTCCTCCTGTCCCATGCGATCAAAATCCTCTGGCACCCGGATTTTTCCCGTCAAAAAACCCAGACGCCGTTGCTGTTGTTCTTCAGGAGCCGTAATCGGGCTGACCCGCACCATCGGCCGACCGGCTTTGGCAATGATGAAGCTTTCCCCTTTCATGGCCGCATCGATCAACCGGGACAAATGGGTCTTGGCTTCATGAATGTTGACTGTGCGCATAAGAGAAGCCTCCTCATCTTCTACAACAAGACTTAGTCATATGAGTCTAGTCTATCAAGGACTAAGTCTTCTCTCTTCAGAAAATCTGATGGCGCATTTGATGACAATATTCCGACTGGCGATACCGTGATACGTCACGTAAACGCGAAAACAATGGAGAGTGATGAATATCGACAGTTCTGGCGACAGCGTGGCTGCGATACTAAGCGGAAGCGGCATAGCCCGCCGAAGGCATCTGGCGGGAAGGTACGTAAATCGCCCCTCATTCTATTTTCTGAAGTTCTTATCGTGGAAAAAGAAGCAAAATCCCTGTCTGGTAAACCATCAAATCCACATAGCGACACAATGGATGAACTTCTTGCCGTCTCGGATTATTCCAAGCCTCAACCTTTAGACGAACGAGAGTGGATTGACGCTCCTGCTATAGGGCGGGAACTGGTTTAAGTATTTCTTTCTGAGAAAATGATCTACCAACGAACAAACCCCGCCAGAAAGACGGGGTTTGTCTCGACCCTTTAGCACTCTCTCAGAAAGGTAAAGGACATCCTGCTTAGGATCTCTTTCATCACAGTGCAAAGCTAAAAAAGGCCAGACGCTTCAGGTTTGCGCTGTGATCGGGACCAAGGAAAAACCAGCATTTCCGTATAGGTTTTCATGATGAACCGATACCCGTTGTAGCCGTTCATCCAACGTCGATTCCTGCGAGTAACCTCGTTATTATTGTGTTTCTGGTCGCAGTTATACCCTGTCGGATACGACATTGGCGGCCAGGAACGCCGCATAGCCCAGTTCGTCCATCTGACCTGCTGCCAGTGCAAGGACGGCATTCGCCGCATCTTCCTGAGTTGCAGTAAAACGATAGCCGTTCAGTTCCAGAAACAGCACACCGAGCACAAAGCCCGTACGCTTGTTTCCATCGATGAAGGGATGGTTTTTTACGATACCCGCCGTATAGACGGCCGCAAGAAATACTGGATCCAGCGGATCCGCATAGGCCGCATGCTGCTGTGGCCGGGCAAGAGCAGATTTCAGAAGACCTGCGTCACGCACTCCGGAAGCGCCGCCATGCGCCGCTAACAGCCGGTCATGCAGGATCAGGGCATCCCGTTCGTCTATCCAGACGAAGTCTGTCATTGGGCCAGAACATGCAGCGTATCACGGTAACGCCGCATAATATCCTCAGCCTTCGCCATTTTTGTTTCGAAGTCGGGATCATAGGGCACGAGCCGATATCCGCCGTCTGGTGCTTCGGTCAGATACAGGGGCGCGCCGTCCTGGGTGTTCAGCCGTGAGATCACTTCCTTGGGCAGTACTACCCCGAGTGAGTTTCCGAATTTTCGCACTTTCAGTTCGACCATGACAGCCCCCTTTATGTTATTATTATTGTAATAACTTTTTGCGGTTTCAGCAACCACCATGCTCACCGGCCTGTCTGCTCATAGTGGTAAGCAGTCTTTCTTACGCGACGTTCCTTGGCCGACCGCCTTTAGCACCATTCCGGCGTGCTGCCGCTGCCTTTTCCTGGCTGGCGGACGATCCGCCCACGCGTCCCATCTGTGCTGCCATCCAGCTTCGGGAACCGTAGATACCGTGGATCAGACCTTCGACCAGAACATCGGCGTCGAGACGGGGCCAGTGAAGGCCATTACCCAGCGGAGTGATCTCGATATCGGCCAGATCATTCAGGGAAGCGTCCTGCAAATCTTGTATCAGACTCACAGGCACGCTCATCTCAACACCGTTGGAGAGCGTGACGTGAAGAGCGCGGCGAGCACGGATAAACCGTGCGGAGACCGCATGAGGAATTGTCGCTCTATGAAGCGCGTCTGCTTCACGAGCGGCCTGATAGTTCATGTCATTCGCCATGTATCTTCTCCCATGCTTCAGCCAACATCTCAGCGTGGTCCTGCACGATGACAAGGGCTTCCTGTATGACCTTATCTTTCATGCCACCTGCTCGTATCAGTCGGGCTTTCCTGCCAATTTCAATCACCGCTTCTCCATCCGCGCTTATGACGTGAACGTGCATTGGCACATGATCTGCCGTGTAAATCACGACACGAAATCCATTGATGCGTAGAAGCGTCGGCATAATGCATCATATCCCTAACGCTTGGGTTTTTCAATCAGAACTATCCCACTGAAAGTCAGGAGGAGGATATCTGGACGGTCAGACAGAAATGGACAGCCCATCAATTCCTGATAAAGCCAGCAGAGCGCCATGGGAGGCCGCACAAAGCGCAATTCCCGTTATTGCCAACCCAACTAGCCGCCACACACAATAACGCCTGTACGGCCATCCTGTGGCGTCTGGTGGGCATGCTGCGACACGTGAGCTGCTGAATGATCGCCTGAATACCGGTGCGTCTTGAGCAGATTACGGTCTTGCCCGGTTCTTCTGGTGTTGCAGGCGTTGGGCGAGCGCGGAGCGGGAGCCCCGTAGGGCGCCGAAGGCGCCGACGCGGGAGAGGAGGGTGCTGGTGGAGAGACGATGCGGGAATGCATCGTCAGATTATGATTTTGCGCCGTAGGCATGTCCGTTTAGCGCAGCCCTGGAAGGGCGAGCAGGGGGATGCCGGGTGGGAGATCGCGCGAAGCGCGATCGGGGCGGCCGTAGGCCGCGAGCCGGCGGGGGCGTAGCCCCCAAGAGGCGGTGCCTTTTTTGTTAAGAATTTTGTTAAAATATATAGTGTAAGAGAGTTAAGCACTAAAAAACCTATGAAAAAACGATTGATAACAGTCTGTTACGGTTATGGGTGGTGGGTGAAAC
>NZ_JBXAYQ010000088.1:0-4744 GCF_057359305.1 Komagataeibacter ossonobensis | reverse complement strand
AGAGCTGATGAGCGATCCCGTGCGCAAGGCTGGACGGGATAAAAACGGGCGGTTCCTGCGCACGGAGATGGATGACGGCGCGATCGTGCTGGGCACGCTGGACCTGAAGGGGCGGCAGTTGCGGCTGCAGGTGAACTCGAAAGAGCGTGCCGAACGTGGTCGTGCCATGCTGCAGGTCGGTCTGGGAGATCTCGTGCGCGCTCCGCTCACGCAAATCATGACGCCGGCGCAGGCGATGGAAGATCGGGGGACGCATGGACGGGAGGTCTCGCCAGAACTGCAGATCCCGCCCGAGGAGGAAGCCCGGATTATCGGGCAGATGCTGGAGCAGCACTATCGGCAGGTGCTTGATGAGCCAGTCCCGGCCCTGGGGGATATGACGCCGCGCCAGGCCGTCCTGACAGCTTCAGGACGTAAAAAGGTAGCCATCTGGTTGAAGGATATCGAAAATACTACGGTCCGCGCCCAGGGGAGTGGCGGTGCCATGGCTGCCTACGATTTTGGGTGGATGTGGCACGAACTCGGAATCATCAGGCTCAGGAAATAGTCCGCTATCGCCCTATATAGGACATTGTGGTGAAATCGGTAATCTCCGGATAGCGGACATGGTCGATGGAAAGAGCTAATACCGAATTGGGCCGACCCAACCTTTGTATATTTGCCATCAGTGCACATAGAATATGTTACGCAATAAATTGCAGGTAATAGTCTTGCTGCGCAATCCATGCTCGAAGCGTCTTGGCTATCAAGTATCTTGCTGCTATCAATGTGAAATGGATGTTGCAGAATATTACAAAACCCTTGCTGAACAGAGGGCCGAGATCATAGCCGAGTGTGTCTCTGATACGCCCACGTTTGCTATGCACATTACGTCTCATAACGCGTTGAAAGACTTCGAAGTTATGCTCAGCGTCATTACAGGGCCTGAGCGTGCGATATTCATGCAAGCTTGCCGAGAATATCAATATTCTCTGGAGGCTGTCTTATCCGGCAACTACCGACATGCCTTCTCCAGTCTAAGGTTAGCCTTTGAACTTTTTACTGCTACGGTCTATTTTTCCGCCAATCAAATGAAAATGCATCTTTGGCTTCAAGGAAATGACGATCTCTGGTGGTCAACTTTAACCGATCAAGACAATGGGGTATTTTCACACAACTTTCTTCGGGCATTTAATCCTGCGCTCGGCCAATACCGCTCACAATATTCTGCCCTCGCAGCGAGGGTCTATCGAGAGTGCTCGGAGTATGTGCATGGAAACCCGGGCACATACGAGAATACGCAAACTAAGGTCGCTTACGATTCAAACCGTACTCAGACTTTTCATGATAAGGCTGCGACTGTCAGGATTTGTGTTCTTTTCCAATTTTTGTCGCGCTATTATTCTTTTCTTAATGGTGATGATAAAAATTTAGTTGAACCTCTAATTATTGAAGAGTTTGGTCATTTTCCGGAAATTCAAGATTTGTTTGGTGGATATGAATCGTGAGTGATTTTTTTTATAGAACGGAAGATATTCGCCCTGAGGAAGTAGGTAGTTACTTCGCGGAAACAAACCAGGACCGAATTGCAATAAACGCCCTCAAGAGTCGCAATCCAGCGATTATTATTGGCAGTCGAGGAGTTGGTAAATCGTTTCTGCTACGAGTGGCCCAGAACGAGATGCTCGCTTCCTTCCAAGATGATCGCGTTTTTCCAGTGTATGTAAGTTTCGTACGAAGCTCGCTGCTTAAAAGTAGTGACACACATCAATTTAGGAATTGGATGCTCGCTCGCTTGTGTTCAACAGCAATCCGAGCTCTTGAGCGAGCCGGCCTTCTTGCAGGAGTTCCAGCCAGCATCGGTCTGTTGGCTGGCGAAGAGGTTACGACGAAGCTTGGACCTACTAAAATTGAGGCAGTTGCTCAGGCTTACGAAGAATCTTATCGTAATCCCTCCGCAGTGATCGACGCAACTGCTGTGCCTTCAATCGAAAAATTCAAAGATGCTTTTGAAGATCTATCAGATAAATTAAATATTAATCGGTTTTGTTTTCTTATTGATGAGGCTGCACATATTTTCCTTCCCGAGCAGCAACGTCAATTTTTCACGATGTTCCGTGACCTACGTAGTCATTGCGTTTCGTGCAATGCAGCGGTGTACCCCGGCGTTACAAGTTTCGGAGAAACATTCCAGCCAAACCATGACGCAACATTGGTCCATATAGATCGGGATGTTCTCGATCCCAAATATGTCGACAATATGCGTGAAATCGTTGAGAAACAGGCCGATAGCACTACACAAAGACAAATTTTGAAGAATGGTAAAAACTTCGCTATCCTTGCATATGCCTGCTCGGGAAACCCACGAATACTTTTGAAAACTTTATCGGCTGCGCCGGCGCTGTCTTCCAGCGAAATCAATACAATTATGAGAATTCACTATAGAACATCAATTTGGTCCGAACATTCTGCGTTAGCTGAAAAGTATTACGGACATCGGGAAGTTATTGATTGGGGACGTGAATTCATTGAGAACACAGTTTTACCTGATCTTAAGTCTAAAAACGAATCTTACTTAGCTACTGATAGAAAGACAAGTTCCTACTTCTGGATACATCGGGATGCTCCTGAGGTTGTAAAGGAAGCTCTGCGTATCTTGTGCTATACTGGTGTCCTCAATGAGATGGAAGGTGGCATTAGGGCTACTCGAAGCGAAGTAGGCAAAAGGTATATGGTGAATTTGGGATGCCTGTTCGCGCTGGACGCGACTCCAGCTCAACAGGCGTTCGACATTGCTAAATCTCTCACACCGAAACGTATGACGGAATACGGTGCCAATCACTCAATATATAGAACGTTGCTAGATGCCGTCGCGATAATAGGCGATAGCAACGAAGGGGGGCATCTTGAACGCCAGCTTAGGAAAAACATTCAAGTTCTTGATCTCACTACGTGGCAGAAAGAAAAACTCAATGAACTTGGTCTCTTAACCGTTGGAGAGGTTTTAGAAGCTACTGAGGCGCAATTGAAGTCGGCGAAATTCATCGGCGACGTTAGAGCTCGTCGCATGCGTAATGCCGCAGTAGCCTCCGTTCTGGAATACCTGTCAGGATGAAGCTGTTTATTTAAAATTCAGGCCTGAAAATCGTTCATGTGAATGTCCAAGTGACTGGTCATTCCTTCCGATAGCCGACCTTCTGCATCCCTGAAGAGTTTCGGGCGCCGCGAGGCGTACGAAAGTCTGGGAAGACCGAACCCGCGACACCGGGACTCAGTTATGGGGAATTTGCAACTGGCGCCACCCCGGAGGAGAGGCTGAGCGAGAGCATAAAGGTGCGTATGTGGAACTGGAACGGGTTTTTGTGATCGGATCTGCATGATGCGATGACGGAACTGGCGGTGCAGGCAGCGATTTTCCCGGGTTTTCCAGTGATGCGTACAGGAACCTCGGTTTGCCGGAGCGGAGCTACTCCGGCATCGGGATCGGTCATGCTGTGGTCTCTGCGGGCTGTCATGGTGATCCCCCGGCCGGATCAGTCGCCGGTGGCGGCCCTCTGGGCTGGTACCAGCGGGGAAGGATCTGGATAACAACCATTAGTCCGCCACAGCATGGGCAGGGCAGTGGCGTGACCGGTTCGGGCTCCGGGATTTCTGCCGCTGGCGTGGGTATGACATTCAGCAGTTCCCGCACCCGGGCGAGGCTGGCCTTGCGGCTGGAACTGGCCAGCAGGCCATAATGGCGGATGCGATGAAATCCCCGTGGCAGGACATGCAACATGAAGCGACGGATGAACTCATCCGTGGCGAGCGTCATGACCTGCTGCTGGTGGGCCGTGTCCCGCCTGTAGTCCTTGTAGCGGAACGTCACGCCGTTTTCGTTGAACGCCAGGAGGCGGCGGTTCGAGATGGCGACGCGGTGGGTATAGCGCGACAGGTAGGCCAGCACCGCTTTGGGACCCGCAAAAGGTGGTTTGGCATAAACAACCCAGCGCCTGCCGCGCACGGGGGCCAGATACCGCAGAAAGGTACGACGGTCTGCGAGAGGGGCAAGACGGCCCCGGAAGGCCAGCCGGTCAGCATCGAAAAGCGCAAGTAACCGGGTGAGGAACAGACGACGAAACAGCTTGCCCAGCACGCGAACGGGCAGGAGGAAGGCCGGGCGCGACGAGATCCAGCGCTGGCCATCGGGCGACAGGCCGCCGCCCGGCACGATCATGTGCACATGGGGATGGTGGGTCAGCGCCGACCCCCAGCTGTGCAGCACGGCAGTGATGCCGATGCGGGCACCCAGATGCCGGGGATCGGCGGCGATCGTCATCATCGTCTCCGAGGCGGCCTGGAACAGCAGGGCGTAGAGAACGGCCTTGTTCTGGAGCGCGATGTCGGCGATCCGCGCAGGCAGGGTGAAGACGACATGGAAATACCCGACCGGCAGCAGATCGGCCTCACGTTCGGCCAGCCATGTCCGCGCGGCATTCCCCTGGCAGCGTGGACAATGACGGTTGCGGCAACTGTTATAGGCAATGCGCCAGTGTCCGCAGTCCCCGCAGGCCGCGACATGACCACCAAGGGCTGCGGTGCGACAGTGTTCGATCGCCGACATGACCTTGAACTGCTGCAGGGGGAGACGGCCGATATGGGCTGCCCGCCAGGCAGGACCGGCAGCCCGGAAGATGTCCCCCAGTGCGAGGGAGGCGGACATGACCGCCCCCCCTCCGGGATCAGCCGTCAGGCCTTGCCTGCGCCGTCGTCTGCGTGCCCAGCC
>NZ_JBXAYQ010000087.1:0-4855 GCF_057359305.1 Komagataeibacter ossonobensis | reverse complement strand
CGGCTTCACAGCCTCTTCGACCACCTCGCATGTCATCCGGGGATCAGATCTCGTGGGTAAAGTCGCGATCGTCACCGGCGGCTATTCTGGCCTTGGCCGAGAGACCGCGCGGGCGCTGCTCTCCGCAGGAGCCCGCGTCATCGTCCCGGCACGTGACGTCGAACGGGCGAAACTGGCGCTTGATGGTCTGAGCAGTGTTGAAATTGAGCCTATGGATCTTCTCGATCCGGCTTCCATCGATGCATTTGCCGCTCGTTTCCTCTCAGCCGGTCTTCCCCTTGACATGCTGGTCAACAGCGCCGGCATCATGGCGCTACCTGACCTCACGCTCGATGCACGGGGCTATGAGCTGCAATTCGCGACCAATCATCTCGGTCACTTCCAGCTCACGGCCCGTCTCTGGCCTGCCCTGAAGCAGACGGCCGGTGCCCGCGTCATCTCCGTGTCGTCCATGGGACACCGTTTCTCGCCGCTCGTCTTCGATGACATCAATTTCCGTGACCGTCCTTACGATCCCTGGGCCGCTTACGCGCAATCCAAGACGGCAAATATCCTGTTCGCTGTGGAACTCGATGCTCGTGGCAAGACCGATGATGTCCGGGCTTTTTCGCTCCATCCGGGAGGAATACCGGGGACAGGCCTCGAAAAGCATGTTCCGGTCGAAGCATTAAAGGCTGTGGGCGTGATTGATGAACATGGCAATCCCAACATTGATCCCGCGCGGGATGTCAAATCCGTTCCAATGGGGGGTGCGACGCAGGTCTGGTGCGCGACCAGTTCCCGCCTTGCCGAAATGGGAGGCGTATTCTGCGTTGACTGCGATATCGCACCGTTGATGAAGGAACAGTCAGATCAGTTTTCGATTTCCGAAAATCACACTGAAGGACGCGACAAGGGCGTTGCCCCCTATGCGATTGATCCTGCTGCGGCCGCCCAGCTCTGGTCCCTTAGCGAACAGATGACGAGTGTGAAGTTCCTTGCCTGAGCCGGTTCTTCTTCTGCGCGTCAATTATTGCTTCACGATAGGAAAAAATCATGTCCAAGACTATTCTGATCACAGGGTGCTCTTCCGGCTTTGGAAAAGCCGCGGCTCACCTGTTCGCGGAACGCGGCTGGAATGTGGTGGCAACCATGCGCCATCCGGAAGCGGGGAAGGAACTGGCAGAACTGTCCAATGTCCTCGTCAATCGCCTGGATGTTCAGGATCACGCAAGCATCGTTGCGTCGATTGCCGAGGGTATCGGCCGCTTTGGAGGGATCGACGCCATCGTGAACAATGCTGGCTTCGGTGTTTATAATATTTTCGAGGCGGTCCCGCTGGAAAAAATGCGGGAACAGTTCGACGTGAATGTCTTCGGGCCAATGGAAGTTATCCGGGCGATCCTTCCGCATTTCCGGGAAAAGAAGGCGGGCATGATCGTCAACATTTCATCTGGGATGGGGATATTCGGCCTGCCGACCGGATCGCCTTATAACGCCTCCAAATTCGCACTTGAGGGCTTCTCCGAAGCCATTCAGTATGAACTGGCTGCTGTAGGCGTCACCGTCAAGATCGTTGAACCAGGTGCGGTCCCCGCGACGAATTTCCCCGCCCGGAGCGCCGCAGAAACAGGCTTCACTCCGGTTCCGGAAGATTACGCGGCTTTTTGCAAGGCAACAGCCGATCTGTTCTCTGGCTTTATCAAGGGAGCGGACAAGGATGCGGTTACCAAGGTTACGGAAACCATCTTCACTGCCGTAACCGACGGGACAGATCAACTCCGCTACCTGCCAACGGACGACATCAAACCGCTTGTTACCGCGCGCTGGGAAAAGGGAGAAACCGAATATATGGCAATGATGCGTAATACTTTTATGCCAAAGGGCATATAAATTACCGCTCATTAAAGAGTAGGTAAAAAAACGCACCGAACGAACAAGTCGAGAACGAGCAATTCGCAAAACTTCGTTTTTTGGGGCGGTTATCAAATCCGGCCGTTTCGCCAGAATTGCGTAGTCCTGGCGATTGCAGGTCTCGACTTTCAGGCGGGTAATCGGCCAACCTTGAGAAGAGGTAGGGGGTGACATGGCTCGGACGCGGCCCTAACGCGATCCGAGCTACGGAACCCCGCGTGTGACGAGCGGCGTTAATTGATTGCCGATTGACGCCGCACTGGTACTCAATTTTCGGCTTTACCATTACAAAAGAAGGTTCTCGCATCTCAGACAGGTAGCTATGCGGGGAGATGAGAATGTCTGCTTTCAATAAAATAGACACTCACAAATATAAATAAAAATCATTTTTGAAGGCTTTTAATTGTATATAACTTCTTTTTTTCGATGTATTTTCTTAAGAAGAAATTTCTTATACTTTTTCTTTCAGAAAAAGCTTTTTTCGGATAAAATAGTTCTAAACGTTTTTTAATATGTGGGTTTGTTACATATTTTAAAAGCCTAAAGTATATAACTATATCATATAAGTCTTTCGAAAAAGGAGCTAGTGCGTTTATAGCTATAATACTACACTCTGGAGAAGACATTTGCCCTCGAATTAAATTTCCATATTCTTCTTTTTCTCTATTTGATAGATATTTTTCATTCATTATTTTTTCTAAAATATAGTATAGAGTTCTAAAATAAGCACCATTTTTATATTCATTATTTCTATGAAATGCATCTATGTATATGGAAACTATTTCCCGAGTATCTAATTTTTCTTTTTTCTTCTCTTTTTGGACTATTTTTACTGATATATAATGCTCCAAAAGCCTAAGAGCTTCTTTTCCTTGAGATATTGATATGTTATTTTTTCGTTTTGATGTTATGATGGGGATTTCACCAAAAAAATATTTCTTCTCTCTATATAGCAAAGAAATAGGATTTACGCATATTTTAAATATTTTTTTCCCAAAAACGCTATATTCTACAACAACGTCATCCTTTTTTTGTTTTTCAATAAAAGATGTTATGCTTTTATTGAGATCTGGATCGTTATTTGGAAAAGAAAAAGTTATTTCCTTCCTAAGTTCATTTATCACACTTATTTGTTTAAATATCAAAGACTCTATATTTTGTTTGTTTGTATTCTTTTTGTCGTTTTTAAAAGATATATATTGCAAAATAATTGTTATAACAATTCCCATAAAGCCTAATGCTGTTAGAAGCGCATTGAACGCTCCAAATGTATCCCCCCACGCTCCAAATATAGAATAGTCGTCAAACTTAGATGTCGATTTTGTAATATAGTTGTAGATTAGGCTTTCATCTGCCCCCCAAAAAAGCCATACGCAACATATCAGAACAAAAAGAATTGTTGAAATTATAAAAACAACAAGAGATAAAATTATACTCTTTATTTTATCGAATAAGCATATGATCTTATAAATCATAAAAATAAACTCCCTTGAAAAATACTATATTACAATTAAATTGCCAGTGAAAATACCTTATATCAACCAAAACAAATCATGAAAATCGGAATTATTTATGTCTGCTTTCCGAAGGTTATTGAGAGGCCCGAATGTCTAATATGAGGCGGCTGCTGCCTGTCTGCTCCCCCATCACTAAGCAGACAGGCAAATCAGGGGGGGTAAGCGATCAGCCTGATTTGGAGCGCTCAGACGACATTTTTTCCGTTCGTCCAACTGCGTGTGACAGCCGCTATGCGCCCATTCCGGGTGCCCAGAACCAATTTGCGGTGGCTCAAAAGCGGACATTAAAGTGAGATACAGAAGGCAACTAACCCGGATAACCCTGAAGGTTAGTTACCTCCAAGAACGAGCAGTGAGGTACGCTCTGCGGCCCCCTCACTCCCAATATTGTGACGAGCCATTTGGTCAAAATATACAGCGCAAATGGCAGGAAACGCGTTTGGTACGATACGATAACTTTCTATTGAAATATCTTCGACCAACGTCCTGTTTAGGGCGGCCATTAATTCCGACGGATCATCACAGTCAACATCGTCAGCTGATGCAAAAATATATTCTTCATATTCACTATGTGTCATTGCCGTATCGCCATTAAGGGCTCGAAAAATCAATTCAAGAGCAAGGCCCGAGCCGCCGGGAGGAAGTCCGTCAATTGAACGGCGGGCTTCTCGAAGTAGAAAATCGCGTGAGCACAATCTCCTAGTCACGGCCACATCTAGTTCGGCATCGCTCATTGAAAAGAAACCGAAAGCGGACTCAGGTAAAATTACCTTTAAGCCCTCATAATCTACGAAGCTGTTAATGAGCGTGCGCAGATGATCGCGATGAGCAACAGCGTCGGCGCACAGCACCAAATACAGTTGATTGACTTTCGCCTCCTGGCGGGCCTGTGTGTATTGGCTACGAATATTAGAAATGAAGTTAGGAGAACGCCCTTTTTCCCAGTCGACTATCTCTTTTTCACTTTTGATCTGCAGACCTAAGCGAACTAAGCCTTCATCCGTTTGCATCTTAACAATCACATCGACGCCTTTGTCCTGAAAGCCTTGGATGTCATGTACGTCAATACGGTGCTTTTCATACGTATTAAGAACTCGCAAAATTCGATCCCGAAATCCAGGGCAGAGATCCTTGTTATGGCGATAACGCTCAAACTTCCATGTTTGATCCTCGCCGACAGATTCGCCGGCCAACAAATCCGAAACGAGTGCAAGTGGACCAATTTCCTCAGTAATAAACATACTTCGTCTCCTGCTGCGTCGATATAATTATTTGATTATCATGAATGTAGTATAGTTTTAATAAGCCCTTCAAGAGTCTCATTCACAAGCGCAAGGACGGCAATCGAGCCTAGAGATTGTCCACTTATGCCAGCTTCGACCTGAAACTTGCCTATCTGCTGCTGGCCCAATTTGACCATTCAATGTCGTGCAGGTTGCATCCGC
>NZ_JBXAYQ010000086.1:0-5000 GCF_057359305.1 Komagataeibacter ossonobensis | reverse complement strand
CTTTTGCTTCGGGCGTCGCCGCCGTGACGGTTTTCTTGTTGAGCCGGGCCATTCTCGCCTCCACCGCAGGAAACACATAGGAAACAGATGAGAGCGCAACCGAGCGTAGTCGGTGAAGGAATGACGTATCCCGACGGGGTAATTTTTCAAGGAAAAACAAAGGGTTTTCGTGGTCCGGCGCTATTCTGTCGGCACGGGCGCTGGCCAGCGTAGGCTAAAAAATCTTTCTCATAACCTGAAGGCCGCAGGTTCAAATCCTGCCCCCGCAACCAAAATTTCTAAACGAAATCAAGTAGTTAGCCCGCTCGCAGAGCGGGCTTTCTGCGTTTCAGGACGCCAACTGGAATCATATAGGAATCATTCGGGAGAGAAATCTCGCGTAGCAACGCTGCGTGAGGAGCGCGCCAGTCGAGGGTTGGGAAGGGTAGGAATCGGCCCAAGCCTCCCAATGCGGGGCCGACCCGCGAACCTTCTCCTTGCCTTCCAGGTCGTCGTCACGTAGCTACCAGATAAGAATGGTTCTTAATGTGGTGAAGCGGATTCGTATGACCGCGTGATGAAGTGGACAGCGCACCTTTGGACAGCGAGAAGGACAATCTGAGTCTGTTCGTGCAGAACCGCAAACGGCTGGTCGACTACGCGACCGCTGTGACGGGGACTACGACGCAAAGCGAGGATATCGTTCAGGAGGCATGGGTTCGTTTTTCGACGGTCTCCCAGGCTGATCCGAATTTCGTTCGTGAACCGCTCCGCTACCTCTTCCGCATTGTCAGAAATATTGCTCTCGACGGCAGACGGGCACAGATCAGCCGTAGTCGTTATGTGATCTCGGGTAACGGAAGCGAGACAACCCATCTTCAACCAGATGAGCGGGCTGTTCCCGAAGTTGAGATTCAGCATCGTCAGCAACTGGCTATTGTGCGCGATGCTCTTGCAGAACTCCCGGAACGCACAAGAATGGCTGTGGAATTGCACCGTCTTGAGGGATTGAAGACAAGAGAGGTTGCCGCGCGGCTGGGAATCTCGGTAACGCGTGCGCATAATCTGATTGCCGAAGGCGTGGCACATTGCCGGAGACGTCTGAAGTCGTTCCCGTAAATCATTATAGAAAAAAATCTGCGCTGCTTCGTTTATGAAGTAGGGATTGATCTCGTCCATGTTCGGGCATGCGGCGACCAACATGATGCTTGAGTATCGGGAGAGGAATGACGGCAGGGACAGAGAGCGAAGACGAACGGGCGACAAGGGAGGCAACGGACTGGCTTATCTTTTTGGAAGATGAGCCTGACGATCCCGATCTGCGCGCCCGTTTCGCTGACTGGCTTTCGGCTCACCCAGCCAACAGAAAAGCATGGGCCGAGACGGCGCAGGCATATGACCTGATTGGTCCCGCAGCAGTGCATGAAGGTGCTGCTGTTCGTGTATTTGAAGTGCGAGACTTGGCGGATGAGGTGGCTCCTCGCCCATCGAAGCGCATCCTGTCGAGGCGAATGGTTCCCGTAGCCGGGGCAGGAATGGCACTGGCGGCCTGTCTCGCTCTGCTGATAGCCCCGAAAGCTCTTCTCTGGTGGCAGGCTGATTATACAACGGGCACGGCTCAGCAACAGTCGATCCGGCTTGCTGATGGTACGGACGTCGAGCTTGCCCCTCAGAGTGCCATTGCTGTGGATTATAAAGGGTCCCAACGCAATATTCGTCTTTTGAAAGGTCGTGCCTTTTTTAAAGTTACGCATGATGCAGCGCGCCCGTTTGCTGTCGATGCTCATAGCGTCCGCACAACGGATATCGGCACCGCGTTTGAAGTCGCTTTTGAGGCGGATAGTACGGATATTGCGGTCGTGCAGGGAGCCGTACAGGTAGACGCCTCTCCTTCTTTTCGGATTTCAGAACATTTGCAGGCAGGACAGGCGATCCGCGTGGGATGGACGGGCGGTTTCCACCGCGCGAATGCTGACGGGAACGAGATCGCCGCTTGGCGACATGGACAGTTGATCGCCAGCGATCAGCCGGTGTCTGATGTGGTGGAAAAGCTTCGTCCCTACTTCAAAGGGATGATCGTGCTCGGTAGTTCAGACTTTGCTGCACGGCGAGTTACAGGGGTTTATGACCTGAATAACCCACTGGGAGCGCTCCATGCCTTGGTGCAGGCCCATGAGGGTGTAGTCGTAAGGCGTGTGACGCCCTGGCTTGTCATAATCTCTGACTTCTAATTTTTTCGTATTCGATCATAAAAAAGAGGGAAAAAATTTTCTCGGCACCCGTCGCTCAAGTAGGGGATGAAACTGCAATGCAGTCGCATTAACGGCGTCTCCCCTGCTAAGTAGAGCACAGTAAGGGAAACAATGCCGTTGCGACGGAACGTGGGTGTCGGTGCTGACCGAAAAATTATAGCTGCAATTCTGATGACAAGCTCGGCACTGGCTTCCGTTGCCGGAACATCAGGTGCTTTTGCTCAAACGGTAGTTTCATCTACGATGACTGCCGACCAGTCAAAAAGCTTTTCCGTTCCTGCGGGGTCCCTCGCAAGGGCGTTGACGTCTTTTGGGGCGCAGTCTGGAAAGCAGGTTTCGGTAGAGACGTCCGTTATTCAGGGATTATCGTCTCCAGGCGTGGCCGGGCGCATGAGTGCGCAGCAGGCACTGGCACAGTTGCTTGTAGGCACGGGGCTAACCTATCGTCTTTCAGGGAATGTTGTGACGCTTGTGAAAGCAGCCGCCAACATCACGCTTGGTCCTGTCCGTGTGGGTGGAACCGTTGCGCATCAGGATCCGACCGGGCCAGGCGTTGGGTACGTTGCAACAACGACCATGGCGGGTACCAAGACAGATACGCCTCTTACCGAAATCCCCAACTCGATCTATGTCGTCACAAAGCAACTGATGCAGGACCAGCAGTCCCAAAGCGTCGTGGAGGCGCTACGATATACGCCGGGTGTGTATTCAGAAGCTGATGGAACCTATGGGAATGGATCCGGCTCGACGAGCGTGGGCATCATGCAGCGTGGCTTCAGTACGACGCAATTTGTTGATGGCCTGATGACAAATTCCAGCAGCAGTGGAGAACCTGCCTTTCTGGAACGTATCGAAGCAGTCAACGGTCCGGCTTCGGTTATGTATGGACAGACCAATCCGGGCGGCATGATCGCAACGGAGTTGAAGAAACCGACAGATACGCCCCTTCATCAAGTGTCGGTAGGGTTTGGCAACTGGGGTCGTTATGAAACTACTGTTGATTTGAGTGACAAGATTACAAAAAGTGGAAACCTTCGTTATCGTGTTGCGGCAATTGGTGTGACGCAAGGCACGCAGGTGGATCATGTCAATTATCACAGGGTCGGCGTCCTGCCGTCGATAGCATGGGATATTGATGAAAAGACGTCATTAAATCTCCTTGGCATGTATATGTACACGCCAGGGGATGGGACCGCTTATGCAAATCAGGAGCCGATACTTGGAACATTGATCCGAAATAGTACTTACCCTGAAATTCCACGATCACATTTTTTAGGAACGCCGAACTGGAATAAAATGGGAGAGGACGCCGAGATGTTTGAATATCAATTCAAACATGAGTTCAACAGATATGTGACATTCTCCCAAACCTTCCGATGGGAAAATTCTCATCAAACGCAAAAAACATCCTATCTGAACGGAAGCGTCAGCCCAACCGAAGAAGAAATTGCTACATGGGACAACCGGTCACGGGACAGGACGGTTGGACTTGACAGTCGCGTGTCAGGGAATTTTTCAACTGGTCCTGTCAGGCATACATGGGTAGTAGGGTCTGATTTCAGGCAGTATAGCAGCGGGGGGAATAGCGTTTTTGATTTTACAAGTTTCCCTTTGGTAGACGTGTATAATCCGCAGCCAAATTATGTCCCGTGCTATAACATGAATTCTGCAAAATGTGAAAATTATGGGGTATCCAGCAAGTATTCCTATTTTCAGGAAGGTGTGTATTTTCAAGATCAGATCAAATGGAAGGGACTGTCCGTTCTTCTCGGTGGTCGCGAAGACTGGGTGAATTTCTCTGGAAATTATGGAAGTAAATCTACAATAGGTTCATATCCGGCGTCGTCTAATTATACAAAATACGCGCCACAGCCTCGGCATGCTTTTACATGGCGGGCGGGCCTAATTTATAAATTCAAATTCGGCCTTTCTCCTTATTTTAGTTACGCGACATCATTCATTCCGCAGACGTCCACCGACTGGCGCGGAACGCCGTTCGCCCCGCTGACGGGAAACCAGCTTGAAGCCGGTCTTAAATATAAGGTTCCGAACAAGGATATCCTGATTACGGCATCAGCGTTTCGGATCAATGAAGATCATTATCTAATCAGTGATCTGGTCCATACAGGATATAGTAGCGATGGGGGACATGTCCGGTCGCAGGGTTTTGAAATATCCGCGAATGCGAATATCATGAAGGACCTGCGAATGGTCGCATCTTACAGCTATACGGATGTCCGTTTCGCAAAGACGAATCTGACGGAACAGAGGTTCAATCCATATACGAGTTCATATTATGGAAATGCCATTTCTGAACAGGGAATGTCCGTGCCTCAGGTGCCACGGAATATGGCTTCGGTATTTTTCGATTACACGCTTCCACGGAATATCTTCAAGGGATTCGGACTTAATTGGGGGCTGCGCTACATAGGATATACTTATGCGGATGAAGTCGAATCGTTCAAGACGAAACCCTATACTCTGTTCGATATCGGCGCGCATTACGATTTCGGAAATATGACGCCTACGCTAAAGGGATTGAAGGCGCAGTTGGCAATATCCAATCTGACAAACAAATATTATGTGACATCATGTAGCACATTTAATTGCTTTGTCGGTCAAGGTCGACGGGTCTATGGGAATTTAACTTATAATTGGTGAAATTTTACCGCCTGAAACTGCATCGACTTTCCTTATTTCAAATCAATGTATTGCCCCTCGTCTCGATGCCAAAGTCGTGGGGCAACGCCGCTGCAATATGCGTAGGGC
>NZ_JBXAYQ010000085.1:0-5048 GCF_057359305.1 Komagataeibacter ossonobensis | reverse complement strand
TTCAAAGCAAAACGGCATATGTAGCAGCGTGACCTATCTCTCACTTCTTTCATGCCTTGAAAAAGAACGTCGATGATCCGCTTGTACCGTATCGTCATCTCCACATGATTAACAGGTCGGCCTCCTGAACATTTGAGGATGAGCGCCATGGCAGCGTCCTGGTCTATCCCGATGCTGCGATCCGTCTTGCTGTCATAGGCTAGAGCCGCCAAGGTGCGGCAATGCTCAGTCTTACCATGTCCAGCGAACGTCTCACTGCAGCGAGTACGTTCCATGACGATCTTTCGGATGAAACGTCGGCCACATGAAGACAGCGGAATTGGTTGCTGCCCCCTCATCGACATAGCACGCCTTGCGATCGCTCGTAGTGGACGATGAGGAAAAACGACGCATTATCCAAGTCCCCAGTCAGGGTGAATGCATGTTCGATAGGTTTCCTGAACTTGGGGGGAGTGCAATCAAGGAACCGACCACGATCTCGATGACCAACGACGTCCAGAACCACTGCTCATAAAAATCCGGTACGCGCCATCTGATGTTCTGACGTCCGAACATCAGCATCTGCTCCAATGCCCTGAAGTTCACGCATTTTGCGATGGAATGTATTACTCCCATCCAAGAATGATCTTACAAATTCCGCCTGAGAATGTTCTGACGTCCGAACATTGAGCATAAGGATGAACTAGAACCAGAAGACTATCGTAACACGTCGCACAGCAAAATATCATCCTCCATTATATCTTTGATCGCTATCTCCTCGGCTGATTTATGCCTCGTTTTAATGATTCGTCCGCTTTGACAAAGCCTCATTCAAGACACAAGTAATCTATAACATGGTCCTAAGTTGCCACTTCAGTCATGCCGCACCTGGGCCGGATTAGATGTTTGACGAGAAGCAGGCAACATTGATCGTATCTCTCGAAGACCAATTTAGGGCTTCATATCAGCCCATATGCCGTCGATTTTTTCCTTGACAAGAAAGACTGATAACAATCAACATCAACCATCATCGTTGACGTTGATGCTATTTTACGCATCAAAAGTCTGTCTGGGGAAGCCATAATGAACGGTCAAACATTTCGAAATAGCCGACTGACTTTGCGATTAAGTCAGGCCGACATCAAAGATGAACTCAACCGCAGACTTGGCCGAAGCTATGATAAGCCCAAGATTAGCCGGTGGGAAAACGATAAAGAACCAATCCCGGATGATGTCGCCGAGGTGATACGTAATATGGCTGGCGCAGTTCAAGATTCTGCAAGAATACTTGTGCTGGCAAACCAAAAAGGCGGCGTTGGGAAAACAACGTCATCGCTCAACCTCGCATACGCGTTGTCATCACTGGGAGGGCGCGTTCTTCTCATTGATATGGATCCACAAGCCACAGCTACAGCCGGGATACTCGCTGGCGCCAGTGTTGAACTTTATCATCAAGGCAAAACGACCGCTCACCTCATCCTTGGTGGAAAACCCCTTTCTGAGATCGTGGTTGCGGCGGGCACGCTACCAGACGGACGCGAACTGCCTTTCGATTTCATCGCCAGCCATATTGACCTAGCCGAAACGGACGGCCGGAGAGAACCCGGTTTTGACGCCGCGCTACGGGAAGCCATTGATCCTGTCCGTGAGGACTACGACTGGATCGTGATCGATGCACCTCCCAATCTCGGCATGCTTACATGGATGAGCCTTGCTGCTGCCGATGATGCAATTGTCCCTGTGAGAACCGAGCCTTACGACACAATGGGCGTTGGCCTGATTATCGGCACCATCGGCAAGATCCAGCGTCGTCTGAATCCAGGGCTTCGACTCCTTGGTATTTTACCGACCCAATATAACGCACGCAAATCTGTGGACCGCGAAGTCCTTCAACACTTATGTTCCATGATGAAAGACCGCGCTCCAGTTCTGGAACCCGTGCCTTCAAGCGCTGTGTACGGTCATGCTGCACGCGCAGGCAGGATTGCGTTGGAGTCCTCTTCTTCAGCAGCCGCAACGGCACCATACCTTCGACTGGCACAAGCACTCCAAACGAAGACAGATTTTCCGCTTGCAGATATCGAACAGCCTGAAAGTAATGCGTGATGGCAACCCGACGCAAAACAAAAGCCCCGTCTCCTATTCTCGGCGTAGCCGCTGGTCTCATTGACGACGCCAGCAACAGTTTTGTTCGCCAGGACGGAAAATTTCGACATACATTCGAAGTTCCTTTGACAGAAGTGGCGCCAGATCCGGACCAACCGCGAAAAAGTTTCGACGACGAGAGTATCGCAGCACTAGCAGAAACCATGGTCGCTGAAGGACAGCTTCAACCCATTCTTGTACGTCGTGTCACGAACTCACAATCCGACAAACGATGGGTCATAGTCGCGGGCGAACGCCGTTGGCGAGCAGCGCAACATGCTGGCTGGTCCAGCATGCTTGCAATTGAACACGACGGTGATGCTGAAGTCGCAGCGCTCATTGAGAACCTTCAGAGAGTGGACCTAAACCCTCTGGAAGAAGCAACCGGCATCCAACGACTGATTGAAAAAAGAGGCTGGAACCAGAGCCAGGCAGGTGAAGTTCTTGGAAAAAGTCGCGGCGAAATTAGCTCTATCCTGAAAATCCTGACGCTCCCAACCGATATCCTTGAAGAGTTGACGTCAGAGCGAGGTGTGGCACGAAATACCCTTGTGGAACTCGCACGAGTCCCGGATCCTGTGAGACAACAAGAGCTCATTGAACAAGCCAGAACCGGACAACTCACAGTAAAAGCTATTCGACTGGGTCGAGCTGACCTCGAACGGCCAGAATCCGCACCGACCCGCAAACCTTCTGGATTTACGTTTACATCCGTAGACAGGATGGCCCAGCGTCTAAGTGAAGTCCGTGCCCAACAACTCCCGCTTAATTCGGAAGACCGTGAACGCTTGCGAAGACTCCGGGCCGAGATTGATCAGGTGCTGGGTGATGAAAATACGTAACACTGACGAGAGAATCATTGACCCTGGCTGTATTAACCGGTTTGTTTGCATTCGGAACATCGCGCACAAAAGGCAAGGCTGGGGTAGATAATGGCTAGCAACGAAGCTGACCTGTTTGTCGACTCCCTAATAGGGGCTCCGTTAAAGGATGACAGAGCCCTTATGGAATATCCGTTCTTCAGCATCCAGAAGCAACCGCGCATGGAGCCTCTGGTATATGACGACGGGAAAATACAAATTACCATAGAACCTGGCCCAAAAGGGCTTGCGACGATTTGGGATAAAGACATACTTCTTTATGTCGTCTCTCTTATCAATGAACGCATTGAGCGAGGAATGACTGTCGACCATACAGTCCGCTTCGCTGCGCATGATCTCCTGCGCGTCACCGGTCGAGGAACAGGTAAGCGCAGCTACGACCTTTTGCTCGATGCGCTTCATCGTCTGAGATCTACAAATATCATGACAACCATCGAATCTGCAGACGAACGCGACCGGCGCGGGTTTGGCTGGATAGAGACATGGCGCGTAGTCGAGCGGAAAACATCGACTGGACGTAAAATTATGGCAGCCATTGAAATTACGCTCAATGACTGGATGTTTCGTGCCCTCGTCAAGGAACGCAGGGTGCTGACAATTAACCCCACTTATTTTAGTCTCGATAGTGGCCTGGGGCGCCGTATTTATGAAATCGGACGAAAGCATCTTGGTAACCAGGAAATATGGAAAATTAGTCTAGATAAACTCGCCAAGAAAATCGGTACTACACGCGAATTACGATTTTTCAAAAGAGATCTTCTCAAAATTATAGGCGATGACGTTATCCCCGATTATCAGCTATCCCTCGAAGTAGGTCCAAGGGGAGGGCGTCCCGTAGTGATTTTTGAACATCGAGAATCACAATCTTAGCGATAAAATATGAGCAGGACATGTGCGCGATGTTCCGAACCATGAGACGCTGTCGCGTTTGTTTTCCTAGGCTGCTGTGAAGCGCAAAATACCTAAGATATCAAGCCTGCTACTTATCGGATGCCATAACTTGTCATCGCCCAAGGAATCACACGCACGGACGTCCGAACGCCAGAGACCTACCTTAAACGTGCGCGATGTTCCGAATTCATGGCGTTTGGGCAGAGACTGCGCCTCGTAAACACCTTGGGCAACTATCGGCGTGAACTTGATGACCGAATTAGCAAGGTGAAGATCGTTAATGTGCGCGATATTCCGAATATCTGGCCTAATGCCTTTTCCGGCGTGCGCGATATTCCGAAGTTTTCTCTTCCCTATATCCATTCTCAAGAATTGGAGGCCTGTTGCAGTTGTTCTTGACGGTCGCAAAGTATGCCTTCTGCCCTGTCGACGATGATTACTCCCATTATTCACAGCAACGCGATTCTCGTTCGGAATATCACGCACGTCTTATCGGAACATCGCGCACATCCCAACGGAATATCGCGCACGCTTTCTTTCGGAATATCGCGCACGCCTTATCGGAACATCGCGCACAGAAACAGGCCCTAACCAAATGATATTAAACGCGCTTTTCGGCCTTTAACTTTTTAACAGTTTAAAAATAACCTTCTAACTCGACCGTTGGGGATAAGTCTGCCTTCCTTGCATTCCATCTTCAGTTCGCGCTAAGACGCATTACCTTCCGGTATGTAAGCAGCAGCTTTCCCCCCTTGAAGAAGCAGCTTATTCGACGTTGAATTAACGTCGCAATCTCTGCAACTACACCAATCGAGAAACACCCCTTTAGGGATATGATTTAGATTCGAGAATCCAAAAGCTAATAAACCGAGAATAAAAAGCCATAATAGAAATATAAGCCAGTATGTAAAAGCACCAGATCGACCAGCACGCCGCAAGGGGCGGCTCCTCCCCGTGCTCGGCGTCTGCGTCGCCTGCGCGCGGGTCCGGTGCTGCCGCTACGCGGCACCCTTGCCCCGCACCGCCCGACCCGGTTGCAATGAGAGCTGAAGGAAAGAGTAATCAGGCGACACAACCTGATTAGCACGCCCGTTCCTGACATCCCGAAAACCTGACCCGGAAACATCCCGGCCTGCAGAAGCAGCACCGGGC
>NZ_JBXAYQ010000084.1:0-5174 GCF_057359305.1 Komagataeibacter ossonobensis | reverse complement strand
GAGCACTCAAATGAGCAAAACGCTTCTCAAAACGGAAAACAGACCTTTTCAGGACTCATTTTCTCCAATCAGTGCATGGAATTGTAATCATAGGGCAGGTCTTAAAACCAGAGAACTTTTCCAATCATCTATTTTTTTGCGTTATATCCACTCGCATATAGCGACAGTGGCGGGAATGACGACGACCATGCCGAGCGTCGTGAGCAGCATGATGCTGGCTGTTTCTACCTCGCACTTCCCATACTGCTGGGCAAACAGGGCAGACGGTGTGGAGGTAGGCATCGCACTTGCGACAAAAGCTGCTTTCGCCATAGCGGATTTTAGTCCCCATGCCTTGAGGGCGACGAAGAAGACTGCTGGTTGCAAGACGACACAGACGAGCGATCCCAGTATAACGGTCCTAGATCTGAGATTAAGGGAATAAGACGCAAGCGCGAGCCCGCAGGCGAAGATCGCCGCTCCTGGTGCGCAGACTGCTAGAGGCTTGAGCACGGACACGGAAACCGGCGGCATCGTCAGACCGGACAGAGACACGATGGTGCCCAGCACCGGTGCCCACACAAGGGGGTTCTTGATCGTTTTTCCAAGCGTTCGGGCCAACGAGGGTCTCGACGTTTCTGACCTGGACGCGCTCTCGAGCAGGTAGATGACGACTGAAACCTGTAAGAGGTTTGTGACAACCGCAGCCAGACCGACTACGCCGCCGCCGACCGTATCGCCATAGATTGGATCGAGGACCGTCAGGCCATAGATCGGTGCGGCTGTGGAGGACACCGCATAGCCGAGGAGGACTGCGGTGAGCCGGTCGCGCGTCATCATGCACAGGACGAGATAGCTCACGCCAAAGAAGAGCGAATATCCGATGATCATGACCACAACGAGTGGCCCCTGCTGAAGGAGCAAGTCGCGTTTGAAGGTCGCCATGCTGAGGAAGAGCGCAACCGGCAGGGCATATTTCAGCGCGAAATGACTGAAACCGATGGCCTGATCGTGATCGAAATCCTTGTACTTCCCGGCCAGATAGCCCAGCCCGAATATGAGGACAACCGGAGCGATGGCGGCGACGAGTATCACGAGATTCACGGATCTGCTCCGGGTTGGTGAGAGAAGGCGTCATCATCCCCGGTGATCGGCTCGAGCCGATCACCGGGAATGACTTAGGTGTGTCAGAGTTCCTTGTAGACCGGCTTGTAGAGCAGCCCCTCGATCCAGGCGCGGATATTTTCCGGACGCTCGACGGTGGCCTGTCCACTATCGAAGATATGCTCCGCAACCCGCGTGGCGGTCGTCACTTCGGTCTCCAGGATGTTGGCTTGGAGCGGGAACAGCATGCCATGCTCGCGTGCGCTCGGCCCCACCTGATCCGCTGTCGCGGCGGCGGCGGTGATGAACATATCGTCCGTGATCCGCGCGGGACGGGTCGCGTAAACGGCGAGGCCGATTGCCGGAAAGATATAGAAATTGTTGGCCTGTCCCGGGTGGTAGCTCTTTCCCTGATATTCGAAGTCCGGAAATTGGACTCCAGCGGCGTATAATGCTTTGCCTTTTGTCCAGGTATAGGCCTGCTCGGCCGTACATTCCGCCTTGTTCGTCGGATTGGAGAGCGGGAAGATCACCGGCCGCTCGTTCAGTTTTGCCATCTCGCGGACCACCTCCTCGGTGAATGCGCCGCCGATGGTGCTGACGCCGATCAGAATGGTCGGCTTGAAGGTTCTGACGACCTCGAGAAGATCTTTCGTCGGTTTCGCCTCGTGCGCGAACGGCTTCTGCCACTCGTTGAGATCGGTCCGGCTGGTCTCGATCAGACCGTTGACATCGATCAGTACGATACGCTCACGCGCTTCGGCCTCGCCCAGACCCGCTTCGACCATCGCCGAGACAATCATACTTGCGATACCGATCCCGGCTGAGCCTGCGCCCAGAAAAAGGACGCGCTGATCGGCGAAAGTCTCGTTCTTGATCTGCAGTGCCGTGGTCAGGCCTGCTACCGCGATCGCTGCGGTTCCCTGAATATCGTCATTGTAGCACAGGACCTTGTCGCGATAGCGGGCGAGAAGCCGCATCGCATCGGTACCTTTCCAGTCCTCGAAATGAATGCAGACACCGGGAAACACGTCTGTAGCGGCTTCGATAAATGCCTCTGAGATCAAATCCACCTCCGCTTCGTCTGGCGGGAGCTCGCGCAGACCAAGATAAAGCGGATCGGCCCGGAGCGCCGCGTTCGTGGTGCCTATGTCCAGTAGCACAGGCAGCAGCGCCTCGGGCGGCACCCCCGCGCAGGCGGTGTAGAGCTGGAGCTTGCCAATGGGAATGCCCATGCCGTTAGCGCCGATATCGCCAAGACCGAGAATACGGCCGCCGGTGGACACACAGATGAACCGAACGTCTTTTACCGGCCAGTTGCGCAGAATTTTTTTGAAGCGACCTTTCATGTCGCGCGTGAGATACATGCCCGCGCTGCCGCGATAGATATGTCCGTATGCCAGACAGGCATCAGCCACGGTCGGATCATAGACAATCGGCACAAACCGCGCGGGGTCGGACATCAGCGTGTGGTAGAATAGCGTCTCGTTCCTGGCCGCCAGGCTCATGAGATAGATGTAGCGTTCGAGATCATTCGGCTTTGCGGCGAGTTGCGTCTGAACCCTCTCCAGTTGCCGGTCGATGTTTTCCACAGTCGGAGGAAGCAGACCTTCAAGGCCGAGCGATTGACGCTCAGTCATTGTAAAGGCGGTTTCCTTGTTGCGGGCGGGGTTGTTGAGGATTTCCTGTCCCCGGATCGTGCTGGCCTGGCTCATGTGTTCTCCTCGCGGTTCGACGGCGTGCGGAAGTCATGCGCTTCGTTCGGAACGGCCGCCGCTGGATGACTGAATGTCATCTTGGGCCCACCCGAGCTCCAGCGCATCCGGAAAACTACGTACGTAAAACCTCGTAAGGGAAACGACCCGTCCTGATTTCAGGTCGACTGTGTTATCGCGGCCGCTCCGTGGCTGTCAGCGTCATCCGCACGAGTTCAGACAGGCTGCGAGCGTCCATCTTTATCATGAGATTGGCCCGATAAATCTCTATCGTGCGCGGGCTTATCCCAAGCTCCCGGGCGATGACCTTGTTCGATTGACCGTCGACGAGGCCACGGAGAACCTGTTGCTCCCGCGTCGTCAGAGCGGCGATCCGCTGGCGAATGACATGTGCATGCGCGCGTTCGGCGCCGTTCTCGTCACCGCACCGCAGAGCGGAGGCCACCGCGTCGAGAATGGTATGATCGTCGAACGGCTTTTCGATGAAGTCGCGGGCGCCGGCTTTCATGGCCTGCACCGCTAGGGGGACGTCAGCATGCCCCGTGATCACAATGACCGGGAGAACCGTCGCGCGCTTCTGGAGACGGTCGACAAGAGCGATGCCGTCCATGCCCGGCATCCGGATATCCGTTATGATGCATCCGCACTCGACCCCGTCGAGGATAGCGAGGAACTCATCCGCCGATGCGTGGGTCCTCGCGGTATGTCCCGATGTCAGCAACAGGAAGGCAAGGGATTCGCGTACGGCTTCGTCGTCGTCGATCACATGGACGATACCATCCGGGTTCATTCGCCAAACTCCTCTGTCCTGGCGCAGGGAAGAGTGAAAAGAAAGCACATCCCTCCCCCGCGTTCCCGCTGCGCTCCGATGCGTCCTCCATGAGCCTCCACGATGGTGCGGCAGATCGACAGCCCGACTCCCATGCCATGATCCTTCGTCGTTGAGAAAGGTTCAAACAGCCTGCCCGCAATCTCGGGGCTCACACCGGGGCCAGTATCCGTCACGCGGATCCGTGCCATGCCTTCGAAAGCGTCGACCGCGACGACCAGACGCCGTTCGTCACAGTCCTCCATGGCCTCCACGGCGTTGCGGATCAGGTTGAGGAGGACTTGCTGGATCTGAATCTTGTCCGCGATAACCTGATCGGCCCCAGAGTCCAGCTGAAAGGATACGTCGATCCCGCGCTCCGCAATTCCGACCAAGGCCAGCGTTGCCATCTCTTCGATAAGCGCCCGCAGGCTTTCCAGTCCCGGCTCACCTTCTCCCCGAGACACGAAGTCCCGCAACGACCGTATGATCCGACCGGCCCGCAGCGCTTGCGCGGCCGCCTTGTCCATGGCCTCTTGCACGCGCGTGCTCTGCCCGTTCTCGGCTTCCAGGAGACGGCGTCCGCCGTTGAGAAAGTTCGTGATGGCCGTCAGAGGCTGATTAAGTTCGTGAGCCAGTGTGGCTGCCATCTCGCCCATGGCTGACAGGCGTGAGATATGTGTGACTTCGGCCTGCAACTGTCGCACGCGTCGGTCCGCTTCCTCGCGTTCCGTGAGGTCGCGAAGGAACGCGATTGTAAAGGAGCCCTCTCCTGATGTCAGGCGTCCGGTAGACAGATCAACGGGGACAGTCGTCCCGTCTTTCCGACGGGCGACTGCCGCTATTCCGTGCCGATCGGAGACTGGAGCCGTTCCGAGTTCGGGGACGATGTCTGCGATATTCGTCCCGATCGCCTCTGCCGCATTAGACCTCAGAAGTGTCTCCGCCGCGTTGCTGAATGATTGCACGATGCCGCGCTCGTCGAGAATGATGATAGCGTCGGGAACTGCGTCGAGGATGGCGCTGAGATGCGCCTCCCGCTCAAGGATACGCTGCGCCATCGCGGCCGTGCGCCGACGGGCACGTAGCAGCCATTCGCCACCACACGTGATCAGGACGCAGAGTGTCGCGAACAGGATCGTCTCGACCCAGTTTTCGATCGGCGGCGCGCCGTCATGCGCGAGAAGGAGGCAGCCGATCACTGATGCAAGTGTGGCTGCGGCTAGACCGGAAAAGAGACCGCCGATCACCGCGCCGACGAGCACTCCCGGAAGCAGTAAGAGAAACAACGTCCTGCCGCCGAGAAACGGATTGATCAGGAAACGTATGAGCGTCCCCAGTATCACGAGCCCGAGCGCGTACGAGGAGGCGGCCGCGAAACTGCGATGGCGTGCCAGCGCACCGGTCTCTTGAGGCGGCAGATCCCAAAAGTCCCTCAATGACGTTCTCCTCACCGAATGGTCGGCGAACGACCTCGCCAAGGCGAGTCAGTATTACTACGTAATAGCCTCATTCATCAAAACATTGCACCTGTAGGGTGAGACTGCGCCATGAACCGTCATGGTTCT
>NZ_JBXAYQ010000083.1:0-5383 GCF_057359305.1 Komagataeibacter ossonobensis | reverse complement strand
CGATGCTCCGCGATATACGGATTATCTGACAAACTTCTCAGCACATAGATCGTGCCGCTTTCCAGATCATCCGGCTCAACGGTTGTCCCGAACAAAGGTCCGACTGTCGGATCTGTAATCCGACGACCAGCCTCATCCTTATAGAGAGCCCGCTGGAGCGACCTCAGCAGAACATCGCTTTCAGTCCCGTTGTCATAGATAACCCGCAGACGGCTGTCTCTGCGACCGTACTCAGTCTCGAACTCTTCCCCGACATGCGCGACGTAAACCATCTGCCCTTTCAGGATAAAGAATTCTCCCTGCCGAATACCAGCTTCCTGCCCAAAAGGACGTGTTTCCCGCACGCCGGATTTCAGATCCTCCTTCACCAGCACAAACAACGGCCGAAAGGTTTCAAAATCCTTGCAGGGTTCCCGGCTGGCAATTTCTTCCGCTGCCCGCACCTCTGCACGTGATTTCACATGCTTCAGGACAGTAATGGACTCAGCCGCTGGCTCGGCCTCAATGCCCAGTTCAGCCAGAAGCGCATCATCGTCCAGCGTATCGGGATCAGGACTCTCAGCCTCCTTCCCGGAAACACTCAGAAGCCCATGCGGATCTCGCTGTGCCAGCAATGACCGGCATTTTTCCAAAGCCCGGATCCGATCCAGACGCACGGCATAAAGCCGCTCAAAGATATCCCTGTCTTCTCCATGCGCAGGCGCATGCCCGTGTTCCTCATAGAAACGGCAGATATCTTCAAACCCGGCAATAATCCGCTCTTCCTCGGCGGTCAGTGCAGCCTTCTTTTTGGCCTCAAGCGAGACACCAAGTTCGGCCAGAAGCTCTTCATCGCTCAGATCAGCCATTCGCCCGTTCCTCTGCCGTCTTACGCGCCAGAACCGCCACCCCTTCGGCCATCTTACGTTCCCACGCATCGGGAGATGTCAGCTCCGGAAGGCGCCCCCTCTCTTTTTTGAACAGAAGGGCGCGCTTCGCCAGATCTCTTGCCTCTTCAATCGTCAAGGCAATATGACGACCGGCAATGACCTCCTGAACCTGTTTGAGGGTCTCTGCATTCATGCTCTTGGCGAGGATCTTATAGGCTTCCTCAAACGGATTGATCGCATCAATCAGGTCAATATCCAGATCACGGACATTCATGGCGATCTTCCGCATTCCCTCAATCAGGGCTGTATTGCCGCCGATCTTCTCCTCTCCCCCTGCTGCCTGCGTGACCTCTTCTGCTGCTTTCTGTCCCTTCTGGGTCAGATTGAATGCTGCCACGGCATGCTGGCGCACTGCCTCCCGATCCTCATCCGAGAGCTCAGGGTACCGATCCCGAATGATTTTCCCCAACCGGACCTGTGTCAGTTCCTGAGGAGCCGTCTCCTCGTCAAAGAGACCATGTTCCAGGGAAGGTTTGTCCTGCACAAAGGACGCCACAACTTCGTTCAGGTCTTCCCGGCAGATCCGCTGCGCTTCTGGGCTTTTGGGAGAAATCAGCCCTTTGATCTCCATATGGAACTGACCGGTCTGCTCATTGAAGCCAACATTCGTGCCGTTTGGCTTGTAGCCTTCCTCTCCATAGTCATAGCCATCCAGAGGCGTGCTTTCTTCAGTCTTCGGCGTAAACTCGAAACGCGGGGTCAGCACCTGTTCCATAAGCAGGCTGGCGGCAATGGCCTTGAGCATGTCATTGACCGCATCCGTCACTTTTTCCTGGGACGCATCCGGTTCAGCAATCAGGTTGATGAATTCGGCCCGCGTCTTTCCTGGTGCATCACGGGTGGCGCGGCCAATGATCTGAATGATCTCCGTCAGGCTGGAGCGGTATCCGACCGTCAGCGCCTGCTCACACCAGATCCAGTCAAACCCTTCCTTGGCCATCCCCAGCGCAATGATGATGTCCACATGATCGCGGTTGTTCTTCTGCGCCGGATCCTTCAGGGCTGAGACAACCTTGTTGCGCCGCACAGGCTCATCTTCCACCAGATCGGCAATACGCAGCACCCGGCCATCAGCACGACGCACCAGATGAAAGCCTGTCTCTATATCCTCTCCTTCCCAGTCTCCCAGGACGGACAGGATATGCTCGACCTCCTTGTGCTTCTGGGTCGTACTTTCGCGTGAATTGACATTGGGAATATGCACAATCGTTTTGCGCGTGCCGTCCAGAACCCGGTCAATCGCATCCAAGTAAGGACCGGTATAGAAATAATATCCCAGATCCAGCTCTTTCAGATACTGATACCCGTTCAGCTGCTGATAGTAGGTGTAGGTGACTGTCTCGAATTTCCTTTCATCTTCAGGGGACAGCACAGCAACGGCATCCCCACGGAAATAGGATCCCGTCATGGCAATGATATGCGTTTTATCTCGGGCAATCAGCTGATTGAGATAATATCCCAGCCTGTTTTTCGGGTCTGCGCTGACATGGTGGAATTCATCCACCGCCACCAGGCACCCATCGAATGCCGTGATACCCAGTTCTTCCGCCGCGAACCGGAACGTCGCGTGGGTGCAAACCAGAGTCTGATCTTCACTCTTCAGAAACTCACCAACAGCTTTGACCTTGGAGCGCGCGACCTGTCCTTCATCGGACCCTGGCGCGTTGCACAGATTCCATTTCGGCTGGACGATCCAGTCTGCCCAAAAGCCGAATTTGCTCAGTGGTTCGCTCATGAAGCTGCCCCCGATCGAGCGTTCCGGCACGACGATCAGGGCTTTTTTCACGCCCTGATGTGCCAGCTTGTCGAGTGCAACAAACATCAGAGCGCGGGACTTACCTGAAGCGGGCGGTGACTTAATGAGAAGATACTGTTCTCCACGTTTCTCATAGACCGCTTCCTGCATGGGCCGCATGCCCAGCTCATTAGTCATGGCAGACTGACCTGTCTGGCCGGTACGCAGGGAAACAGCAGGAATAACCGGATTGATCGTCATGGCTCAGGCAGCGTCCTTCTTCTTTTTCGTCTTGCCGCCCTTCTTGGCGATCATCTTGCTATAAAGGTCGAACAGCTTTTCCAGACGCTCCGTATCATTGCGGAAGCGCCGACCGATATAGATCCGCTCCAGCACCTCATCATTACGATCATGAGCGGCCCGTAAATTGTCTGGCATTTTGTCAGGATCATACAGATCGGCAATCGTGGCTGGGAAATGCGCCTCGCGCGCCAGAAGAATATCCTCGGCACAACGGGTCAGATCAGCACGGTTCTTTTCTGTCAAATCCGGAACAGGAAAGGTGTTCCAGCCCATCGTATTGGAATATGAAAAATCCGTACGCATACGAACGCAAACTGTACCAATCCACACCCAATGAAGGCGAGAAGCAATCAGGGCCATATTCCAGAGAGGGGCATCGTACAAAGCAAAATTTCTATCTGTAACAATAGATCCAGAACCAATATAACCAACTGGTAAGAAAGATCTATTTTCAGATGAAACACGGGGAACAATTATAAATTTTTCATTTCCTATCTGCCGAACTTCATCAAATTTATAAGGATATTTAGCTCCATCCCTTGTCACAGCCTTCGTACTGCTCGCACGCATGGCAGCTACTTTTTCAAAACGCTCTTTCAAAACTGGAATTTGAAATGCCTCATCCCTCAGATCATTAGGCACCCAAATACAAAATCTCATATTCCCACGAATATATTCGGAAGACCCATAAACAGGTTTGATGAATTTTTCTTTTTGCTCTTCTGTTAGTCTAAGTTGCTCAACCTCGTCCCATGACAGCAGTAAATTCCCACCATCAACTGGTTTATTGCCAAAATCCATCAGAGAAATAGACGAAATTGGCTTGCTGCGCTTCTCGACAACAACATCAGCACCGGAAACCAGATAAGCATTGATATGCCCAGCTTCCTGCCTGATCGTTTTCCCATCTGCTCCGTTTGAGAAGAGAATTTTGGGATGCTCAGAAACAGGTGTAATACCAATGATAGCGACAGTCACACCCGCATTATGTGCCGCCAGATTGGCCCACTTGAACGACGTATGGGCAAAACTGATCTCATAGTTCAGCCCAAAAATCAGAGGCCAGAGAATGGGAACCTGCTGCCCCTGACAGATGGAATTTGTGCTCACAAATGCGCTGGAAGAACCCGTTTTCTGGCCATAATCCGCAGCCTTCATGAACCATCCAGCAACATAATCCAGAGACTTCCAGGATTTCGCACGCTTCCCGAAAATCTGCTCCAGATCCGCCTTCTGTTCAGCTGACTGCCAGGTGCTGCCCTTATACGGGGGATTGCCACAGATATAGGTTTCATAACCTTTCTGAGACGGGCAGACGTCAAACCAGTCCTTCTCCAGGGCATTCCCGCAGATGATATGCCCTGTATCCTTCAGGGGCAGCACATTCAGGCGGGCCTGTTTCTGGTCGATATGGATTTCGTCACTCTGGAATTCTGCGATCAGAAGCGACAATCGCGCGATTTCCACCGCAAAATCACGGATCTCAATCCCATAGAAATTGGCCAGAGGGATGACGGATTTCCGTTCCGCCCGCTCTATCTTCAGCCGGTCATCAATCTCGCTCTGAATTTCCCGCATGTCCTTATAGGCAATCACCAGGAAATTGCCCGATCCACAGGCAGGGTCAAACACCCGAATGCTGGACAGACGCGCTTTCAGGGCATGCAGCTTTTGGGTATTATGACCTGCCTTTTCCAGCTCCTCACGCAGGCCATCCAGAAACAGGGGATTCAGCACTTTGCGAATATTGGGCACACTGGTGTAGTGCATTCCCAGCGCACCGCGCTCCCCGTCATCGGCCACAGCCTGGATCATGGATCCAAAGATATCGGGGTTAATCTGCGCCCAGTTCAGCTCACCGGCACGCAGAAGATAGGTGCGGGCCAATTTGCTGAATTTCGGGCAGTCTGTTGTCCCGGAAAACAGGTTTCCGTTCACATACGGGAAATCCCTGGCCCAAGATTTGACCCCGCCCTTTTCGCGATCGTCATTGCGCGTATCCAGATCCATCGTCCGGAACAGCTCTGCCATGACCTCATGCGTCTGATCCGTGGCCCCTTCCGTCATGGTCTGGATGGTTCTGGTGAACAGATTGTTCAGGAAGATCCCGGTATCCTCGGCAAAAAAGCAGAAGATGAGGCGCGCCATGAAATGGTTCATGTCGTGGCGGCGTTCTTCCGTTGCCCAGTCGGGATTTTCCTTCAGAAGTTCGACATAAAGACGGTTCAGGCGAGACGTGGCCTTAACGTCGATCGGGTTGTTCTTGATCTTCTGGACGGTCGTAATGCCCGCCAGGGGCAGGAAAAACCCGAACCGATCAGCCAGATGCGTGAACACATCTGTAATATGCTCATCTTCCGTGCGGTCTTCCGCCTCAAACGTCACCCCATCCGTGGCCAGCAGAAACCGTGCCTTA
>NZ_JBXAYQ010000082.1:0-2500 GCF_057359305.1 Komagataeibacter ossonobensis | reverse complement strand
TGACGGCGTACCTTTTGTATAATGGGTCAGCGAGTTTCTGTTTGCAGCAAGCTTAAGCCGTTAGGTGTAGGCGCAGCGAAAGCGAGTCTGAATAGGGCGACGAGTTGCTGGCAGAAGACCCGAAACCGAGTGATCTAGCCATGGCCAGGCTGAAGGTGCGGTAACACGCACTGGAGGGCCGAACCCACGCCTGTTGAAAAAGTCGGGGATGAGCTGTGGCTAGGGGTGAAAGGCCAATCAAACTCGGAAATAGCTGGTTCTCCGCGAAATCTATTGAGGTAGACCGTCGAGTATTACCCCGGGGGGTAGAGCACTGGATGGGCTAGGGGGGCCCAAAGCCTTACCAAACCTAACCAAACTCCGAATACCCGGAAGTATGAGCTCGGCAGACAGACAGTGGGTGCTAAGGTCCATTGTCGAGAGGGAAACAGCCCAGACCACCAGCTAAGGCCCCCAAATCGTGGCTAAGTGGGAAAGGATGTGGGGATTCCAAAACAACCAGGAGGTTGGCTTAGAAGCAGCCATCCTTTAAAGAAAGCGTAATAGCTCACTGGTCTAATAGAAACCCTGCGCCGAAAATGTAACGGGGCTCAAGCCACGTGCCGAAGCTGTGGGTGCATTCTTTGAATGCGCGGTAGCGGAGCGTTCCGTAGGTCTGTGAAGGAGACGGGGTGACCCTCTCTGGAGATATCGGAAGTGCGAATGCTGACATGAGTAGCGACAAACAGTGCGAGAAACACTGTCGCCGAAAGTCCAAGGGTTCCTGCGCAAGGTTAATCCGCGCAGGGTGAGCCGGCCCCTAAGGCGAGGGCGAAAGCCGTAGTCGATGGAAACCGGGCAAATATTCCCGGGCCTGCCAGAAGTGACGAATACAATATGTTGTCGGGTCTTATCGGATTGATCCGGCTTTTGGAGTATTCCAGGAAATAGCTCTGGCATATAGACCGTACCCGAAACCGACACAGGTGGACTGGTAGAGAATACCAAGGCGCTTGAGAGAACGATGCTGAAGGAACTAGGCAAATTACTTGCGTAACTTCGGGATAAGCAAGACCCGTCAGTGGGCAACCATTGGCGGGTGGCACAGACCAGGGGGTAGCGACTGTTTAGTAAAAACACAGGGCTGTGCGAAGTCGAGAGACGACGTATACGGCCTGACGCCTGCCCGGTGCCGGAAGGTTAAGAGGAGGTGTGCAAGCACCGAATTGAAGCCCCGGTAAACGGCGGCCGTAACTATAACGGTCCTAAGGTAGCGAAATTCCTTGTCGGGTAAGTTCCGACCTGCACGAATGGCGTAACGACTTCCCCGCTGTCTCCAGCATCGGCTCAGCGAAATTGAATTCCCCGTGAAGATGCGGGGTACCCGCGGTCAGACGGAAAGACCCTATGAACCTTTACTGCAGCTTTGCAGTGGCATCAGAGACATTCTGTGTAGGATAGGTGGGAGGCTTTGAAACCGGGGCGCCAGTTCCGGTGGAGCCATCCTTGAAATACCACCCTGACTGTTTCTGATGTCTAACCGAGGCCTGTTAGCCAGGTCCGGGACCCTGCATGGTGGGCAGTTTGACTGGGGCGGTCGCCTCCCAAAGTGTAACGGAGGCGCGCGATGGTGGGCTCAGGCCGGTCGGAAACCGGCTGTCGAGTGCAATGGCATAAGCCCGCCTGACTGTGAGAGTGACAGCTCGATCAGAGACGAAAGTCGGCCATAGTGATCCGGTGGTCCCGCGTGGAAGGGCCATCGCTCAACGGATAAAAGGTACTCTAGGGATAACAGGCTGATCTCCCCCAAGAGTCCACATCGACGGGGAGGTTTGGCACCTCGATGTCGGCTCATCACATCCTGGGGCTGGAGCAGGTCCCAAGGGTTCGGCTGTTCGCCGATTAAAGTGGTACGTGAGCTGGGTTTAGAACGTCGTGAGACAGTTCGGTCCCTATCTGCCGTGGGTGTTGGAGACTTGAGAGGATTTGTCCCTAGTACGAGAGGACCGGGATGAACATACCTCTGGTGCACCGGTTGTCGCGCCAGCGGCACAGCCGGGTAGCTAAGTGTGGACGGGATAACCGCTGAAAGCATCTAAGCGGGAAACCCACCTCAAAACAAGGTCTCCCCGAGGGCCGTGATAGACCATCACGTCAATAGGCCAGGTGTGGAAGCGCAGTAATGCGTGCAGCTAACTGGTCCTAATCGCCCAATAGGCTCATTCCAAAGCCACTACAGTGGCAACACACATGCACAGCAGTCATCCACTCTTCAACACATCAAAGCACCAACCCATCACATCCTCTCAGCCCCTTACCAAAGGGATGACTGGATGACCTGGTGGCCATGGCGGGGAATGATCCACCCGATCCCATCCCGAACTCGGCCGTGAAACACCCCAGCGCCCATGATACTGTGCCTTAAGGCACGGGAAAGTCGGTCGCCGCCAGGTCTTCCAGTCACCCCTCACCACCGCGGGGTGGAGCAGCCCGGTAGCTCGTCAGGCTCATAACCTGAAGG
>NZ_JBXAYQ010000081.1:0-5450 GCF_057359305.1 Komagataeibacter ossonobensis | reverse complement strand
GGACTCCGGCTGATCTCTTCTTTCCAGTGGGCGAGATAGGGGTATGCGGACATGGGATGGAATTTCCATACATTCAATGAGATCGCATTCGACCATATACCATACAATCCGTGCAATAATGATCGATACAGATTATGGTTGGGTGTGCCATCCAGGTCATCACGCCAATTCGTCGCGTTAATGTCCCATCCAAAGATTTAAACTCGCGAAGCAATGATTTTCGAGCAAGATTTTCTTCCAGACACCACAAAAAGGATAGAAGACCAAAAAGTGAAGTTCACGTAGCCCTATCGCACACTGTTTAGGTTCAGGACGCATTCTTTAAGACAGAAGATGAAGTTTGTCTGGTCGCAACAAGTCGCCAGTCTTTCAGCCTGGTGAACATGTTTTCAATCAGATGGCGCTTTTTATACGGGTGGCAGCTATATTCACCATCCCTGTTCGGTGGGCAGAACGAACAGCTCTGCAACATCCATCCGGGACGGTGATTTCAGTGCAAACAGGATCGTGTCAGCAATGTCCTCACCTTCCAGATAGGTCATGGACGCCGCCAGATCATCCATCTGCTTGCGGTAGGCGGCATCCGTAATCTGCTCGTACAGTTCCGACTTCACGGCACCCGGCTGAATGCAGGTCACGCGAATATTGTGCTTTGGTCCGATTTCCATTCTGAGACCATCCGAAAAAGCCGTAACGGCAGCTTTGGTGGCGCAGTAAACGGCCAGACCGGTAAAGACTTTCCGACCCGCAATCGAGGACATGTTAAAGATATGGCCCAAATGCTGTGCGATCATCGGTGGGAGTACAGCTGCCGTTGCATTGAGGACGCCTGATATATTCACGTCTACCATACGCTGCCATTCATCCACTTTCAGGCTGTCAATGCTGGACAGGGGCATCAGGCCCGCATTGTTGACCAGCACGTCAATCCTGCCGAATTGGGTGATGAGCGCATCTGCTGCAGCTTGGCATGATGCAGGATCCGTCACATCAGTTGGAAGGGCAACAGCTTTGCCCCCTGCCTCGATGATTTCCGTCACCAGTGCGTCCAGACGATCCTTGCGCCGTGCCGCCAAACCGACGACAACGCCTTCTGTCGCGAGTTTGCGTGCTGTCGCAGCATCAATCCCACTGGAGGCTCCGGTAACAAGTGCAATCTTACCTCTGATGCTCATGATAATCTCCACATATTCCAATTAAAAACGATCGGAAAAACATGTAGAGACTACGGAAGGTGGCTTCTCTCGGCCTTTTGCTAAAACCATCGTGATTTTGCGTTTCCATGGTCTGATCTGGGCGATCCAAGGCGCGCCTGAAAGGTAAACCGGATGCTTCATCCGCAGCGTTCTTCCCTGCGTGCCGCCAGTTATGCCCTGGAGGACCGTATTCCGGGTCGGAAAATCGGGCAAAGCCAAGGGAAGGCATGGAAAGAGGCCAAGGCACAGATATTCCGCCGTTCTCGACAGGAAAATGAGGTGCTGGTTCCGGCCGTTGTCGAGCCTTTGCTGGTCTGGGTCATATCGGGAGAAGCCCAGATCGAGGAACGCGAACTGACAGGTGACTGGACGAAAACTAAGGTCGGACCCGGATCATTCTTCCTGACACAGACCGATGCGCCTTATCTCATGCGCTGGCAGACCCGTCCGGAAGGTCCATTTGAAGTCATGCATCTCTATCTGGGGCTTGCTCTGGTGAAGCGCGCCGCCCGATCTCTTGGACTTAATCCATCACGGCTCCGCATGCGTGACATTTCTGGTGTTCAGGATGCGTTTATATCCGGAGTTCTGACCGGTCTGACGGCTGAGATACAGACAGCTCATTCGGCCAGTTCTTTATTTGTGAACGGGCTTCTGGAGAGCCTGACCGTTCACCTTCTGCGCCATTATGCAGAGACACATTCTGCTCTCACGCCCAGACCTGCACAGCTACCAGCGTGGAAACTCCGCAAGGCACTTGATCATATGGAGGCACATCTCGCCGAACCATTCGATCTGGATTTTCTGGCCGGGCTGTGCGGGATGAGCCGGTTTCATTTCAGTCGATCATTTCACAACACCATGGGGCAAAGCCCGTCACGCTGGTTTGTCCGGCGGCGAGTTGAATATGCGAAGGAACTTCTGTGCCAGAGCGACAAGTCCATCATCGAGATCGCCCTGACCATTGGTCATGAGAGCCCGAGCCATTTTGCGCAGGTGTTTCGCAGGGAAGTCGGCGTCAGTCCACGCGATTACAGGAAATTATGAGGCCAGCAGATGGGATACGCCCTCCCCTCCGCTTCTCTCGGAACCAAAGTGGCGTTGAAGAAGTAACCTGTTGTTACGAATGGCCGCTATTGGGAAGAGTAAACGTGAGTGTAATGACCGCAATGGGGACGGCAATTGTCTATTCGCTCGGGATTACTTTGCGCATCAGTGCTTTGGCGGAACAACTGCCAGTTGCGCCCGCACACTCGGACGCTCCTGCATCCGCGCGAACCAGGTTAAAAGTGCTTCGCACTCCTGCGGGATCGGTAATTCTACGGCTTTGGCGAATATAAAACCCCCGATGACTGCGATATCCGCCATCGAGAAAGCATCACCAGCTATGAAAGGCTGTTTTCTCAGCACCCCATCAAAGTAATGCATCCCGCGTAGGGCCTTATCGCGCTGGCGCAGGCCCCATTCTTGGTTCTGGTAGACTTCCACATCGGGACCAAGACCCGGTGTGGCATGATGAAAATAGACGCTGATGGCGTCCAGCATCTCGATCTCGGCGCGTTTTGTCATCATCTGGATCACGCCTTTTTCAAGCGGGGTTCGACCGGTCAGTGTCGGTTCCCCGGCGAGCGCATCAAGATAGACCGTGATCGCCGTACATTCAGCAAGGCAAATTCCATTGTCCAGTTCAAGAACTGGCAGCGTTCCGGAATAATTCCTGGCGAGGAAAGCAAGTCTCTTGTGTTCCCCCTTCCACAGGTTGACCGGCACGAATTCGACGCTGGACTGGAGATTCTTTTCTGCCAGGGCAATCCGGACACGGGCTGGATAAGGTCCTGTGGGCCAGTCGTAAATTTTCATTGCAGCAGCCTTATTGGCATCGAAAGCGAAAATGTCAGGGGTCCGTCCGAACAATCACCTCGGCCTCTCGGCACTGGAACGGTGACTGTCCGGGGCCTCTCCCCTACCGCGATGACTGAAACGCCTTGCGGCCTTCTGCATCCAGTGCCGCGAAATCTTCATCGGACAGTGTGATGCTGGCAGCAGCGACATTCTGCTCCAGATGCGCGACCTTCGATGTGCCGGGGATTGGCAGCATCACCGGACTGCGTTTCAGGACCCAGGCCAGTGCGATCTGGCTCGGGTGCGCGCCGTATTTGCCTGCCATGGTGTCCAGAATTGAGCCGGGCTTCGCGAGGTCACCCGCGGCGAGCGGAAACCAGGGGATGAACCCGATGTTCTGCGCCGTGCAATAGTCGAGCACGTCCTCGCTGGTGCGATCGACGAGATTGTAGCGGTTCTGGACGGTTGCTACGTCAAAGAACTTTGACGCCGCTTTGATGTCGTCAACGGAAACCTCACTCAGTCCCGCATGACGGATCAGTTTCTGGTCGATGAAGGACCTGACCGCATCAAACTGTTCATCGGCCGGGACCTTGGGATCGATCCGGTGCAACTGCCACAGATCGATCTGTTCGACGCCGAGATTGCGCAGGCTCTTGTGCACCTGCTGTAGCAGGTATTCCGGCCGCCCGACCGGCTTCCAGATGTCCGGTCCCGAACGGGTCAGACCACCCTTGGTCGCGATCACGAGGTCCTTGCGGTACGGGTGCAGCGCCTCCCTGATCAGCCATTCCGAGACATCGGGACCGTAGGAATCCGCCGTATCGATGAAGTTGACGCCGAGTTCGGGAAGGCGCCTCAGCGTGCGGATGGCCTCGTCGTGATCGGCAGGCGGTCCCCATATGCCCGGGCCTGTGATGCGCATCGCGCCGAAGCCAAGCCGATGAACGGCGAGATCGCCGCCAATCCTGAAAGTGCCCGCGTCGGCGGCATTAGCGGATGAATGGGTCATGGTCCTCATTCCTTTTTTTCCAGCGAATGGGTGGGGATCAGTCATTCCGTCAGGCTGCGAAGCCACCATCGATATTGTATGCAGCCCCCGTGATGATGCCGGCCTCTGGCCCGGCAAGATACGCGACCAGCCCCGCGATCTCCGCGCCCGTGGCATGGCGCTTGATCGCCATGAAGTCGTGCATCACGTCCTTCAGCGGCCCATCGGCAGGGTTCATGTCGGTATCGGTAGGGCCGGGCTGGACAACGTTGACGGTAATGCCGCGCGCCCCGAAATCACGCGCCAGCCCCTTGACCATGCCTTTCAGTGCCGCCTTGCTGGCGCTGTAGGCGGCAAGGCCAGTCATCGGCATCCGGTCTGCATTGGCGGAGCCGATCAGGATGATGCGGCTGCCGTCGGGCATATTTCGTGCGGCAGCAACCGCCGCGTGATAAGGCGCGTGGATATTGATGCGGAAAAGCCGGTCGATGGCATCCGGCGGCATGTCCAGTGGATCACCCGCGCCAAGAATCCCGGAATTGACGACCAGCACGTCCAAGGGGCCGAGCGAGGCGATCAGCGCGATGAGGGCATCCCGGTCGCCGCTGTCGGCGCGCAGGGCCCTGCTTCCGGTCTCGGCCGCCAATGCCTGGGCGTCGTCAGGGGAAGACAGATACGTGAAAATGACTTTCGCGCCATCCGTTGCGAAGCGACGCACGATGGCGGCCCCAATCCCGCGACTGCCACCCAGCACGAGGACTGATTTTCCATCAAAGCTGGTCATGACCGTGTTTCCCTCAACGCCAGAATTTCTGCCAGCCTGTCGAAGGCTGGCTGGTAAATGTGTATCGGCATCCGGGCCTCCATGCTGGCGGCGTGTTCAGCAGCCGCCTCAAACTGGCCGCGCCAGCGGATAAACGTGCGATCGCCATCCGTTATGGGCAGAAGCGTGATGGTCGAGTGGTAGTTCCGGATCGGCAGAGCCGATTCAATGATCGAGAACGTCACTGCATGATCCACATCCGACAGCGCCAGAAGCTGTTCACGGATCACACCGACATCGCCCATTTCAACACGGCGGATTGCGCCGACACGATCACCGGGATCATCGCCTTCGATCACGCAGCTTTTCACGCCCGGCAACCAGCGACCAAGGGCGCCGAAATCACGGATCAGCCCCCAGACGGACGAAACGGGTGCATTGATGACGCTGCTGGCCATAACGTTGATCATACGGACTCCCCGTGCCCTTTTCTGTGTGGGATCAAAGTGACTGGCCGCCCGTCACCTCAATGCGTTGGCCATTTACCCAGTGCATGTCGTCGGACAGGAGGCCACGGACCGCAGCCCCGATGTCGTCGGGCTGGCCGACGCGCCCCAGCGGCGTGATCTCTGCGAGGCTTTTGTTAACCGTGGCATCA
>NZ_JBXAYQ010000080.1:0-5450 GCF_057359305.1 Komagataeibacter ossonobensis | reverse complement strand
TACACTGCTAAAAAACCGAGGTAATCAGAAGTAATATTTTGCATTTCTGATAAATCATTAAAAACAAAAAAAGTTTTTGGACGCTACCTTTTTGTAAAAAGCTTCACCAAAAATTTCTTATGATTTCAGGTTATTTCCTGATCTGACTTTTCAAACAGCCTCCGGCTTCACCATTTTTTATAAATGCGTGAACCGGGCTGCAATTATCCGCACGGTAAAAACGCAGCAAAGGGCGGTACAGCCCCAGTCCCGACCGCCAGTGTGTCAGGACCTTGACCCGCACCGATGCTTTCCACCCCGATGACATGGCAAGACAAGGTCCAGACCGGCTACGGACTGCATGCTTTGGGTAGCCAAGGACAGAACCCGGCAAGCCCACCCGCATCGGGCAGCACTTTCCCACCCCGCCATTCAACTCGCCGCTTCACCGGGGATAAAGATGCACCCGGGGTCAAACGCGGTCAGGCATCCATCAGTCGAGAATCAAACATGGCTACCATGCGCACCATTGGCGCACGCGCATGCAAAATCGGATGCATTGCCTACATGTAGCCTGAACAGGACATGTCAACTACATCAGAAAATATATGATATTTGTGGGAAGAAATGGCTGGGGGACCTGGATTCGAACCAGGGCTGACCGGGTCAGAGCCGGTAGTTCTACCGCTAAACTATCCCCCAGCAAGGAGAGAGCGGCGCGGTGCGCTGCGGTGATCAGGCATATAGCCGCCAGCCGTTTTGGGCGCAACCCCCGTGTTGTCTTTTTCGTAAATTTTCTCTTTTGGCTTGCGTTTCACGCAGAACACTCAACACAATAGGTAATACCTTGGCCGTCAACGGGTTTGGATGAACATGGTCCAGCAGACGCTCAGCGCAAAGATACGCCAGCACGGGAACACCCCTTCCCCTGCATCCGCGATGGATCGCCGCGTCATGCGCGCACCACTTTATGCCGCCATTGATCTTGGCACGCATAACTGCCGCCTGCTGATCGCCCGCGCGGGTGAACAGGGCCTGCGTGTGATTGACAGTTTCAGCCGCGCCGTACGCCTGGGCGAAGGGCTGCACCATTCCGGCCAACTGGCGGAAGCGGCGATGGAACGCACCATCAATGCCCTGCGCACCTGCGTGGTGCGTATGGGCCTGTATGACCTGCACAGCCACCGCGCCATCGCGACCGAGGCCTGCCGCCGCGCAGGCAACGGCATGGATTTCATCGCCCGCGTCCTGCATGAAACCGGGCTGGACATCTCGGTCATTTCCGCGCGTGAGGAAGCCGAACTGGCGCTTGCCGCCTGCAATTCCCTGCTGCAGTCCCACCACCAGGCCACCGGGCGGGGGTTATTGTTCGACATCGGCGGCGGATCAACCGAAATCGCATGGGCGCGAATCGACCGCGCCGTCGGACGGCACGACCTGTCAGGCTATGTCAGCCTGCCGACCGGCATCATGACCGTGGGCGAACGCCACGGGGCGGACATCTTTACCGACCGGGGCTATCGCGCCGTGGTCAGTGAGATCAGCGACATGCTGCGCGGATTTGACGACGTACACTGCATTACCCGTGAAATTGCCCGCGACAACGTCATGCTGCTGGGCACCAGTGGCACCATCACCACGCTGGCCAGCCTGGCGCAGGGGCAGGACCGCTACGAACGCGCGGGGATTGACGGCAGCACCCTGTCTGTTCCCCATGCGCTGGCCCTGGTGGACAGCCTGCGCCGGTCGGGCATGGACGGACTTGCGCGCAATCCCCTGATCGGCGCGGAACGTGCGCGCTACATCATGCCCGGCTGCGCCATATTCGAAGCCATCGCCACCACATGGCCCATGGCCGAAGTCACGGTGGCCGACCGGGGATTGCGTGACGGACTGCTTTTACGCATGATTGGGGACCGCAGGCGCCGTGGTGGCCTTTCCACCCCGCTGCCTTCCTTCCCCCTGCATAATCGTATGGAGCACCGGGTCAGTACCTGACCGCGTCCCGTCATGAAACAGCGTTCTTCTACCCGCATACCGGGCAAGGCCCGTACCAGCAGTCTGACACCCGGCACCGGTGACAGCAGCACGGACGGACGCGCCGCACAGGCCAACCGCACCAAGACCGTCACGGTCAAGAAAGCGCGCGGCCGCACCACCGCCCAGCACCGCTGGCTGCAGCGCCAGCTTAACGACCCGTATGTGCAGGCCGCCCAGAAACAGGGCTGGCGTTCCCGCGCGGCCTTCAAGCTGATCGAACTTGATGACCGCTTCCATATGATAAAGCCCGGCGCGCGGGTGGTTGACCTTGGCGCCGCCCCCGGTGGCTGGACGCAGGTCGCGGTCAAGCGCGGGGCGGCCGAAGTGGTCGGCGTTGACCTGCTGCCGGTTGACCCGGTGCCGGGGGCAACCATCATCGAAGGGGATTTCAATGATCCCGACATGCCCGACCGCCTGACCGGGCTGCTGGGCGGGCGCGCGGATGTCGTGATGTCGGACATGGCCCCCAACACCACCGGCCATGCGCCGACCGACCACCTGCGCATTATCGGACTGGCGGAACTGGCGCTGGATTTCGCCACCCGCATCCTCGCCCCCGATGGCACGTTCGTGGCCAAGGTGTTCCAGGGCGGGTCGGAAAAACAGATGCTGGCGGACCTCAAGCGCATGTTCACGCAGGTCCGCCACGCCAAGCCCCCGGCCAGCCGCAAGGAATCGAGCGAGCTTTACGTAGTGGCCACGGGCTTCCGCGGCCGCGACAGCGCCGAAGGCTGAGCGCAGGCCGCACCGACTGGCCCCACGGGTCAGTCAACGTGATGGTCATCCCACAGCCATGCCGCACCGCGCACACCCGAACTGTCACCATGGCGGTTGCGCACGATCGGCGTGGTGCAGTTGGGGGTAATGACATAGCGGCGCATCAGGCGCGGCACGCGTTCATAGATCGATTCAAGGTTGGACACCCCGCCACCCAGCACGATCACGTCGGGGTCCATGAAGTTGATCGCCATGGCGCAGGCACGCGCCATGCGGTCCATGTAACGGTCCAGCGCGCCGATGGCGGTCAGGTCGCCGGCCTCGGCTTCCTGTTCGATATGGGCCGCACTCCGGTGGCCGGGGCCTTTCCAGTCCTGCGCCAGCGCCGAACCGCTGAGGAAGCGTTCCATGCACCCTTCGTTCCCGCAGAAACACTTGGGCATGGGAAATTCTTCCAGCCGCGGCCACGGCAACGGCACATGGCCCCATTCACCGGCAATGTGGTTGTGACCGATCAGCAGTTTCCTGTCGATCACGATCCCGGCCCCCATGCCGGTGCCGATGATCACGCCAAATACGCTGTGATGGTCCGCCCCCGCCCCGTCAATCGCCTCGGACAGCGCGAAACAGTTCGCGTCATTCTCGATCCGGACATCGCGGCCAAGCGCGGCCGTCATGTCACGGATCAGCGGCTGGTTGTTCAGCCACGTCGCATTCGCATTCTTGATGACGCCCGTATCGGGGCTGATGGAACCGGGAATGCCGATTCCCACCGTGCCCGTACCGCCCAGTTCCTGGTCCACCCCATGGATCAGGTCACACATGGCCCCAATGGCGGCGGGATAGTTGCCAGGATTGGAAATGCGCCGACGCACGCGTTCGGTTCCGTCCTTTCCCAGGGCTGCGATTTCGATCTTGGTGCCCCCAAAATCAATTCCAATACGATAGGTGGCCATCCAGAGTCTTTCTTTCATCATGTTTTATCAGTGGCGCATTTTCTTTTATGATCGTACCTGCACGCAACAGCAAACCCTGATGCACAAGCATAGCTGCCCACCACCAAGGAGACATGGTCCCCCATGAGTGAGATCCTGCTAGACGCGCGCGGCCTGACATGTCCCCTGCCCGTGCTCAAGGCCAACCGCATGCTGCGCGGCCTGCCACCGGGCGCACGGCTGCGCGTGATCGCGACCGACCGGGCATCCGTTGCGGATTTTCAGGCCTTCTGCCGCGAAACGGGCCATGCCCTGATCGCATTTGGCGAGGAAGGCGGCACGCTGTCCTTCGTCATCCGCCGCAGGCACGATCCCGACACCACGGCCGCAGATACCCCGCGCCCCGCATAGGTGCCAAAATAGCGTAAAACCAGTTGTCCCCTTGGCAGGATGCCCCCCGAGGATGTAATGCCTGCGCCAGCCAAGTTATTTTCAGGAAGCACCACCAGCAGATGACCGACGACCTGACCAACCTTTCCTTCGAGGACGCCCTGGCCGAACTTGAAGCCATCGTGCGGCAGCTCGAGGTCGGCCAGCCAAGGCTGGAGGACGCGATCACGTCCTATGAACGTGGTGCTGCCCTGCGACAGTACTGCCAGAAAAAACTGGACGAGGCCGAGGCCCGCGTTCAGGCGATTGTCCAGCGTGCGGATGGCACGCTGGATGCAAAACCGATGGATTGATGCACCAGATGAGCCAAACAACAGCAACCTCGTCCCAAACAGACAGTGCGGATCGCATGGTCCGTCTGCGTGCATCCATGTCCGCGCGCGCCAAGGCGATCGAGGGGATGATCGACCGCCTGCTGCCCCGCGTTGAAGGGGGCGAGGCCCGCCTGATCGACGCCATGCGCTATGCCACACTGGGCGGCGGCAAGCGTCTGCGTGGCTACATGGTGGCGGAAGTCGCCAGCCTGTTCAAAGTGGCGGCCGAAGGGGCGGACCGTGTCGCAGCCTCGGTCGAGATGCTGCATGCCTATTCGCTGGTGCATGACGACCTGCCCGCAATGGATGATGACGACCTGCGCCGTGGCCAGCCTTCCACCCACCGCAAGTTTGATGAGGCAACCGCCATCCTCGCCGGTGACGCGCTGCAGACCATGTCGTTTGACATCCTCGCCAGTCCGCTGACGCATGACAGCGCGGACGTGCGCATCAACCTTGTCCGCGCACTGGCCGATGCGTCTGGTGCGGCAGGCATGGTCGGTGGCCAGATGATCGACATGGAAGGCGAAGGCCGCGCGCTGTCGCTGGAAGAAGTCGCCCGCCTGCATGCGCTGAAGACCGGCTGCCTGATCCGTTATTCGGCCGAGGCCGGGGCCATTCTGGGCCAGGCCAGCGACGACGCGCGCAAGCGCATTTCCGCCTATGGGCGTGACCTGGGCGCGGCCTTCCAGATTGCCGATGACGTGCTGGACGCCACCGCCAGCGCCGAGGAACTGGGCAAGACCGCGGGCAAGGACGAAGCCGCTGGCAAGTCCACCTATGTCGCCCTGCTGGGCGTGGATGGTGCGGCGAAGGAAGCCCGCCGCGTGGCGGAACAGGCCCTATCCCATATCGACATCTTTGGCCCCGAGGCTGATCGCCTGCGCGATCTGGTCCACTACGTGGTCGAGCGCAGGAACTGATTGACATGACCGACAGCAAGACGCCCGCCGACATTCCGACCCTTGGGCGCTACCCCCAGCTTGACCGGGTGCGCGCGCCGCATGACATGCGC
>NZ_JBXAYQ010000079.1:0-5508 GCF_057359305.1 Komagataeibacter ossonobensis | reverse complement strand
GAAGGGGAAGATCCCACCGAATAACCTTAGACGGACGGTTGCCGCGATTTTCTGGCGCCATCAGAACGGCGCGAAATGGCGCGCCCTGCCATCTGTAATTGTGCCGGTTCTGTGCTGGTCAGAAAGTGATTATGCCACTCCTGCTTCAAAAGCGGGAGAGCTGATGCCGCCCAGATATGAATGGCGTCGACGTGGATTGTAGAAACCATTGATATACTGGAAGATGGGGGCAGCAGCCTGACGACGGATTGGCCAGTTCTGCCTCCAGAGCCGTTCCGCCTTCAGGCTTTTGAAAAACGTTTCGACAGCAGCGTTGTCAAAACAGTTTCTCTTTCCGGACATTGAAGCCAGCAGTCCATGGACCAGCAGCTTTTTCTGAAAATCGTGAGAACCTTACTGGCTGCCACAGTCAGAATAAAAAACGCAGCCGGGCGACGGATCGCGCAGCCGTACCGCCATATTTAGGGCATGAATGGCCAGAGTTCCATGGTCATGCGCGGCCGTCCGTAGGAGCCGTTGCCCAGGGCATAATGTTCACGAATATGCGCCAGCCACCTTCAGATCGGTGCGCTGGCGCTGGCAGGCCGGTCAGGATGTCCAGGCGAAGACGTTCATTCCCGCGCACCAGATCAGCAGATTGCCCGGATGCCGTCTCGCCCGGACGGTAAGCCACCATCCAGTTACCCGGAGTAGATTTGCCAATACCCAGGTCGATCGCAACGCGCGTGCGTAACGGCCCATTGCTCAACGCGGTCCTTACGGCCTCGCGCTTGAAATCTCCCGTATGCTTCATGGCCCCGTCGGTTTCCTGATACGCGCTTAAAACGCTCAGATGACCGGCACAGAACCGTCACAAGTCCAAAAATCAACAGCTTCATAAAATGCCGCCTGTTTGGAAAAAAGCGACGTTATTTTCAAAAGAATTCTCATCAAAAACTTCTTTATATCGCCCTTACCAAAAATTATGCATGTTCAAACTTCACGTAATTCTAGGCAATTTTTTATATGATATCATATTATGTACTCTAGTTTATTATTTACCACAGATTACTGAACAAGTATATATTTTCTTACACTGAGAGTAAGCTTAAGACCAACAATAAAAAGTAATAAATTTATAAGAATAGTGTAAAGTATATCATAATGCGCATGCGCATTTAAACCAAATTCACCTTCCCGTATCATTTCAATATTATCTACACTGGGCGATAACATCATATACCAACGATATTTCGCTGGTAACCAATTTACCATTGTAAATGCCCCGGTAAACGGTAAGGACAGATAACTGAAAACACCCATAAATTTTTCAATTAATTCCGACATCTCACTTAAAGAAGAAAAAATCATAGCCACTGATATACAGAATATCATATGAAAAAAAATTCCTAAATAAAGAATTCCGTAATATTGTGGTGGCTTCATGTATCCTAGAAAAATCGCACCACATGTGACCAGTATTCCTGCCATGATCGTGCCAATAATTTCCAAGCTGGCTCGCGCCAGAATAATCGTAACAGGTGTAACCTGTTGATGAAAAAGGAGACTGCCATTAGCTTCAAAGGCCTTGACGGATTGAAGCAGGCAATGTCGCCACATTGTTAGGGGAACATAACCTGTTATCACGATCGGGGTCATGGGCAGACCATATTCGTGAGAAGGCCGGATCGCCGTCCACAGGATCGCGACACCGGCGCAAAACAGGATAGGCTCTCCCAAGACCCATAAAAACCCGATATTTTCACGCCCATACCGTGTATGGATTTCACGCATCATCAAGGCATAGATCACACGAAACATACAGCTGAAATCATCAGCCAGTTCCCTAAATGTATTACCCATACCGCTGGCCATTCTTTTCATAGAATACTGTACTCTCGTGTACGTCTCATTGACCGATTCCCCCTTACATAATCATTATGTTCTAAAAAAACATCATAAATCAGGCATACGGGCCATATCCGGCTCTGTTACGGTCCCGTTGCGTAAAACCATGTTTCTCATTCTGCCCTGAATCGCTTTCAGACGCATCAGGGCCGTTGGGCGCCAGGCGCGGTGATCCCCAAAGCGCTCGATTACCATTTCAATCTCACACGGTATATGAGTAAGGGGATCGATATACCGGGGATAAAGAATCAGGGTTCCGGCCACAAGTTCCTCCAGTGTCAGGGATCGACCACGTCGTTCCGCCGGAACTGGCCCCATATCCGTGGTCATGCCCCATCCGGCATAGAAAGGACAGCCATAGGTCACGACCTTGCGCCGCCGCAGCAGACCTTCAAATCCGGCCAAGGAGGTCAGGGTATGAATTTCATCGACTTCCTGCATGAGATCCGTGATGGAACCGCCAGTGCTGATATAATCAGCATAGGTCAGGATCACTTCATCAGACAGATGGCCGGCCCGATGCCCCGCCGTCACATCCGGATGCGGACGATAAATGATGAATGAATCTGGGTTATGCTGCCGCACGGCCTGCAGCAGTTCAAGATTACCGCGTATCCTGCCGCCACCCTTCAACACGGACAGATCATCACTCACCTGTCCCGGTACCAGAAGAACCCGTTGCCCCTGCGCGTGCCAGTCCCGAAGATGATGCGTCTCAGAGCGGCCGTATTTCGATATGCCCCTCTGGACCAGATGCTCGATCAGGGCATGTGCCCGCACGCGCAAATGGTCATCGAACGTGGTGGTGGCCAGAATATGTTCCAGATCACTTGGTTCGGACGGATCGTAATAGATACCTCGTTGATCCACAAAAATGGAGGCAGGCACCTGCAACCCGCTCCCCAAGCCGACTGAACGGACAAATCCGTCTTCCACACGCCAGACCGGCACGTGGGCCTTGCGGGCTTCCGTCATCAGTCCTACAGGCATCCGTGTCGCCCATGCCACGATCGCCTTGCCATGCGGCACGCACCGCTGCACAGCCGGACGGGTCTTACGTACGAACGGCGGATGTGTCGGTGGAACGGAAAAGAATTCCGCCATCCGCCCGCGTTTCCACAGGGCCATGCCGACACAGGCCCCGATCTGGTGATTGGCGTCGATGGTGCGCCGCCACAGGGCCTGAAACGCAAGGATATGACCGACCGTGGTGATCTTCCCGGTATAGGGATCATGATACTGCCAATCTTCGATCAGCCTGCGTGCAACCTGCTGTCCTTCGACCCGGTTTCCGTGATCCGGGCTGGCATAACGCGTAACTGCCAGACCACGCAGGGCCGCCAGATCACCGATCTCACCCTGCCCCAGTTCGTGGATTTCATGCGCACCGTCCAGCAACCTGTGGGGGTCAACCGGTTCATGAAGATGGGCAATACCATAACGGCGCGCAACGCGGGCGGCAGCACCATAAGGTCCGGGGGCAACCAGCATGAGATGCTGCGTCGGTCGGGACGCAACAAGCCGTTCCAGCAGACGGGCAAGGATACGCAATCTGTCACGATCATGACCTGAACCGGCACAGATCAGGACAGGGCGCGTACATGATGGCGGCTCGGCCCAGAACCGGCCGCCAGTCCTGTCGGCAACGATACGTCGCGCCAGTTTATCCATATCCGCGATCGTGGCCACGGCCGTTCCGGATGCCGGAACGGCAATGACAGGCACTGCCCGATGGAAGGGTGGCATTTGCAACAGACAGGAACGCGATGCCAATGTCATAGTTGGTGCTCCCGACCGGTCATGGCCTTTGCGGAAATCCTTATGCAGCCATTAGCAATGACCCGGGTGTTTAACCATTTGTGGATAGCTTATACAAGGGGTCGCACTTGATAACGCCATAGGCTGCAGCCATCCGCGGCCCCATCTGCACGACAGGATTTTCATGCAACCATCACTGGTTCTGGCTGCCTTAACGACCATTGTACTGGTGACGCCTGCCATTGAATATGTTGGCGTGATCCCCCGCATAGCCCCACCGCCATCCGCCCGTCGCTGGCTATTGGATATATTATGCAGCCTGGCCGGTTATGGCGGATGGCTGGCTGTAACAGGCAGCGTGCCTGTCGCCACCCTCATGACCCCGGTGCTTATGATCATCACGGTCGTGGCATCCAACATAAAACATCGGGTACTGGGAGAGCCATTGCTGTTCAGTGATCTTGTCGTCGCACGCAGCTTCCTCCAACATCCCAAATTCTATCTTTTTTCCATTCCGGCCACGGCCCGGATTGCCCTGGTCATGCTCGTGGCAGTTCCGCCAGTGCTGCTGTGGATCTATGCATCCGCCGCCCTGTTTCCCCACCTGCTGGGAGTGGGAATGCTGCTGGGAGCATGCCTGGCGCTGTGGCTTTGCCCCGCACAATCATGGGCATCCGTGCCGGATATGCAGCGGGACCTATCCAGACTGGGGCTGCCCGGCAGCATGCTGCTGTACTGGCGCCAGTGGCGGGCCAGTCCAGACCAGCCACCGCCCCCTCCCCTGCAGGGGAAAGCCGCCTATGACCAGATCATCATCATACAATGTGAATCTTTCGCCGACCCCGCAACACTGGGTCTGCCTGCGGGCGTCCAAGCACCTTCCATGCCCGGCCTGGCGCGCGCACGGAAACTGGCGCTGCAGCAGGGCTCCTTATATGTCAGCGGGTTCGGGGCCTATACCATGCGTTCCGAATATGGCGTGCTGTTCGGGCAGGACGAAAAGACATTGGGCTTCCGGCATTATGATCCGTTCCTGACCGCACGGCGTGAATGTGCGCACGCCCTGCCCCAGCGCCTGAAAACCTTCGGTTACGAGAGCACGTTCGTTCATCCGCACGACCTGCGGTTTTATGATCGCGAAACCCTGATGCCTGTCATGGGATTTACCCATATTGTCAGTCCCGGTCCTCATACTCCGACCCCCGGAATGCCCTATTTTGGTGACATTGCACTGGGAAGAACACTGACAGGCATGATGCAGGCGACCAGCACACCGTCCCTGTTTTATACCGTTACCATGGAAAATCATGGGCCGTGGCCTGCGAATACGGGCAAAGATGCGCCGCTACAGCATTATTTAAGACATGTGGTGAATAGCGACCAGATGCTTCTGAATCTGATCGATGACCTGTCAGATCAGAAGCGCAGGACATTGCTTGTTTTCTTCGGAGACCATCGCCCTTCAATCCCCAACATCATTGCACCCGGCCCCGTCCGCGATGTCCCTTATGTCGTCATTTCCTTTCCATTGGCGGCAACTACCCGATCACCCGCTCCCGTTGGCTGCACGCCAGCACAACTGAACGGACTGATAACAACCCTGGCCACTCAGGCTGCGGGTCAGGATGCCTTGACGACATTAGGACCTGTTAGGTCTTGATATAATCTGCTGTAGCCGCGATGAGGATGACAGAGAGGAAGGATGCCGCGGTTTTCTCATATCGGGTCGCGACAGCACGCCACTCCTTGAGCCTTGCCCATAGGTTTTCGACCAGGTGTCGGTGTCTGTAAGCCCATCTGGAACAGGCGACTTCCGGATCATTTTTCCTTGGCGGAATGACAGGACGAGATCCCCGGTCCCAG
>NZ_JBXAYQ010000078.1:0-5925 GCF_057359305.1 Komagataeibacter ossonobensis | reverse complement strand
AGAACGATATCGGACCACCATGCAGGTTCCGCCGGGACATATTGCACCAGACGCCGCCACCGCTCCGCTGGCATGTCTAAGCAGGGCTGTCCATTAATACGTACCTCGCCTTCATGCGGGTCAAGATCCGCGATCATGCGGAGCATCACTGTTTTCCCGCTGCCCGATGGGCCGGTGATCGCCACGCACTGACCCGTCAAGACGGAGAATGTGAACGGGCCACCATAGGCGCAGCACAATCCCTGCACCTCGAGAGCCAATGTCCCGGCAGCATATGTCGCGGCAATCATTCGTCCTCCTGAACGGTCGGTCCTGCCCGTTCGCGTGAAAACATCGGTCACTTCACCAGTCAGATCCATAATTTTCCATATATCTTCGTTTTTCGATATATGGAAATATGGTATCTCCCGGCGATCCTGGGCGTGGTACCACCGTTGCAATGAAATGCGTGATCTGGCAGCGATCCATGCCCGGTTATGGACAGGCTTAGCCAGCGTGACTGCTTGCCCCGGATGAACGCGTGTCAGCCCGTCCCTTCAGCCACGTCATGGAAACGGGGCGACGCACCACACGGCGCGGGTATTGTCTTTTCCGCGGAACCGGCCAATGGCTGCGGGCGTTCGGAAACCTACCTGTTTCCTCATGACTGGACAGTATCATGATGCTCGATCGCCGTTCCTTTCTGACGCTGGCCGGGTCAACGACACTGACGGCCATGATCCCGCATGGGGCCCAACGCAGCAGCCCCGTCATGGGTGAAAAAGCAGACCATACGCTGCGGATCGCCACGGGACGGGTTGAACTTGCCCCTGACCGCATAATTTCAACCACGCTCTATAATGACCAGTTTCCCGGCCCCCTACTGCGGTTTGAGGAAGGCCGGCGCAGTATGGTCGATATCTTCAATGATACCGACACGCCGGAACTGGTACACTGGCATGGCCAGATGATCCCGAGCGTGGTGGATGGGGCGGCGGAGGAAGGCACGCCGTTCATACCACCGCATGGCATGCGGCGGATCAGCTTCCTGCCACGACCATCGGGTTTTCGCTTCTACCATACACATGTCATGGCCGGGGGCGATCTCAATCGTGGCACCTATACCGGGCAGGTCGGGCCACTCTATATCGAACCAAAGGATAATCCCGGTGCCTATGACCGCGAGATATTCCTTGTTCTGAAGGAATTCGAGCCATTCTTCAGTCGTGGGGGCGACATGGCGGGGGATGCGCTTGCGGGTGAACCGGTTGACGACCTCCAGCAGATGGGAAAGGCCGCCGACGCGACCGCCACGCAAAAGACGAAGGGGTTGGAGGTCGGCTACAGGTCATTCGCGATCAACGGAAAGATGCTGGGCCATGGCGAACCCATCCGAGTGAAACAGGGCGAGCATGTACTGTTTCACATCCTGAACGGCAGCGCCGGTGAAATCCGTAGCCTTGCATTGCCGGGCCACACCTTCAGGGTCATGGCCCTTGATGGCAATCCGGTCCCCACGCAGGCCGAGGTTCCAGTGCTGTGGCTAGGCACGGCGGAACGTATCTCAGCCATGGTGCGGATGGATCACCCGGGTGTCTGGGTAATGGGAGACCTGGCAGATGATGATCGCCGGCGCGGGATGGGCGTTGTCGTCGCGTATGCCGGGCAGACGGGCAGGCCATGGTGGATCGCACCCCGGCCCGCGCGCTGGGATTATGCGCGCTTTGGCCGTTCCCTCCCCTCCATCACACCTGATGAGACGATCGGGATGACGATCGTCAAGCACAACGCGGCCCTGAACGGCTTCAACCAGTGGACCCTCAATGGAAAAGCCTTCTCGATGCAGACAAGGCAGCCGCACCATATCCTGCGGCAGGGACGACGCTATCGGTTGAGGGTCCGCAATGCCAGCGATGACATCCATCCGCTTCACCTGCATCGCCACAGCTTCGAACTGACCGGGATTGGCAGCAGGGCAACCCGGGGCGTGATCAAGGACGTTGTGATGCTGGGCAGCTTCCAGGAACTCGAATGCGATTTTGTTGCCGACAACCCAGGACCGACTCTCTTTCACTGCCACCAGCAACTCCACATGGATTTCGGGTTCATGACGCTTTTCGATTATGCATGATGGTAACTGACACGACCTCCGATGCCCGCGATCAACGGCTCATTCAATAGGGTGGCGAATAGGCCGGTGCTGCCGGATAGGGCGCCGCTGGTTAACCGGACGCTACCGGACCGACCGGTGCAGGCGGCACCACGAGGGCAGGTGCGACCGTCACGCCCGCGATCAGTCCGGTTGCCACCGCCACAAGCAGGATGAGGAATACAGGCCCTCATGGCTTTGGTGTGAACGCGCGAAACCGCGTGCCACGGCAAGGATTGACATTATTTTATATATCCACGATCAAGGATATATGGATACGGAATCAGCCTTGGCCGCGCTCAGCGCCCTGTCACAGTCCACGCGGCTGGATATCTTCCGCCTGCTGGTTCGCCATGAACCGGATGGCCTGCCCGCTGGAGATGTCGCACGCTGCCTCGATGTCCCGCAGAACACGATCTCGACTCACCTCGCGATCCTGACCCGTGCCGGGCTGCTGACCTCACAACGCCAGAGCCGCCTGATTGTCTATCGTGCCAGTCTGGACCGGCTACAGGACCTGATGCTCTTTCTCGTCAGGGATTGCTGTGCAGGCAGCCCTGAACTCTGCGCGCCTCTGGTCGCGAATCTGGGTTCCTGCTGTCCGTCTGGGGAACCTTGCCCATGACCACCACAATTTACCATAACCCGGCTTGCGGCACGTCGCGCAATGTGCTCGCACTGATCCGCAACAGCCATGCGGAACCCCGCATCATCGAGTATCTGAAAACGCCACCTAACCGCGCGGAACTGGTCGAGCTGATCGCCCATATGGGGGGGCCGGTCCGCGATCTGCTGCGGCGCAAGGACACGCCCTATGATGAACTCGGTCTTGATAATCCGGCCCTGACGGATGACGCGCTGATCGACGCCATGATCGCGCATCCGATCCTGATCAACCGACCCATCGTGGTTACCCCGCTAGGTATTGCGCTTTGCCGTCCATCCGAGAGGGTATTCGATATTCTTCCCACTCCGCGGCGCGGCGCACTTGCCAAGGAGGACGGTGAGACAATCGTGGATGTGCCCGGAAAGCGGATTGTCTGATGCTGGCCCTAGCCATTTTTATTGCAACGCTGGTCTTCGTCATCTGGCAGCCTCGGGGTCTCGGTATCGGCTGGAGCGCTATGACCGGTGCCGCCGTAGCGCTGGCGACGGGTGTGATCCACTGGCACGATATCCCTGTCGTCTGGCACATCGTCTGGGACGCCACCTTCACCTTTGTCGCGCTGATCATCATCTCGCTGCTTCTGGATGAGGCCGGGTTCTTCCACTGGGCGGCCCTGCATGTCGTGCGCTGGGGCAAAGGGCGAGGCCGGACGTTGTTTCCCCTGATCGTGCTGCTGGGAGCGGCCATAGCCGCGGTTTTCGCCAATGACGGCGCAGCCCTGCTGCTCACGCCCATCGTCATTGCCATCCTCACACAACTCCGCCTGAACCATGGCGCGGCGCTGGCCTTCATAATCGCGACCGGCTTTGTCGCGGATACCACCAGCCTGCCGCTGGTGATTTCCAATCTGGTGAACATCGTCAGCGCCAATTTCTTTGGCATTCCCTTTGACCGCTACGCCGCGATCATGGTCCCCGTCGATCTGGCCGCCCTTGGCGCGACACTTGCCGTGCTGTGGCTCTACTACCGGCGGCAGGTGCCCCAGACCTATCCCGTCACCGAACTGCCAGCACCCGCCATTGTCATTCGTGACCGGCATGTGTTCCGCGCGGCTTTTCCGCTGCTGGCCCTGGTGCTGGCGGCTTATTTCCTGACCGCGCCATTTCATATTCCGGTCTGTATCGTGGCTTGCCTGGCTGCCATTATCCTGCTGGCAGTCGCCGGATATGGAAAGGTCATTCCCGTCAGCCGCGTGCTGCGGGGCGCGCCGTGGCAGATCGTGTTCTTCTCGCTGGGGATGTATCTGGTGGTCTACGGGCTGCGTAATGCCGGACTGACCGATCACCTTGCGGCGGCACTGGTCTGGCTTGGCCATCAGGGTCCGTTCATCGCCACGCTTGGCACCGGCTTTCTGGCGGCGGTCCTGTCGTCGGTTATGAACAACATGCCCAGCGTTCTGGTCGGCGCGCTGGCGATCCAGCAGGCCCATGACATCGCGCCTCTGACCCGCGACCTGATGGTTTATGCCAACGTCATTGGCTGTGACCTCGGGCCGAAATTCACGCCGATCGGCAGTCTCGCCACCCTGCTGTGGCTGCATGTGCTGGCATCCAAAAACCATCGGATCACTTGGGGGCAATACATGACGGTGGGTCTGGTGATCACGCCACCCGTCCTGCTGGTCACACTTGCCGCACTGGCCTTGTGGCTGCCCCTGACCAGCCATCCCTGACAAGACCGAAGGATCTGACGGAACGATGTCCAAGCCGGAAATGCCCGCCCTGCACCCGGAGTATCTCGAACAGGTCGATCTCGCACGATTGGAACCGCAACCACGGGTTGACCACCCGCCACGCATCCTGCTGCTGTATGGCTCGCTGCGTCCTCGGTCCTTCAGCCGCCTGCTGGTGCTGGAGGCCGAACGCATCCTGAACGTACTGGGGGCCGAGACACGGGTATTCGACCCGACTGGCCTGCCGGTCGCGGATTCCGTACCCGTCACGCATCCAAAGGTTCAGGAACTGCGGGAACTCTCGATCTGGTCGGAAGGCCAGGTCTGGTGCAGCCCTGAACAGCATGGCACCATCACCGCTGTGTTCAAGAACCAGATCGACTGGCTTCCCCTCACGGAAGGTTCGATCCGACCCACACAGGGCCGCACGCTGGCTGTCATGCAGGTCTCCGGCGGGTCACAGAGCTTCAATTCCGTCAACGCCCTGCGGGTGCTGGGCCGATGGATGCGGATGTTCACCATCCCTAACCAGTCCAGCGTGCCGATGGCCTACACCCAGTTCGGTGACGACGACCGAATGAAACCGTCTCCCCTCTATGACCGCATGGTGGACGTCATGGAGGAACTGATGAAGTTCACCTGGCTGCTGCGGGACCGGGCCAACTACCTTGTCGATCGCTACAGCGAGCGCAGATCATCACACCGCCTGCCTGAAAAGCTGTGAGCCGGGAGAGGACAGAACCGTTCAATATGGTGATTACGGATGACGGTCATGCCGCGAGGTAGTGAGCCCGTGCGCTTCAGCCGACGCCAAAGCAGCAACGCTTAAGGGTTACCGGATCCCTGATTCCGTGATCTGGATTAATAAATCCCAATCTTCGTGCGGCCATCTTGTCGCTCTATCAAAGCTCTTGTAAAAACAAGAAGAAATACTTTGTCGCAAACATGGCGTTATGGAATATTTCCAATTGAGAATCTCCATAAACAGTAAAATTCGTCGCAATCCACAAGAAACCGTCAGGGTTCCTGTGGTCAACGCCCTACGGATATGAAAACAAACACCGTGCCCCGATTTCGCATATAGCTATCTTCTTGTACTGCTTTGACATGCCTGAGCATCATAGTCTGCTCGTGCCGTTAGCCACGGTCGTCCGAGATAACCTGGACAAAAGCAATAGTGGTGGTCACAGATATTGTACCAGCCCACCTGACCGATCCCACTACGAAAGGGGTTCACCCCATGTCACCCTTACCGTTGAGTTGCATCCTGCCTGAAGCTACCGCCTCTCGAAATGGGTGGGAAGGCAGCTGTTTTGATCATAGCCAGCCCTTGAAACAATGGAACCTTGCATGATGGCCGACACCTGCAAGGTTCTGATGATCTTCCCGCGCTTCAACGCCAATTCATTCTGGAACTATAAGGAGGCCTGTGACCTGGTCGGTGCACGCTACCCCGCC
>NZ_JBXAYQ010000077.1:0-6069 GCF_057359305.1 Komagataeibacter ossonobensis | reverse complement strand
ACTTTTATCCTTATTTATAAATCCTTCAGACCGGGTCGCCTATCTGGCCGTAACGGGTGCTGCGGGGGTAGTGCCAACGTCAAACGGCAGCGTCCCCTGCACCGGGTCGCCAGTCCGCGCCCGCATGCGCCAGTGCAGCACATAATGGCCCGGCGTCAATGCCATGCTGGTCGCAATGGACTGCTGTTCATCATCACTGGGCGATGCAGGCAGCAGTTGCGGCACCCCACTGGGACCAAGCAGCAGCAGACGGGCGCGAAACGGGTCGATCACTGTATCGAATGACAGCCTGATGGCCACGTTGCCCGCAGCAACCCGCTGCCCCGGCGCGGGATCGGAATGCACCAGTGCTGGCGTGGCGCTGGCCTGCGCCACAACTGCCGCGCCGGACAGGATGGCGGACAGGCCAAGCATGCGCAGCATTGGAAAAAAGGACACGGGAACGATACCTCCGGCATGGTTGGACTGCCGTGTGTATTCCCCCGATATGCGAAGGGCGGCAAGACCTTCGTCCCGCCGCCCTGTATTTTGCCCCCCCCAAGGGAGCCATGGCATATCAGATATAATGTTCCTGGATCGGCTTCAGCCCGTTGAACCCGGTCGAGCAGTAGGTCGAGACATATGCTCCCGTGGACAGCAGTTCGATCCGGTCCCCCGACTCCAGACCCAGCGGCAGGGCATAGGGGGTCTTTTCATACATGATATCCGCGCCGTCACAGGTCGGGCCCGCAATGGCAACGGGGCCGGTTGCCGTCCCGTCATGCGGGGTGCGGATGCCATAACGGATCGCCTCGCCCTCGGTCTCGGCCAGACCGCCGAAACGCCCGATATCCAGATAGACCCAGCGCACGCCATCATCGATTCCACGACGGCTGACCAGCACCACTTCGGATGACACCACGCCCGCGTCACCAACGATGAAACGACCCGGCTCGACAATCATTTCCGGCAGGTCATTGCCGAAATGCTCGGTCATGGCGTGGCTGATCGCCAGCGCGAAGCTGTCGATGCCCGGCACGTCGTCACGGTACCGGATGGGGAACCCGCCACCCAGATTGACCATGCGCAGGTCCAGCCCCGCCGCCTTCAGGTCCGTGAACAGCATGCCGACGCGCGCGATGGCGGCTTCGTACGCGCCGGTCGCCGTCTGCTGGCTGCCGACATGGAAGGACAGGCCATACGGGTCCAGCCCCAGGTCACGGGCGCGCAGCATGAGGTCACGCGCATTGTCCAGCGTCGTGCCGAACTTGCGCGACAGCGGCCAGTCGGCGCCTTCGTTTTCCACGATCAGGCGACAGTATACGCGCGAACCCGGCGCATGGCGGGCCAGCTTTTCCAGTTCTTCCGCGCAGTCGAATGCGAACATGTCAACGCCAGCGGCAAAGGCGCGGGCGATGTTGGACGCCTTCTTGACAGTGTTGCCAAAGGAGACGTCGGCCGGACGCGCACCCGCATCAAGGCACATGGAAATCTCTTCCCATGATGCCGCGTCGAATGCCGAACCCAGACCCACCAGGCGGGTCAGGATCTCACGGGCGGGATTGGCCTTGACGGCGTAATAGATCCGGGCCAGCGGCAGCGCGTCGCGCAGTGCGCGATAGCGTTCTTCCACCCGGTCAACGTCAACGACAAGGCAAGGCGTAGCAGGAGACTGCTCAGCCAGATAACGAGCGATTTTGGGAGTCATCGCACCCAAATCCCTTCTGTACTGCCGCCCGATGGATACAATTCTGGAATTGCACAAACGGACAGATGTTGCGAAACGGTCTAACGGACCAGCGACCAATTAAGGACCCCCACCCTGTGGTGGCCCGATTGCCAGAACGCTTGACGTCGTTGCGTAACCTCAGAGGGCCAGTGGCACGTGCGTTGTTGCGTAAGCAGCGCATATGAGGACAATACGCCCGCGACGCAATAGAAAAATCATCCCTTCCGACAGTTTTTCGTCTAAGGTCACATGATCGTGGCGCAATATACACATGACCGGTCCCGACCCGGTCCGTCCACGTGACAGCAGACAGGACACGCAGTTCCCCTTGATTGGTACCTCATCCACTGAAATCGATATGACGGATATCCCGCCGCCTGCGTCCCACCTGCCGCATTTTTCCATGCGGCAGGTCAAGAAGGTGGCACAACAGGTCGCCCGCAACATCGTATCCGACCAGATCACGCTGGCTGCGGCGGGATGCGCATTCTATGCCACCCTGTCCCTGTTTCCCGCCATGAGTACGCTCATCTCCCTCTACGGGCTGCTGTTCGATCCACAGACGGTGGAACCGCAGCTGGTGGTGCTGCGCAACCTGCTGCCGCCATCCGCCTATGACATGATCGGGGACCGTATCCACCTGCTGGTGGCCGAATCGCATTCGTCACTGACGCTCAACCTGATCATATCGACCACCATCGCCACGTGGTCGGCATCCGCTGCCACGCGTTCGCTGATCATGGCGATGAATGTTGCCTACAACACGCCCGAAACGCGCAGCTTCGTACGTTTCCAGGCCATGGGCATGGGACTTACGTTCTGTTCGATCTGCGGGGGGATCCTGACACTCGCCCTGATGGTGGCGCTGCCGTTCCTGCTGGATTACCTGCCGCAGCGGCTGGCCCTTGCCCCGCCACCCGGATCGGTCGAACTGCTGGTACGCATGGGGGGACCACTGCTCATGCTGCTGTTCGTGCTGTCGCTGTGTTCGCTGCTGTACCGCTTCGGCCCCAACCGGCCCCATACATACTGGCGCTGCATCCTGCCCGGATCGGTGGGGGCGACGCTGCTGTGGCTGCTCTCATCGGCGGGCTTTTCCTATTATGTCAGCCATATCGCGGGCTACAGCGCCACCTATGGGCCGCTGGGCGCGTTCATCGCCATCATGATGTGGTTCTATGTCTCGGCCTATGTCGTGCTGCTGGGGGCCGAACTGAACGCCGGGCTTGAAATCGAGATGAAACTGCGCTGCGCCCCTGAAAAGACCATGGAAGGCTGGACCAAGCACCAGAGCCTGTAGGGCGGACTGGTCAGCGCGGCATGCTGGCCACTTCTTCCTCATCATCCATCAAGGGCCTGAGATCGACCTGCGTCGTCCCCATGCCCAGCATGCCAAGCTGGCGCGCGGCCTCAAGCGACAGGTCAATGATACGGGCGCCATGATAGGGTCCGCGATCATTGACCCTGACCACCACCGAACGTCCCGTCCGGCGCGAATGCACCAGAATCCGGGTACCAAACGGCAATTGCCGGTGGGCGGCGGTCAGCGCGCCGGGATCAAACATCTCCCCCGATGCAGTGGCGTGACCAAGTTGCCGGCCGCTGCCGTACCAACTGGCCAGGCCATGCTGGCTCCAGTGCGTGGGCACACGCGTCATGGCAGGCAGCCGCCGCATGCCACCACGGCCGCCATGCCGCCCCACGGGCGCACCGTGTCTTACCGCGGCACACGCCACCTGCATGCCACCGGATGCCGCCAGCATGAAACACGCCACGATCACCGGGAACGCAAACCGCGCCCTGTCGCGGCCCATGCGCGTGCCGCCACGTCTGTGATCGGGATATCCTGTCATGACCCCATCATATCATGTGGCGCACCGATATCATATCAATAGCGACACGGTCCGCCGATCCCCGTCATGGACCGGTCCAGCAGGCGCCTGCACGGCACGCGTGACATGATCGGACTTGGAACCGGGCGGCGGGCGTGCTAGGCGCGTGCATCATGGAGCGCCCTCTCATTGCCGTGCTGAACGGCCCCAACCTGAACATGCTCGGGCTAAGGCAGCCCGAGGTCTATGGTCATGCCACGCTTGATGACGTGGAACAGGTCTGTGTCCAGGCCGCCGAACGCCTGGATGTGGCCATCGACTTCCGCCAGACAAATGGGGAGGGGGAACTTGTTTCATGGATACAGGAATGCCGGGGCCGCGCACGCGGCATCATCATCAACCCGGCGGCCTATTCCCATACCTCGGTCGCAATCCTTGATGCGCTGCTTGCCGTTGATCTGCCTGTGATCGAGGTGCACATTTCCAATATTCACCGCCGTGAAGCCTTCCGTCATCACTCCTACGTCTCCCGCGCCGCCATTGGCGTCATATGCGGGCTTGGCGTACGCGGGTATGCCCTGGCGCTTCAGGCCATGACAGACATGATTCTGGACGAGGACGATCAATGAGCCGACTGCTCGTGGATGCGGATGCCATTCGGGCATTGGCTGAAATTCTGACCGATACCGGCCTGACCGAAATCGAGATCGCGGAAAAGGACAACCGCATCCGTGTTGTCCGCGCGGCAGCACCGGTCGCCCATGCCGTGCCGGCCCCGGCGCCTGTGGCCGCGCCCGTTCCCGTGGCGCCCGTGACCGCCGTGGCCCCTGCGGCCACGGACCCGTCCAAGCACCCCGGCGCCGTGACCAGCCCGATGGTGGGTGTCGCGTATCTGGCGCCCGACCCGTCTTCCCCGCCGTTCGTCACCGAAGGCCAGCAGGTCAGCGCGGGCCAGACGCTGCTGCTGATCGAGGCGATGAAGACCTTCAACCAGATCAAGGCCCCCCGCGCGGGCACCCTGAGCAAGGTTCTGGTGCAGTCGGGCGACCCGGTCGAATTTGGCGAAGCGCTGGTCATCATAGAGTAATGTTTTCCAAGATCCTCATTGCCAATCGTGGCGAGATCGCCCTGCGTATCCTGCGGGCCTGTCGCGAACTGGGTATCCGGACGGTTGCCGTGCATTCCACGGCCGACACCGATGCCATGTATGTCCGCCTGGCGGATGAAGCCGTGTGCATCGGGCCGCCCGCAAGCCGCGACTCGTACCTCAATGTCGCGGCCATCCTGTCGGCGGCCACCATTACCGGGGCGGACGCGATCCATCCCGGTTACGGCTTCCTGTCGGAAAATGCCGATTTCGCGGAAACGGTGGAAGCTCACGGCATCACCTTCATCGGGCCGACGGCGGAACATATCCGCATGATGGGTGACAAGATCACCGCCAAGACCACCATGATGGCGCTGGGCGTGCCGCTGGTCCCCGGATCCGACGGCGCACTGGAAAACCTTGAACAGGCGCGTGAAGTGGCGGCAAGGGTCGGCTATCCCGTGCTGATCAAGGCTGCCGCTGGCGGCGGCGGGCGTGGCATGAAGGTCGCCCCGACCGAGGCCGACCTTGAGGAAGCGTGGAGCGTCGCCCGCACCGAAGCCCGTGCCGCCTTTGGCAATGATGAGGTGTATCTGGAAAAATACCTCGACAAGCCGCGCCATATCGAACTGCAGATCATGGCCGACACGCATGGCAACGTGGTGCATTATGGCGAACGTGACTGCTCGCTGCAGCGCCGTCACCAGAAACTGCTGGAAGAAGCGGGATCACCCGCGCTTACAGCAAGGCAGCGTGACGAAATCGGTGCGATCGCCACATCCGCGCTGACAAAGCTGGGTTACCGCAACGCTGGCACGCTGGAGTTCCTGTACCAGGACGGACAGTTCTGCTTCATCGAGATGAATACCCGCCTGCAGGTGGAACATCCGGTGACGGAAATGGTGTGCGACGTGGATCTGGTGCGTGAGCAGATCCGCATCGCGGCGGGGGAGCCGATCGGCTACAGCCAGTCGGACATCAAGTTCTCCGGTCATGCGATCGAATGCCGCATCAATGCGGAAGACCCGCAGACCTTCATGCCCACGCCGGGCACGATCACCGTCTATCACCCGCCCGGGGGGCTGGGGGTGCGAATCGACAGTGCGCTTTATGCGGGCTACCGCGTGCCGCCTTATTACGACAGCATGATCGCCAAGCTGATCGTGCGCGCTCCCACGCGACTTGAGGCCATCGAGCGCATGCGGCGCGCGCTGGATGAATTCGTGATCGAGGGGGTCAAGACGGTCATCCCGCTGCACCGCAAGATTCTGGAAGATCCCCAGTTCCGCAAGGGTGATTACACCATCCACTGGCTGGAAAACTTCGTAGCCCGCCAGCAGGAAAAGAACTGAACCGGACTACAAGCCGAAAGCAGTGGAACATTCCATGAAAAAAGGGACGGTACCATGAAGGTATCGTCCCTTTTTTATAGAAATTTTTCG
>NZ_JBXAYQ010000076.1:0-6161 GCF_057359305.1 Komagataeibacter ossonobensis | reverse complement strand
GGAACTGCAGCCCGGTGCGCTGATAGACGTGCAGCCGTTCAGCCTGACCTGTGATGGTAAAAACATGCAGGGCCTTACCGCCGGCGACCTGCTTGATGCCGTGACGCGGAAAATGGGGGGCATGCCGCCCGCATGTCCGGCGCTGCCCGCATCGCCCGATCATGCCGCACCGGCGTCGCCTGATGCACAGCCATGGGGGCAGGCGGTATTCTGGCAACGGATTGAAACCTTCCTGCAGCCGGGTGACATCGTGGGCGCCGATAACGGGTCATCCATGGTGGCAATGCTGCATGCCCGTCTGCCCGCCGGATGCAGCCTGCTGGTTCAGCCGGTCTGGGCGGCAATCGGTTATTCGCTTCCAGCAAGTCTTGGGGCATGCCTTGCCCTGCCGGAGCGGCGGCATGTGCTGTTTATCGGCGACGGGTCGTTCCAGATGACGGCACAGGAACTGTCCACCCTGCTGCGGCTGCGGTGCAATATCACGATCTTCCTGGTTAATAACGGTGGCTATACCATCGAACGCATGATCCTTGGCCCGCAGGCTGTCTATAACGACATCGCCAACTGGAATTATGCCGCCCTGCCTGCGGCGATGGGCGGTGAGGCCGCGGCGGTGCTGTCGCTGAAGGCCGGTGACCGGGCGGAACTGGATTCCGCGCTGGCGCAGGCGCAGCAGCATGAAGGACTCGTTTTTATCGAGGTTGGTTTCACCCCCATGGATGCGCCGGCCGGGCTGGAAGCGATGGGGCAGGCGGTGCGGCGGTACGATTATGGAATCGAAACCCCCGAATTGCCCTGACCGGCGGCGGACAGGTCATTTTTCGATTAATGAGGAATGACCTGTTTTTAGGCTGGACGGGAAGGGTAAGTCAGGTTATTGAAAATACGACTGTTTTTTCAGTGCATTCCCAAAGCGGGGTTTGGATGCCTCCCGCCTGGTCCGGTAGACGGCAAAAAAGACTCAAGCGACATCACGAAATCGTGAAGTAAATTGATTAAATTGTGTGCAGTTGCACATACTTTAATCTGCTTCACGGCGGTAATGGCAAGCCCGCAAAAGGGATTGCCATTTTTTTTGGCATATTTTCTTTCCATCCAAAATGGATACCTGACGGTTTGCTACATTTTGAGTATTTGTTGGACAATTATAATATTTTCATCATGTAATGATCAGTAAATCACCCCAAACGGGCGTATGATTTCCATTGCGAGTATTTCGGTTCTGGTGTTCTTTCCGGCTTACCAACTCAACACCAGAGGAACCGAAACATGTTTATTGAAAACGTCAGCACCATGATTGCCCATTCCGTGAACGCCATGTCTTCCCTGACCATGGTTGCTTTCCTGCCCATGATCGCTGCCCTGATGGTTGCCACCATCATGTCCGATCGCGCTGCCTGAGCCTGGGGGTTTCTGTCCTGATACCCTTGCAGCCGGAATTCCCACGTTAATGTGGGAATGGCCGGCGGCCAGCAGGTCATGATGAATAAGACGGGTCAGACGCTTCGGCGTCTTTTTTTATGCCTGTAGGATGGGGCTGGAACGCTTCTTTTTGCATGAAGGCATGATGATGGCCCTGATTGACGACCTGCTGCCCTGTTTTACCTTCCGGGAACGCCACGCCCTGCGCATCCATGCCACGGGTGCGACCATTATGGATTGCATCAGCCGTTATCGTGCCCAGGATGATCCCCTGATCCGTCTGGCCATCGGCCTGCGCGAAAGACCCGCGCGCCTGCTGGGCCTGTCGCAGCGCAGGACACTTGATCTGGATGATTTCACACCCCTTGGCCGTGTGGGCGATCGGGAAATGGTTCTGGGACTGGCCGGGGCGTTCTGGCGGATGGATTACGGACTGGTCGATATCGCATCACGCGCGGATTTTCTGGCCTGCCAGCACAGGAATGTGTGCAGGCTGGTTATGGGCTTTACGGTCAAACCCGCGGCAGTCGGCCAGTCCCTGCTGGTGACCGAGACACGGGTGTCCTGTCCCACGTCGGCCTTATGGCGGCGTTTCGCGCCGTACTGGTATGTGATCCGGCCCGTAAGCGGTCTGATCCGGCGGCGTATGCTGGCCCGCATCCGACAACAGGCGGAAGCCGTGGGACAGGATGGGGTATGGCGTTGCGGATAGCCCGGCAGGTCCGCGTAATATTTTGAAAAAACATGTCACTGAAAGGCGGAAGAAACGTTTTCCGCCCTTTATGGCCGTTGATGGGGGAAACCGTCCGGAGGGGATGCGTCAACGCAGGCTTGTAGGTAACCCGGCATGGGTGTATCGGCGACAAAACGAAGCGTACGGAAGTGCGCTTTTTTCTTTTTGTCCAGAGCATATGCATGACTGATACAATCACCATCGCGCGTGGGGGCGTTCGTGCGCCCGTGCAGCCTTCCGGTCATTCCGGCCTGATTTTCTTCATCCTCGCGCTGGGGGGATTTGCCATTGGCACGGCCGAATTCGCGGCCATGAGTCTGGTGCCCATGATTTCGGCGGACATGCACGTCACCGTGCCCGAGGCCGGTCATGCGATCGAGGCCTATGCCGCCGGTGTGTGCGTCGGTGCCCCATTGATTGCCATGTTGGGTGCGAAATACAGCCGCAAATACCTGCTGATCGGCATGATGGTCCTGTATGTATTTGGTAATGGCCTGACCGCACTGGCCCCCAATTACCTGTGCCTGCTGCTGTGCCGGTTCATAAGCGGGCTGCCGCATGGCGCGTATTTTGGCACGGCGGGTATTGTCGCGTCCTCGCTGGTGCCGGAAAACCGGCGCACGCAGGCGGTGGCGCGGGTCGTGCTGGGCCTGACCATCGCCACGATTGGTGGCGTGCCGATGGCCAACGGGCTGGGCATGATGGTGGGGTGGCGCTGGGCCTTCGTGCTGATCGCGGGACTGGCGCTGCTGACCATGCTGCTGATCATGCGCTTCGTGCCTACCGACCCGGCGCGCCCTAATGCCAGCGCCATGACCGAGATCCGGGCCCTGCGCAACCGGCAGGTCTGGCTGACGCTGGGCATTGGCGTCGTGGGGTTCGGGGGTATTTTCTGCGTCTATACCTACCTTGCCTCCATCTTGCAGGAAGTGACCCATGCCCCGGCCTACATGACGCCGGTCATGCTGGCGGTCTTTGGCGTGGGCATGACGGTGGGCACCATGGCCTGCGCATGGGCGGCGGATCGCAAGATGATGCCGACCATTGGCGGCACGCTGCTGGTCAATGCCGCCGCTCTGGCCGGTTTTCCCGGTTCGGTGCATTCCGTGTGGGGCATGATGCCGATCGTGTTCATGATCGGGTGTGGTGGTGGACTGGGCACCGTGATCCAGTCACGCCTGCTGAGTGTCGCGGTCGATGCGCAGGCGTTGGCCGCGGCCATGAACCAGAGCGCATTCAACATGGCCAACGCGATTGGCCCCATGCTGGGCGGCATGGCGATCAGTGCTGGTCTGGGCTGGGAATCCGTGGGCTGGGTCGGGTGCTGCCTGGCCATGGGCGGGTTCGTGATCTGGCTGCTGACGCTGAGCGATATCCGCGCCGCGGCCCGCAGGCAGGCTGGTGGCTGACCCGACCGGGGCAGGGTGGTTGATGCCCTGTCCCAGCATGTCTATCTTTTTGGCATGACAACTGTACCGATGCGGGATCATCTGCTGCCGCCACTGCTGCGTGACCTGTTCCCTGTGCGGCAGGTTTCCGGGCCGGTAGGGGCGGTGCTGCTGCGGGTACAGCATGTGCTTGATAGTGAAATCGCGCCGACTGCCGCAGCCCGTGACCGCACGGGGGGCTATCCCCATCAGGCGATCGCCGCGCTGAAGGCCACGGGTATCCTTGCGCTGGCCGTGCCGTGCGCATGGGGTGGGCTGGGCATGGCGCAGGACCTGTCGCTGGAACTCATGCTGCGTATTGCCGTGGCCGATCCGGCAGTGGCTCAGATCTACAAGGTGCATGATGATCTGGTGCGCGAGATATTCGCCTATTCCCCACCCGACCTGCGCCAGCGCCTGGCGCATCGTATCGTGCACGATCATGCCATCCTTGGCATGGCGGTGGCCGAAAACGGACGCACGGCTGACGATTTCCTGCAAACACTGGCGCGGCCCTGCCCCGATGGCACGCATGCCCTGTCGGGACGCAAGATCTATGCCACTGGCGCATCCGGGGCGGACCTGATCGCCGTATCGTCCTTTGATCCCGTGCGGGCGCAACGGCTGGGATCAGTCCGCGCGGGCGTGCGTATGGACCTTGTGCCGCGTCATGCGCCCGGCCTTGTCTTGCACCATGACTGGGACCGCATGGGCCAGAGAGCGACGGATTCCGGCACCGTGATGCTGGAAGACGTAAAGGTGGGCGGCCAATGGAACGCGTTGGACCCGGATGCGGTGCTGCCCCAGCATGTCGCCCTGCGTTTTCAGGCGGGTTTCAGCGCCATCCTGACCGGTATCGGCATCGGGGCGTTGCGCGCGGTCTGTGCTTTCGTGCCCGAACGCGCACGGCCGTGGGGGGCTGCGGACGTGGAGAGCGCGGATCAGGACCCCTATGTGCGCCGCCTGCTGGGTGAAATCGGGGCGGACCTGTTTGCTGCCTATAGCAGTGTGATGCAGGCGGGCACGATGCTGGTGCAGTATGAAAATGGACAGGTATCGCGCAATGCGGTCGCCATGGCCGCCAGTGCGGCCCGTTCGGTCGCCACACGCGCGGCGCTGCGCGCGGCGTCGGATGCTCCGGCGGCGGCTGGTGCGCGGGGTACGGATAACGTGAACGGGCTGGACCGTTACTGGCGCGATGCCCGCACGCTGTCACTGCATGATCCGGTGGACTGGAAAAATGCCGAAATCGGGCGTCACCTGCTGACCGGGTGGGAACCGGAACCCGGTCCCTATCAGTAGGCCGGTTTGGAAAGCCTGCTTTTAAGATATCCTAAAAATCAAAGGGCGTTTTTGATGAAGCTTTTTTCAAAAAGCTTCGAAAAATGCCGTCTTTTTGAAAAAAAAAGCGGCACCCGAAAATTTTTATATTTATTTATCAATAAGTTATTTTAAAATAATTGTTCATGTCTACGTGATTGATCGCGGACAGGATACGGACCAGGGGGAAAGACGGATGCAGCGACCTGTCATTGCCATTATCGCGACCGGTGGCACCATTGCCCGGCGTTCCATGGACCCGCGTGATACGGTCGATTACGCGGAAATTGGCGCAAGCATTGGGGGCAGCGACCTGCTGGCCGCCCTGCCGGAAGCCGTGCGGGCGCGGTTCGTGGTGCGCGACATTCCCTTTTCAAGCTGTGACAGTGTGGAGATGACGCTGGTGCGCTGGTTCGATCTGGCCAGCGTTGTGAACCAGACCATTGCGGCCTGGCCGGATCTGGACGGTGTTGTCATAACGCATGGTACTTCCTCGCTGGAGGAAGCGGCCTGTTTCCTTGACCTCGTGCTGGATGTGCCCTGTCCCGTGGTTGTCGTGGGTGCGCAGCGTCCCGCCAGCGCCATCAGCGCCGATGGCCCGGCCAACCTGTACGCTGCATTGCTGGTCGCGTCGTGTCCTGATGCGGCCGGACGTGGCGTGCTGGTGGTGGCCAATAACGAAATCCATGCGGCGCAGGAAGTGACCAAGGCGTCAACCTATCAGCTTGAAACCTTTCGCTCCCCCGATTTCGGGCCGCTTGGCATGATCGAGGCCAATCGGGTTTTCTTCGGGCGTGCCGCGGGATATCGCCGTCATGTCGGCTGGCCGGAGGGATATGGCAGCGGGGGTGAAATCCCGCGCGTGGATATCAGTTACAGCCATGCAGGCGCGGATGGCGTGGCCATACAGGCGTTTGTGGCTTCCGGCGCGCGTGGCATCATCTCGGCGGGGATGCTGCCGGGCATGTGTACGCCTGCGGAAAATGTGGCGCTGGATGCCGCCGTGGCCTGTGGTGTCGTGGTGGTGCAGGCCAGTAGCGGGTATTGCGGTGGCGTGGTCCGGCGGCAGGAATTATGCCAGCGCGGGATTCTGGCTGCCGGTCACATGCGGCCCCGGCAGGCCCGCATCCTGCTGGCCCTGGCATTGATGACCGGGGCGGATGGGGATGCCATCCAGACACTGTTCGACACGCCATGAGGGCCTATTTTGCAAAAAGCTTCAGGGAACGCCGCCTTTTGAAAAAGGCGGTACCCAAAAC
>NZ_JBXAYQ010000075.1:0-6293 GCF_057359305.1 Komagataeibacter ossonobensis | reverse complement strand
CCGCCAGGAATTTATGTGGAATACAATTTCACAACCTCAAAAAAGCAATTTTAAGGTTTCTTTAGGCGGGATATATGACCTGTACCTGACGTACCCACCAGCCAGTCTCTCAGTTTTGACCAACGTAGCCTTCCGCCCTGATTTCGCACAGCTATGGCCAGAGCCTTCTTCTGTCCCACAAGCACGACCAGCTTCCGGCCCCGTGTCACGCCGGTATAGAGCAGGTTCCGCGCCAGCATGGCGTAATGCTGCGTCACCAGCGGAATCACCACCGCCGGGTATTCCGAGCCCTGGCTCTTGTGGATGGTGGTGGCGTAGGCCGGCACCAGTTCGTCCAACTCGCCGAAGCCATAAACGACATCCCGTCCATCGAATGAGACCGTCAGTTCGCCCTCTTCCACATCGATCCTGCCGATAACGCCGAGGTCTCCATTGAAGACATCCCGGTCATAATCGTTGGCGATCTGCATCACCTTGTCGCCCGGACCATAGGTCCAGCCGAACCGCTCGACCTTCACCTCGTCCGGCGGGTTCAGCGCCTGCTGCAATTCGATATTCAGCGACCGCGCCCCAAGGCCACCCCGGTTCATCGGGCAAAGCACCTGCACGTCGCGAACCGGGTCCAGCCCGAACCGCGCCGGGATGCGATCCCTCACCACGGCCAGCAACTTGCGCAGCCCGACCTCGGGCTCGGCCGCCTCCACGAAGTAGAAATCCGATCCCTCTTCCGCGCTCAGTTCGGGCATCCTGCCCTCGTTGATCCGATGCGCATTGGTGATGATCCGGCTCTGTGCCGCCTGGCGGAACACCTCGGTCAGGCGCACCACAGGGACAGCATCGGAGCCGATGATGTCGGCCAGCACCTGCCCCGGTCCGACAGAAGGCAACTGGTCCACGTCGCCGACGATCAGCAGAGCCGCGCTGTCAGGTAACGCGCGCAGCAGGGAGCGCATCAGCAGCACGTCGACCATGCTGGCCTCGTCCACGACCAGCAGGTCGCAGGTCAGCGGGTTGGTATCGTCCCGCTTGAAGGTGCCATTGCCCGGATCCGTCTCCAGCAGTCTATGGATGGTCTTGCCTTCCAGCCCCGTGCTTTCCGACAGGCGCTTCGCCGCCCGGCCGGTCGGCGCGCAAAGTTGCACGTCTGTGCCCTTGGCAGTCACGATCTTCAGAATGGCGTTGACCAGCGTGGTCTTGCCCACGCCAGGACCACCCGTGATCACCAGCACCTTGCTACGCAGTGCAAGGCGCACCGCTTCCTGCTGGCTGGGCGCCATGGCAAGTCCGGTCTTGCCTTCCACCCAGGTCATGGCCTTTTCAGCATCGATCTCCGGCCAGGGCGGCCGACCCACGGCGCAGGCGCGCAATCGCTCGGCGATGCTCTGCTCCGCACGATACAGGCCGGCAAGGAAGATGCAACTCGTCTCTCCCACGCTATCAGCGACCACGTCTCCCGCTTCCAGCTCCAGCGCGAGGGCTGTTTCGATCAGAGGGGCGGCGACCTCCAGCAGTTCGGCGGTGCTGGTCAGGAGTTCACCGACCGGGAGGCCGCAATGCCCTTCATCCATCGCCTCACCAAGGGCATAGGAGATCCCGGCCCTCACCCGGATCATGGCATCAGGCGCGATCCCCATCTTCCGGGCGATCTGGTCGGCGGTCTTGAACCCGATGCCCCGGATGTCCTTCGCCAACCGATAGGGGTTCTCGCTGATCAGTCTGACCGCATCCTGCCCGTAGGTCTTGAAGATCCGTACCGCCCGCGACGTGCCGACGCCGTTGCTGTGCAGGAACAGCATGATCTCGCGGATCACCTTCTGGTCTGCCCAGCCACCGACAATCCGTTCGGCCCGCTTGGGACCAATGCCTGTCACTTCCCGCAGGCGATGCGGTTCCTGCTCGATCAGGTCGAACACGGCCTCGCCGAACGCTTTCACCAGTTTTTTGGCATAGACGGGACCAATGCCCCGGATCATGCCCGAGCCGAGATAGCGCTCTATGCCTTCGACCGTGGTCGGCGGACTGGCCTTGAGGAACTCCGCCTTGAACTGCAAGCCGTGGGTGTGGTCGTTGAACCAGCGCCCCGACATCTGCACGAACTCACCCGCCGAGATCATGGCGGCATGGCCGACGACAGTGACCAGATCGCGCTGCCCCCGCACCTTCACCCGCAGGACGCAGAAACCGTTCTCGGCATTGTGGAACGTCACCCGCTCCACGAGGCCGGCCAGCGCTTCCGTTTGGCATTGTTCTCCAACCACGGCACTGGTCATTCTGATTCTGTGAACGGAGAAGACACTTGGGAACCGCATGTTGCCGAAATTTCGCCAGGCGTTCGGCCATCCAGCGCTGGCTTATCTCGAAGCTTGTTTAACATTCCCTCCAATGCTTCAACGTCTCCGGACACGGCATCCCGTTCCTCTGGGCTTAACCAGACCTCTTCCAGTAAACGATTGGCTGCTTGCTGAGCGGCCAGGACAACGCCCTTGGCGCTTGGCTTCGGAATATTGAAATAACAGCGTGCGCATGCCATGCGATGCGGACAAGTGCTCCAAAACGCATTGCTACAGTAAGAATCACCTAAATCGTAATACTTCCAAGGTGCTCCATCCTTCGTTGCGCCTGCCGCAATAACCTCCTTATCAATAACAATTTCGATCATCCGCGCCGCCTGATCCGCCTTGGCAAACGCACTCGCCAATTGCGTAGGTTTCGACCGAACATAGCTCATCGTCGATTGAACGGACGTATGGCCGCACCATTTTGCCAAATCGAATATTGTCATTCCTTGCGGAACGCTGGCCAGCATAGAAACGGCTGAAGCCCGTCCACGGTGACTTGTAATACGGCCTTTACTGTCCTCAATCGGAATACCAGCCTTTTTGCACAAAAGCGGGATAACAGTCTGATTTAAAACTTCCTTCGCGATTGGCCTGTTCCGAAGTTGAAAGAGAAAATGTACATGTTCACCGGTTCGCCGATCAAGATGTTTGCGGGGTGACGCTCGTTTTTTCATCCAGGCCGTAATGTACTTATGAACAGCATGGCCGACCGGTTTAGTGTACGCGACCGAAGTTTTACCTTCCGGAACATCAAGCCAGCAGACCTGCCCTGCCGGAACGACGTTGCCAGACTGATCAACCACATCCTCTGATTGTTCGCGCGTGCAGCCGACCCGAAGTCGGGCGATCTCATTGCTCCGAAGGCCTGCATGTGTCCACACCACGGCGATTGCCTGCAACAGGGCGAATGGATAGAAACAGTCAGGAGAAAGATCGTCTGGTTCAATGTTGAAGCTGGCCCAGGTCAGTTTCAGCCAAGAAGCATCATCTATGGTCCTAGGATTTACGCCAAGATATTTCGCAATATTCTTCGGTGTCGAGAGATGATATCGCGGATTACACCGGAGCTGCGCCCATTCCCAACTCTGAATATCAGATAAAAACCGACGCATAACCTGATAATAAGCAACTTTCGTTGGAGCCTGTAGAGGCTGGCCAACTGTTGGGATCAGACGATAATCAAAGGTGGAACCGCCCCAATCGCCAATACGTAACCTGTCGACGGCGGCGAGATAGTCGGCACATACCGATACCGTCCATTGCTCTGGTCCTGTGACCTCAGGATGCTCGCGACCCAACCAGATTCCGATACGGGTCAGAGTGTTGTAAACTGCTCGCCTCGACCCTTCTCGCAAGGTTGTTGTTTCCAACCAACGTCGGCACCATGTCATCCACTCAGGATTGATATTATCAGTTTCAGTTCCATGACGAGGTTGGTATGCCCGGAAATGAATAACCTTCGATGTAAGCCCCATTGCGGCCAAACCGTTTGACAATATTCCAATCCGCTTGGCGATATGATTTCCTGTGTAACACTCTCGTGTATGTTCCAGTATCTTCCTATCAAAACTTTCAAGTTTTGGATTCTCGCCTTGTAATGCAACTGCAGCAAATACTGATGGTACGAGGGGCCGAACGGTCTGACAGACGAAGCCGACACGGGTTAGGGCCGAGAACAGACGCTCACATTCTGTATCAACAATCTCCGCTCCAAAAACCAATCGGGCAACGACAGCCGTCGCCACATTGCGTTGAATTTTGTACACGCTTCGAAAACCACACAGAAGATAAGCGACTGCAATCAACTGCGGTACCATTCCGGTTTTTTTCAGAACAGGACTATTATTGATAATCTCAACCCACAGGTCTTCACTCCACCCCCAGTAGGGTTTTTCCTGGTGTGCGACCGTCAGAAGCAAATACTTCAAAGCACGATGGCTGTTAGCGCGGTCGAGATTGCTGCGATACAGGATGTCCGTCAGAGGCTTATGAAGACGCGGAGCCTGCCGTTTCGTAATAACAAGATTTTCTTCTCTCCAACGTCTGACAACTTTTAATTCGTCTGCAGACAATGTCGCCCGTCTGTCGTATTCATCGAGATTAATGTGGAATTTGTATTCGGGCTGGATGTGAGAGCCTGTTTGGAAAGTCATGGATGAGCGTTTCTTCGGATGAGATTGGCCCCCATGGCGACGAAGATCATGGCCTGCGAGACATCGATGCGGCGCTCGTAATCGCGCACGAGGCGTCGCCAGCGGGTCATCCAACCGAACGTCCGTTCGACGACCCAGCGTCGGGACAGAACCTCGAAGCCTTTAGCCCCGTTACGGCGGCGGATGATCTCGACGACGAACTCCAGATAAGCCGCCTTGTCCATCAGTTGGAGGCGGTCATAGGCGCCATCGGCAAACAGGTGCTTCACCCAGGGCCAGCGTTTACGGATCGCATCCAGGATCATCTGTGCGCCTGCGCTGTCGGAGATGTCGGCCGGTGTCAGGTTGAGCATCAGCAGGCGCCCGTCCGTATCGACGGCGATATGCCGCTTGCGCCCGACCACTTTCTTACCGGCGTCATAACCCCTTGTCTTTGCATGAGGCGCCTTGACGCTTTGGCTGTCGATCACCCCGGCCGACGGACTGGCTTCACGACCCATCCGCTCCCGATCGAGCATCAATTCAACATCGTGGATCGTCTGAAACAGGAAACGCCGCGCCAGTTCCCGGAACCAGCCATAGACCGTTCGCCAATGCCCGAAATGGATCGGCAACATTCGCCAGCCACAGCCCGAGCGGACCAGATAGCGCACCGCGTTGATCACTTCGCGGAATTCAATTTCCCGCGGACGTCCCATGCGCCCAGGCTCAGGCATCAGTGGCGCGATCCGCGCCCATTCCTCATCCGTCATGTCAGACGGATAGCGCTTCGTCTTGCGGGTGATACTGGCCATCCGGCCTCTCTGCTCTGGCGTCCACATCCAGGGCTTGAATCACACCCTCACCGAATTTCCAAACAGGCTCTCACAGGCCATGATCTTCGTCGCCATGGGGGCCAATCTCATCCGAAGAAACGCTCATCCATGACTTTCCAAACAGGCTCTAACAGCCTGTCGGGTTGGTCATTTTGAGGGTTATAAGGCCGAGGCTGACCCGGCTTATGCCGCCTGAAGCCGTGCCATTCTTTTGCAGTTGTATGCGAGAGCGACGAGTGTCCATTCGGTCGTGACTTTTGCAAGGCTGCGCAGACTGAACCTTCTGAAGCCCATGATGCTTTTGATAATTCCAAAGACCGGCTCCACGGTCTGTTTTCGTAGTCTGTAAACATCTCCGGCTTCTGTGGTTTCCAGTCTCGCCTTCATGGCGAGCCGCCAGGGTTCGGTTATCCGGCGTGGCTCCTTTGCTTCGGGATGGGGTCGGAAGTCGTAAGGCCTGCGGGCACAGGGCCGTCCAATGGCGACCAGCGGATCAATGCCCTTTTCCTGCAGTTTCCGGACCGCCTGTCCGCTGGCGTAACCGGTGTCGGCAAGCACCTTCTCCGGGAGACCGATTGTGTCTTCCATCGACAGCACCGTGTCGGCAAAGGATGGCGCATCCGCTGACGTGGCGACAACGTCGGTTGTCACGATCAACTGACTGCCTTCGGCGCAGACCACGGCCTGGGCATTGTAAGCCTGCCGGAACTCGTGAGCGTCCGAACGCCGCATGAGGCGGCTGTCGGGATCGGTCAGACTGATCTGCCGGTCGGGTGGTGGTGGTTCATCATCGGGCGGTTTGGGCGCCCGGCCGCGACGCCCTGTTTTTGCGTCATACACCGCCTTCTTTTTCTCGTATGCCGATCGCGCCGCCTCGGCCTGCGCCTTCGCATCTGCTTCCAGCCGGGCGCAGGCTTCGTCCAGCTTCGCTTTCAGTGTTTCCCGTCGGGCAAGCGCTTCCGGCAATGCCTGCAGATCGCTGTCTA
>NZ_JBXAYQ010000074.1:0-6716 GCF_057359305.1 Komagataeibacter ossonobensis | reverse complement strand
AACATGTGACCCGTTCCGTTCCATCGGACCTCCCGATCTTACCCTGTGATGTGCAGGCATGGATATGGTGGGGAATTATGTGTTTTTCGTGCTATTCACTTCATTATTTCTTCGTATCATTCCGAACTCATTTCCGGAAAGACCGGACATAGTCGGCTCCTGACAGGATGCATGACAATCATCCGAAAGCAAAACATTTTCCGTTAAAATTTACGAGCGATATATATCTTTTATGTATAATTTAAACATAATATCTTGACGTGCATGCTATATCACGAGCTAAGCTACGATATGTAACTGGCATAATTCCACCGCCAAGGCACAGGCCATACGGCTGTGAAAATGATAGCAGACATATAGAATCACGAGAAATTGTTACATTAAAACAACGACATAAATGTAACTCCCACCGTTTCATGACATCGTGGAGACCTGTGATAGTTATGGATTCTGATGCGCGGCTGTCCGCCGACATAGGCGGCACATTTACCGATATCGTTCTGGACGCACGGGGCAAAAGACTGACCCGCAAGGTCCTGACCACGCCCCATGCTCCCGAAGAAGGTGTGCTGGAGGGCATCACCTTGGTACTGGCGGATGCGGGACTAGCGCTGTCGGATATCAACGTGTTCGTACATGGCACAACGCTGGCCACAAATGCCATTATCGAACGCCGTGGCGCACGTACCGCACTGGTCGCGACGGAAGGATTTCGCGATGTGCTGGCCATCGGCACAGAAAGTCGCTTTGACCAGTATGACATCATGCTGCAGAAGCCACAGCCACTTGTGCCCCGTGACCTGCGTTTCACACTGCGTGAACGCATGGATGCCCGTGGCCGGGTCCAGATTGCCGCCAATGACGAGCAGATCAGGCAACTGGGCCTGCAACTTGCGGCAGTCGGGGTGGAAAGCGTGGCCGTAGCCTTCCTGCATGCCTATGCCAATCCCGCCCATGAACTTCGGGTGCGTGATATACTGGCAGATGTGCTCCCGCCGGGCATAACCCTGTCATTGTCATGCGAAGTGTGCCCGCAGGTGCGTGAATACGAACGGACCTCTACCACGGTGGCGAATGCCTATGTACAACCTCTGATGGCAGGCTATCTGGCCCGGCTGGATCAGGCCTTAAAGGCGCGGCACTTTGCCGGTACGCTGTATCTTGTCACGTCCAGCGGTGGCCTGACCTCGCTTGAGACCGCACGTACCTTCCCCGTCCGTCTGGTTGAATCCGGCCCTGCCGGGGGGGCCATCTTTGCTGCCCGCATTTCGGAATGCCTGCGTGAAAAACGCGTGCTGTCCTTTGACATGGGCGGTACCACGGCCAAGATCTGCCTGATTGAACGCAATGAACCGGCCCAGTCACGCATATTCGAGGTTGACCGGACCGCCCGCTTCCTGAAAGGATCGGGGCTGCCACTGTGCATTCCCGTTATTGAAATGATCGAAATTGGCGCGGGCGGCGGTTCAATCGCCCGGCTTGACGCCATGAAGCGGGTTACGGTCGGCCCTGAAAGCGCCTCGTCCGTTCCTGGGCCCGCGGCCTACGGGCGCGGTGGCACCTGGCCGACCGTGACCGACGCTGATGTGATGCTGGGATTGCTGCGACCAGAAGGTTTTGCCGGTGGCAGCCTGACCCTCCAGCCAGCCCTATCCGCCCGTGCCCTGAGTGACACCATCGGGACCGAGCTCTCGCTTTCTGCCGAAATGACCGCCCATGCAGTATATGAAATCGTATGTGAAAGCATGGCCAGCGCCGCGCGCGTCCATGCGGCAGAACGTGGCGCGGTCCTGTCTCAACATACCATGGTCGCCTTTGGTGGGGCAGCTCCGCTGCATGCTGTCCGGGTTGCAGAAAAACTGGGGGTACGGCGACTGGTCATTCCTAACAGCGCCGGTGTGGGGTCGGCTGTCGGCTTCCTGACGGCACCCATTTCGTATGAAATTGCCCGCTCCCATCACACGAGAATCGATGAACATACCGATTATGCAGCCATTTCGGCCCTGTTGTCCGATATGGAAAAAACCGCACGCAGCATGGTGCAGACCGGTTCCGGTAGTGCGCCACTGCTCAAACGGACAGCAGCCTTCATGCGCTATGTCGGTCAGGGGCATGAAATCATGGTGGAACTGCCGGACCGTCCCCTATGTCAGGCTGATGCCCATGGCCTGCGTGAAGCGTTCACGCAGGAATATGCCCATCAGTTTGCCCGTAGCATTCCCAATGCGCCGATTGAAGTCCTGAACTGGTCGGTACGTATTTCCACCATTCCCTCCCCGCCCGTGCCGTTCAGCCAGGCGGGTGCGAAGATCACCCTGTCCCCGCTGGAAATACGTCGCTTCTTTGATGGTGGCAGCAATGGATGGGTGGATCTTCCGGTCTATGATCGTGCATGCGCCCCGTCTGGCGTATTCGTGCCTGGTCCGGCCATTATTATTGAAAAAGAAACCACCACCTACGTTTCCGCCCGTTTTGACGCACAGATTGATGGCAGCGGCAATATCATCATGAACCAGAAGGATGCGGCATGATGGACACCCCTCATACCCCCGGTAGCACAGAAATTGACCTGCAGATCATGTGGAACCGGCTGATCACCGTTGTAGGTGAACAGGCACAGGTGCTGATCCGCACGGCGTTCAGTCCCATTGTGCGGGAATGCGAGGACATTTCCGCTGGTGTCTTCGATCTGGAAGGCCGCATGCTGGCGCAGGCCGTAACCGGCACGCCGGGCCATGTAAATTCCATGGCTGAATCTGTAAGACATTTCATTCGTCATTTCCCGCTCGACACCATGCGTGAAGGCGATGCTTATATTACCAATGACCCATGGATGGGTACCGGCCACCTGAATGACTTTGTGGTCACGACTCCTGCCTTTCACAAGGGGAATCTGGTCGCCCTGTTTTCGTGTACCAGTCATCTCATGGATATCGGGGGGCTGGGCAATGGTCCTGAAGCTTCCGACGTGTTCATGGAGGGACTGTACCTGCCCATGCTCAGGCTGCTGGATCAGGGACAGGTCAATGAAACTCTGATGGCGGTCATCCGCGCCAATACGCGCCTGCCGTTGGATACGGAAGGCGATACCTATTCCCTCGCCGCCTGTAACGACGTGGGAGTGCGGGCGCTTTCGGCCATGATGGATGAATTCGGCATAACAGATCTTGGCCCCCTGGCCGATTTCATCATCACACGCTCCCGCATGGCGGTGGAAGAACGTATTGCCGTCCTGCCCCGGGGGGAATGGACCAACACCATGCGGACGGACGGCTATGATCACCCTGTCCTGCTGGCCGCAAGCCTGACCATAGCACCGGATCATGTCCTGGTGGATTACGTCGGCACATCGCCCGCCGTCAGGCACGGCATCAATGTGCCGCTGGCCTATACCAAGGCCTATACGGTATTTGGCCTCAAATGCATCATCGCCCCCGATGTGCCGAACAATGCTGGTTCCCTGGCACCATTCCGTGTAACCGCGCCGGCGGGCACGATCCTGAACGCCCTGCGCCCCGCCCCGGTTTCCGCCCGGCATGTCATTGGACAGATGCTGCCTGACGTCGTGTTCGGCTGCCTGTATCAACCCCTGCCCCACCGGGTTCCCGCGGAAGGGACTTCATGCATATGGAACATTACCGTACGCGGTACATGGCACGATGCAGGCAACACCAACCTGGCCTATGCACTGGCCATTACCACCAACGGTGGCACCGGCGCACGCCCGGGGCTGGACGGACTTTCCGCCACGGCGTTCCCGTCCGGCGTACACGGAACACCGGTTGAAATTGCTGAAATCCAGTCCCCCCTCATCTTCTGGCGCAAGGAACTGCGGCCTGGCAGTGGGGGAGATGGCACAACGCGTGGCGGACTGGGGCAGATCATGGAAATATCCAACACCGAAGCTGCTCCTTTTGAACTGCTGGCTGCTTTTGACCGCATTGCCAATCCGCCCCGTGGGCGCGCAGGCGGCCGGAACGGCCTGGCAGGCCATGTCAGCCTGTCTTCCGGCCGGGTGCTGCCCGGCAAGGGACTGCAGGTTATTCCGGCGGGCGAACGGTTGATGGTTCTGACACCAGGCGGTGCAGGGCTGGGTGATCCGGCGCAGCGCGACCCGGCACTGTCCGAAACAGACCGGACCCAGGGCCTGCTGGCAGATAGGGCGCAGGCATGACCGATCACTCCTCTGGCCTCGACAAGGTGCCAGTTATCGTTCTGACTTTTCCCCTGCCGGATCTGGTAACACAACGGCTGGGCACGCAATACCATGTCGAGTCCCTGCTTACACCAGCGGCCCGGCAGGCCTATGTCACGCATTCAGGCGACCTCGTCCGTGCCATTGTGACCAATGGTTCCACCCGACTGGATGGTGCCTTCATGGATACAATGCCGAACCTGTGCATCATCCACACTTTCGGCGTCGGTTATGAAGGGGTGGATGTGGACGCCGCGCGGGCGCGTGGAATCGAGGTCGCCTATAGTCCCGGCACGAATGCCGATAGCGTGGCGGATCAGGCCTTTGCCCTGCTGCTGGCAGTCATGCGTGATATCGTGCCCAATGATGGTCTTGTTCGGCAGGGTGCATGGCGGCCCATCCGGCCCGTTCCGCCCCAACTATCGGGACAGAAAATCGGTATTGTGGGCATGGGGCATATCGGGCAGCGCATTGCTGCCCGTGCGGCAGGTTTTTCCATGCCGGTGTTTTATTACAGCCGCAGGCCATGCGATCAGGCGCAATGGACCTACTGTCCTTCCGTTATGGATATGGCAGCACGGGTCAACATACTGGCGGTCACCCTGCCGGGCGGTCCGGAAACCTGCAATGTGATCGATGCGGATGTACTCCGGGCGCTTGGCCCGCAGGGATATGTTGTCAATGTGGGCCGGGGAAGCGTTATCAGTAATACAGTGCTGACCGAGGCACTGGAAAAAGGCATTATCGCAGGGGCTGGCCTGGATGTGGTTGAACGAGAACCGAACCTGCCTGCAGCCCTGCGGGAACAACCCAATATTGTCTTTTCCCCACATGTCGGCGCACGTTCGCCACAATCACTGCTGACATGCCTCGATCAGGTCATGACCAACCTGCATGCCGCAATGGCGGGACGGCCAGTTCATACACCCGTCCCCTGACAGCATCCGGGCTGACTTGCCTTATGGATTAAAAATGCCAGTATGGGGAATACAGGACACGACCCCAAAATAAGGTGCATTGCGGCCACGATGAAGCAGAACCGGAAAAAGGCACAGACCCACCCGCCTGAAGAAACGTCACGGCAGGATGGCATGTTCATTGTCTCCTCCTCCCATCTCGCCGTGCCGGGTGCCGAGGATCTGAGTGAATTCGAGTTTGCGCTGACGGTGGCGAACCATGCCTTTCAGCGCTGGATGACGTGCGGCATGCAGGCGGTGGGCGCGCGCGATCTATCCCCGCTTGATGTGTTGGTGCTTCACTGCATCAATCACCGCAATAGACCCAAGAGCATTTCCGACATCTTGTTCATGCTCAACATCAGCGAACGGCATTACCTTAATTACTCCATGAAAAAACTCGAAAAAATGGAGCTTATTTCAAAATCGAAAGCAGGAAAGGAAGTGTTCCTGCAGGCAACACCGAAGGGTAGCGAAGCCTGTCAGGATTATGCACGGGTCAGACAGGCCTGCCTGCTGGACCTTATACCCAAGGACCGCGGCGTGGCCCAGAGCCGTATTGATGAAGTAGCCCGTGCCTTACGCGTTCTCACCGGTTTTTATGAACAGGCTTCCCGAGCGGCCACCTCCCTATAATAGCTATGATACATTTATTTGGACAGGAAACCGAAGAGGCCAAGACATAGAAGGCGAAGCAACCGGCGTTGGGCGCAGGATTCATTCTTTGAGATAGAAGTTGAAACTTGCAGCAATCTTGATGGCAGACATGAATGTATGGGCGCAGCGGTCGTATCTGGTCGCAACGTGTCGCCAGTCCTTCAGCCTTGCGAACATGTTTTCGATAAGGAGGCGCTTTCTATACAGATGCCAGTTATAAGGTGAATTTGATTTCCGGTTTTTCCTCGGTGGAATGCAGGCGGTAATGTTCCGTTCGACAAGATATCATCTGATCCGGTTGCTATCATAACCCCGATCCCTGATGACCTCTTCTGTTCCTTCCGGCAGGTCCGCGAGAAGAACATCCGCCCCTTTGAAGTCACTGACCTGTCCAGCAGTCAGATGCAGACGGACAGGCAGGTCCTGGCCATCACACACGGCATGCAGCTTTGAGTTCAGTCCGCCTTTTTGTGCATCCGATATGGCGGGGAAAAGCCCCTCTTTAAGCAGAGGCGCCGCTATCCTGTGTACTTTGAGGTATGTCGCATCGGTCATCAGGCGCGTCGAACGGCCAGCCGCGCGGCCTTGACCCGATAGAGTTTCGAGACGTTGGGGTTTACATCCGGCAGGTCCACCGGGGCCTCGGCCATGCGGCTCATGATGTCGGCCTTCTGGCGTTCAAGCTCCTGCATCCGGGCTTTCATGCGGGCTGATACATCCCGTCCTCAATGGCCGTGATGATGCCCCGCATGGAGCGGTCGATCCTGTCCAACGCCTTGCAGTCCGCTGCTACCTGAGCCCGTCGCGCCTGGTTCAGCCGGTTGTTTTCCTCAAGGTAGGCTTTGACAGCCTTTGCAACGGCATCGGGCGACGCCATGCGCTCTGTCAGCCCTACCAGCACGCGGGCT
>NZ_JBXAYQ010000073.1:0-8130 GCF_057359305.1 Komagataeibacter ossonobensis | reverse complement strand
CGCGGCCATCCCGATCCCCATGGGCACAAGCAGTCCCCCGGCCGGCACGCGCAGACGGGTGCCCAAGGCGCTGCCTGCCAGCGCGATCACAAGCGCAAGTAAAGCACCCTGCCATGAGAGGGTCTGTGCCACGACCAGTGGGGCGGACGGCGTTCCGGCAACGCGCGCAATAACGGCCGCAATGACGGCGCAGCAGGCCACGCGCAGATATTGCATGAAGGCGACGAGCCGCATATCCGCCCCGTATGATTCCGCCATCAGGGTCATGACCGTGGCCGCACCGGGTGACGAACCCCAGATCGCGGTATTGCCGGGTAGCAGGCGCGAACGTGTCAGCAGCCAGCCGAGAAAAGCTGCCGCAGACAGGGTAGAAAACGTACCGGCGACAAAGACCGGCCAGCTGGCTGCCATTTCGCGAAAGATCGAAGCTGAAAGATAGCTGGCGATCATGACCCCGACCACGCCCTGCGCACCGAGAAAGGCCCAGCGGGGAATACGGACCGCACCACCCCGTGTGGCCAGTACGACCGCCGCCCCCAGTGGTCCCAGCAGCGGCGCGGCCGGCAGGCGTAAGGCAGTCAGAAGCGTGCCGAACACCAGCGAAAGCAGCCCCAGTACGCCCCATCGCCCGGTCAGCAGCCATACGGACGGCCCCACCCTCACCGCTTAACCGCCAAACACGATTGTATCGGAAGGCAGCACGCGTGCGATCCGCGGGAGGATGGAGCGGATGGAAACATCGTGAAGATCTGCTGACAGGCTGGTGCAGAGATTCTCGGCGATGACGATGTGATAACCAAGCTCCCAGCCATGCCGTGCGGTGGATTCAACCCCGAAATTCGTAGCAATACCGCCCAGAACGACCGTTCGGATGCCCCGCCTGCGGAATTGGAGGTCGAGTTCCGTGCCTGTAAATGCCCCCCACTGATGTTTGGTGATGACGATATCGCCGGGTGCCACCAGCCCGTCGGCCAGGTGCGCCCAGTCCGCTGGCAGGCCGCCTTCCGGCGGGCTTAAGGGCTGGTCGGCGGGACCGGGCGGCGCGTCGGCAAAGTCGGGTGCAAACGCGACCCGAACCAGTACGACCGTAGCACCGGCATCCCGGAAGCGGGCGGCAAGCGATTTACCACTCTCCAGCACCTGCGACGATGGCCGCGGGGCGGTTGGCAGGGCAAGTATGCCATTCTGCAGGTCAATGAGGACAAGGGCGGTGGTTCGCGGGTCAAATCTGTTCACGGATCGGCGCCTTCCGGGATCTGGATACATGGTCGGGTCAAACATCGACCGGCAATGGAAAATCGGTTATGCGAGGACTGTCTCGCATAAAAGAAAGTTGAGGGTACCCTCGCATTATGTCAAGCCCGCCCCGTTCATCACCACTCGCGCCCAAGCGGCAGCGCGGACGCGACCGCGTTGAAGCGATCCTTACGGCCGCGACAACGGTCTTTGGCGAGAAATCTTACGAGGCGGCGACAATGACCGAGATCGCTGCCCGCGCCAGCACGGCAATCGGTTCGCTCTACCGTTTTTTCCCGACCAAGGACGTGCTGGCAGCCGCAGTGCTCGAACGCTACGGCGCGCGGCTCCTACATGCCCTGGATAAGCTGGTTGACCGCGATCCGACGCTGTCGCCACGTGATGCGGCAGAAGGACTGCTGGACATCATCCAGCGTCTACGGACGGAACGCTCAGTCGTCCTTTCGCTGCTCGACAGCGGGATTACCCTGCCAGATGGGACAGGAACGCTCCGCAAGGCGCTGATCGGGCGCATGAGCCAGCTGTTGTCACGGCTCGGTGGCTCTCCGGGCCCGCATGACGAACGGGCGGTGATGCTGCTGCATCTGGTCAAGGCGATCTTTGCCCTGCCACAGGATCATTCGGTCCCCCGCCCGGCACAGGACAAGGAAGCCGTTACGGTGCTGCGTCTCTATCTGGAACATGCGGTCGCCTCCCGCTGATCCGGGTCAGAGGTCGCTCCGTAACCTCTGAATCCGCACACAGCCGATCGATATCTTCAGCAATCGCGTCATCTGGATTGAACGGGTCTGCTTTTCAAAGCATAACTGACTATAATGCGGTGAAAATCGAGCTTTGACTCTCCAACTCTTTCGCGAAGGTCAGAGAAACGCATCAAGCCGATGCAGCAGTTCTGCCGGTGCTTCTTCCTGCGGACTATGACCACAGTCGATCGCATATCCCCGCACGTCCACGGCTTTTTCGCGCCATGTCTCGACAACGTCATATAGCGCGCCCACGGTGCCACGTGCACCCCACAGAGCCAGTAATGGGACCTCAATCCGCCTGTCTGCATCATTCGCATCATGGACGAGGTCGATGCCTGCTGCAGCGCGGTAGTCTTCGCATGCTGCATGACGCATTGCCGGGTCGGCGTAGCATCGACGATATTCGGCCACGACACGCGGATCGACCGATCCTGGTATCTTGATCTGTCCTGCAATGTGGCTTTCGAGAAAAAAGTCCGGATCCCCGCTGATCAGCCTTTCCGGCAAGGGGGCAGGCTGGATCAGAAAAAACCACCAGAAGTAGCGTCGGACGAATTCCATATTGGTCCGGGCATACATCGTTGCTGTCGGTACGATATCGATCAGCACCAGTTTTTCCACCTCCTGCGGTGCATCCAGCGCCATGCGGTGCGCCACCCGTCCGCCCCGGTCATGCCCGACAACCATGAACCGCTCAAATCCAAGCTTGTGCATGACGCCAACCAGATCAGCCGCCATGGCCCGCTTGGAATAGTTGGCGTGATCCGTCCCACCTTCAGGCTTGGCGCTATCGCCATAACCCCGCAGATCTGGGGCCACGATGGTAAAACGTTTCGCCAGTGCGGGCGCAACCTTATGCCAGATCAGATGCATCTGCGGATGACCATGCAGCATGAGCAGCGGTGGTCCGTTTCCGCCGGTAGCCGTGCGGATCCGCACGTCATTCACCTCGATATCCCGCCAGCTAAAGCCCGGCAATAGATCGGGGAATTTCCTGATTGCGATCATGCTTTCACCTGCATTCGTCCAGTGGACACACAGCAAAAAAGCAGAATATCAGGAAACCAGTATTTCCCCTGATGAAGACCTGTTGATTATCTCCCTGCCGCGACTCACAACGGCGTCACTGGGTAGATCAGTTGGGATATCCGAGAGGGTCGATTCGCAGAGTCTCCGGGAATAGACAGGGCCATGTCACGCGTGATCACGGACGTCAGCCCCCAGTGTAACCACAACATCCAGATGAGGACTTTGGCGGGCGTAGCCCACGCCACGACATTATCCCGAGAGACCGTAAAACGTACATCGACGGAGCCAGCGTCTCAGCGCGCCACCCGACCAAGTGAAAGTTCTGAACACCTGTTCCAGTCTACATTCCCGCCAGAGTCCTCATGGAGTTTCTTTCAGAGGCAAAAACTGGGGACTCTGGCGGGAACATGCGACGCGCAAGGTTAATTTCTGAGATATGCCGGAAATCTGGAGCCGAAACAGATCGCAAAACGGTCCTCGAAGTGAGGACTCTAGCGGGGTTTTATGCGTCAAAAACAGGTTTATCCGCCGAACATCAAGGAAAATCGGGCTGTTAGAAGCCTCCTAACCTGAAAATTTCTCAGTTTTGAGGACTTTGACGGGGGGCCAAATTAGCGCTATCTGCAAATCGAGGACTCTGACGGGAAACTTGATGCCCTCAGAGATACCGATTCGCTACACCTCCCTTTTGCGAGGTGACCAACAGGGTACTGAGGACTGTAGCGGAAAAACTGAGGACTCTAGCGACACGTGCTTACGGAGCAAGCACGATTCGCATAAGTTATCCCGAGGACACTAACGGGACAAACTAATATTAGAATACAATTATCTTTAACTAGTATTAGATCCCGCTACAGTCCTCAGAGACATTCTGAACAAATCCATGCATCATGGTCGCAGAATCGAGCCAACATACATATACCTAGGGGAGCCATGATGGCGGAAGTGCATGACTTGCTTCAGGAGCATGGTCGACAGCATGTACTCCAGCTAGACATGGACCGCCGCGTCGTTGATGCGGCCGCCGCATATCTGACGGACGAAGATGCCGGACTAGGTTTCATGTATAGCGGCTGGGCACAAGCACCGCTCCCACATAAAAAACAGCCCGACTCTGCACCTTGGCAAGTTCGCACCGACAGAGTTACCCTTCTCGTAGAACCAGGTCGACGAACGCTTCCGAATGGGGAACTTCAATGGATTGGTGTCCCATACGGAAGTCGAGCCAGACTTATACTGCTATATCTGCAAACCGAGGCTCTAAGAACCCAGAGTCGCGAAATTGAGCTCGGAAAGTCGCTTCGCGACTGGCTTAAGAAGATGAACATCTCTCCTGGCGGCAAAACGATAGCCGACGTAAGAGAGCAGGCACTCCGCATCACGCGCTGTCGTCTCACTTTCGAGGTCCAACAAGCAGGAAAGTCAGCATTAGTACAACAACTTATAGTCGACAAAGCACTGTTTACGGAAGATGGCGAGGACTCTAGCGGGGGACAACTTTTAGCGCGGACGAAGCTGAGTGAAACATTCTACGATCAGCTTCGTCGACATCCTGTTCCCATTCAGGAATCCGCAATTCGAGCGATCAGTAAACACTCGATGGCTTTAGATATATATTGCTGGCTTGCATATCGGCTGCATGTCCTCCAGAAGGACACGCCAATCACTTGGAAGGGTCTTCACGCCCAGTTCGGCGCTGGCGTAAAACGCCTAGACCATTTCCGTGATACCTTCTGCGCTCAACTCAACTTGGCGCTAGCAGTATATCCAGAGGCGGTAGTCAAACTGAGTGCTGTGGGCCTAACATTAGTTCCCTCACCTCCACCTGTTGAGCCAAAACGCACGGTAGTCGCGTTTCCTAGGTCCCGCTAAAGTCCTCACTCAACGTAGACGATGAAAACGTCTGAGTCGCATAGAGGCAAATCAGTAGGCTAATTGCGGACGAACAGTCGAAGATAGCCGCATCGGGCTGAAACCTTCAAACTGTCGACGGACCCGCTATTTGTCGACAAGGTTCGGGATATTGTCGGTCTTTACATGTCGCCACCGAACCGCGCGATCGTGCTGTGCGTCGACGAGAAATCCCAGATCCAGGCGCTGGACCGCGAACAGCCAGTCCTGCCCATGATACCGGGCGTGCCGGAACGACGTACCCATACCTATCTCCGGAACGGTACGACGTCGCTGTTTGCAGCCCTCGACATCGCAACAGGTGCGGTAATCGACAAATGCTACAAACGTCATCGTACCACGGAATTTCTCGACTTCCTGAAACGTATCGATGCCGAGATGCCTGATGACCTGGATGTTCACCTCGTGATGGATAACTACGCCACACATAAAACGACCACGATCAAGACGTGGTTCGCGCGCCGCCCGTATTGGCATGTTCACTTCACGCCCACCTCAGCTTCCTGGATCAATCAGGTAGAGCGCTAGTTCGCCGAACTGACGCGCAAGCAACTCCAACGCGGCGTGCATCGGTCAACAACTGCACTCGAAGCCGACATCACAACTTTTATCGACGCACATAACAAAAACCCACGGCCGTATCGGTGGGTTAAATCAGCCGACCGGATCCTCGCCTCGGTGAAGCGCTTTTGTCATAAGACAATGAGCCGAACTTCAGATTCAGGTGACTAGTACTAGGCACTCTCGCGTGTAGTCGTCCTCAACGGTCAGCACGCGGAAGCGACATCCGTTGTCCAGCGCTAATTAGGACCGTCGGGCACCGGCGTCGGCGAGTAGGTGCCCATTTCCTGTTTCTGGCCACCACACTAGTGGACCGACAACCCTTCCTTGCGATACAACCGGAACAGCTTCTTGTGGATCAGGATTACTCCTTCGCACTCCAGAAAGATGTGCCGACCCTGATAGGGAAACTGGCATCGTTCGCCCGCAAGGTGGCGCGGTAGGCCGCGCACCTCGGTATCACATGGACGGTATGACGCATAACGCCACGTCCTCGGGTCGACGGTGATGAGACTACAGGCCCGCCCCCGCCGTTGCGAGTAATCCCGTTTGGACATCGCCTTGGTCAGAGCATTACGCCGTAATGCCGGGCGTCTCACGAGTTTCCTACTTGCTGCTCCTCAAGCTTCGAGACCTCCAGCCCACCGTATTTCGATCGTCTTGTGTAGAAGGTCGCGTTGCCGATCCCCTAATAGATGCAGGGGTTGGCCTCCTAATGCTCTCTCGGAACTTTTACTCGTCACTGATAAGTTCATCGATTTCACGTAAGCGCTTTCGGATGGCAACAAGCTGTTCCAGCATTTGGCGCCTGGTGGATCTAAGGCGCCGCGCCTCTGTTACGAGCGCGGCAAAATCAACATGAGATGCAGGCCGCTTGATTGACTTTCGGAACGCTATGATTGCAGAACGAGACGCGCTGGGTCCGACGAGGCCCTTCTCGCGCGCCGCTTCAAGTTCCTCTGGTCCCAGCAAAGTCAGCTGATACGCTGCACTATATGAACCCGGTAGTGACGTCTCGCTAATTCGGCCACTATCCACCATGCTTGCGATCCGACGCAACTGGGAGGCCACCGGTTCGGAGAAAGGGAAAAAGCGTTCGAAACTGGCTTTAAGACGGTTTTTTTCTTCTCTCGAAAAAAGTGCATTTTCTAGCGTATTTAATGCTCGGCCGATTTCCAGAAAGGAACGCGCAGCCTTTTCCCACGCAGATGTTACGGCGCGCTGGGTATCAAGAATGATCCGGATGCGGCCCTCGTCCTTCGCAAGGTCCGTTCCGGAAAATACTGATGCAATTGTCTCCAGGGTTTCAGAAGATACGGTGGTGAGTTCATGTAGCTCGCTAGGACGCGCATCAGATGGCTGTATTTCGTCAGCATCAAGGCCCTGCAAGGCTCGCAGCGAGATGCCGCGCGTCGAATTGGCTTTGCTCACAGGTCCAACTCCTGTCGCAAGTATGACCAGAGTGCGCCAAACGCTTCCGCGTTTTTGGGCCGACTTAGATCCATGACGCCTAACCCTTTACCATTTGCGAGTGATATTTCCTCTGCTTGGGCGATTTCTACGGGACACACGGGTCCGACATTTAGCAATTTGGAGCGGATAGTCGCGTAGGAACGAGTTCGAATATTCGCCCGATTAATGATGAACGCTGCTTTCGCACCGCTCTGTTTCAAATGGCGCATCCACGGTATCACGCTGTCTAAATCGTCTTGGCTTTGCTGGCAAGGAACCAGAACAAAGTCAGAACCTTCACACAAGCCCAAGATTGCTGTCATGTTGATTTCGATCGAAGGCGGCGTGTCGATGACAATAAAATCGGCAGAGGATTGCCTCGCCATTTTCAGGGTAGACCGCCAGTCATCAAGGGACGCGCGATGTACAGGAATATGGGACACGGCCGGAATACTCGCACGGACGCGTTCCCTGCGTTCCGCCCATGTGGCTAGAGTTGCCTGTTTATCCATATCCAGTCCTAATACTTGTCTGCCAGATTGAGCAGCTAAAACAAGTATATTCCGGGATAACGACGATTTTCCAACACCACCCTTTGGCGATGATAGCATCACGATGGATTGTTTTGATGGAGAGGGATGTTTTGTCATTGGGACCTTATCGATGCAGGAGTTCCGCGGACCGTCACCGTATAGAAGGAGTTTTTACAGGACAGCTTTCTGAAGACAAGAGAAGAGTTCCAAATCTTTTACGCCGTAAAAATTTTACCGCGTAAAACGCTTTTTTCTGTTGATTTGGTGCGTTGCTTGCGCAGGACGTATCGTCTGGGACCACAGTTAGTTTGCGTATGGTCGGGAGCGCCAGAGCTTTGAGCCGATTGCCCATTGTTTGCCGAAGAGGAATGGCCAAAAAAAGGTCTAAATAAGACAAAGCTGCACCAGATCGACCAGCACGCCGCAAGGGGCGGCTCCTCCCCGTGCTCAGCGTCTGCGTCGCCTGCGCGCGGGTCCGGTGCTGCCGCTACGCGGCACCCTTGCCCCGCACCGCCCGACCCGGTTGCAATGAGAGCTGAAGGAAAGAGTAATCAGGCGATACAACCTGGTTAGCACGCCCGTTCCTGACATCCCGAAAACCTGATCCGGAAACATCCCGGCCTGCAGAAGCAGCGCCGGGA
>NZ_JBXAYQ010000072.1:0-8278 GCF_057359305.1 Komagataeibacter ossonobensis | reverse complement strand
ATCCAGCCTTAGGATGAGATAATTGCGTCGTCGAGGTGTCATCTCATAGATGTCGCTGTCCAGCGCATCGCGGAACGCTTTGCGATCATCCTCTCCGAAGTCGAACTGCGTCATGTCATCCGGCTCGGCACCCGACTGAATATCGTTGACCAGCTTGGCATAGACGTCGATGCGATTATTCACGTTCCAGCGACAAATGTGCATGTAGGCAGCGAGGCGCTCAAGCAGTTCAAAGAAACGCGCCACCCGTTTCGGCTTGTTGCGTTGCTCCTTGAGATACAGCATCGCCGGCGGAATCCAGTCGGAATTATCGATCCGCTGAAGCCACCGGATGTAATAGTTGACCGTCTCGGCATGAGAAGTCGCGCAATACGACGCGTTACGGATCGTATCCAAGGCATTGGCGAACGGATCAAGCACGTCGTCAATGAATATTTTCGGATCGGAGTTTTTTGGAAGGACGTGAGTCCGAAACTCTTCAAGCAGGGTGCGCTTCGCCTTTTCCTTGGCGTAGATCATGCGAATGTAAGTGAAGAGATCCCGGAAGCCGTCGCGCGTGAGTTCGACCTCCATCTCCTCCCATTTGTCGTTATAGAGTTGCCGATCGCTCTCGCTCCTGAGCTTGCCGATCGTATCGGCCTTGATGATATCGGTCGGCTGAAGGTCGAGGCCGCGGCTGTTCATTACCGAGAAGACGCGGAAGGCGGAATCCTGGCTTGCCGTGGAAACTGCCACCAGATAGCAGCGAGTCAGCAGGAAGGTGACGAACTCCCGAAGCTTATCCGGCGTCGGCAGCGCATCGGCGACGGCCTGTACGAAATGCTTCGTATTGGCCCGGATATTGACCTGGGATTCGTTATCAAGTGACGAGGGATCGAGATCAATCAGTGCGTCGAGTTTCAGATCTTGGACGTATTTAGCGAAGAAGCCCTTGTCGCGCTCGCGCAAAGCCAGGCGGGGCTTGGGAAGTATCCCTTCCATCTTCTTGCCGGGTTCCAGGATATAGGGTCGAAGCTCGTCGCGGTCCTCGCCATCGTTCGCACAGGCCATCGCAGCCAGCAAAATGGTGAGTGTCGTTAGACGCTGCTGCCCGTCGATCACCTGCGAATAAGCGCTATCCTCCGACTTGATAAGCACTATACTGCCGAGAAAATAGCCTTCGTCATGCTCGGCCTTAAAAAAGGCGATTAAATCATCGAAGAGTTCGCCGGCCTGATCGGGGGTCCAGGCATAAGGCCGCTGATAGGCAGGAATGACATATTCGAAGTCGGATGAGAAAACCTTGGAAAGAGGATACTCAGCGCCACTAATCTTCTTCGACACAACTAGCTCCGGATTGCCTGACCAGCAAGGTGCAAGCCAATCCCTTACCTGTCAATCAGGAGCCGCCCCCCAATCTGAGATGCGTAATCAGCTTGCCCCAGTAGAGGGTGTTATGCACCTTGAGCGAGTATAGCGGCGTTTCTGAGCATGAAGCATGCGAAAGCGACGACATGGAGACTTGCGAGCGTTGAAGCGTAGCGCTCGTAATCCTTGACGAGTCTGCGGCATCGTGTATCCGCGCGCCATGCTGCGGAAGATAACGGGCGTCTTGTCTATGCCCGTCCCCTATTTTTCCCTTTAAAACATACCGTCTGGACGGTATTTAACGGGGCATGACCACAAAACCAAAACGCACCAATAAACCCGAAGTCGTAAAGAACGACCTGCTCAATGCAGCAGGCCGGATACTGGTTACGAACGGCATTCAGGCGTTTACACTGGAACTGGTGGCCAGGGAGGCAAATGTCAGCAAAGGCGGCCTGCTGCACCATTTCCCGAACAAGAAAGCCCTGCTTGACGGGCTTTTCATGCGTGAAATGGACCTGTTCAAGCATGAGATGCTTGCCTCCATGCAGGATGACCCTGTTGCGTTCGGCAGGTCTGCGCGGGCGTATATCGGGTTTAACCATGATGAAGCGAAAGAGACGCCGGTCATCATTCGTCATCTGCTTGCAGCCATGCTGATTGATCCACAACTCAGTCAGGAATGGATCCAGCATTACTGGAGCGTCATCCGTTCCATCGGCCTGTTCGAGAACATGACACCAGCCCTTCTGCTCGCCTGCATGGCTGCTGATGGCCTTTCCCTATGGGACATTCTGGAGGCTGGCATTGTAGACCAGACCATGCGCGACAGCCTGCATGACCTGATGGTGCAGTTAACGCAGGTCCCTGATAAAGCTGGCTGAAATGCAGGGAATTTTCTCTTTGTCAGGAACGGTTGTTTCAGGTGCCATGGCAACTGCGGCGCAGAAACAGGCTTTGGGTTTTACCAGAATTCCGCCAATGGCTGCCATGATGGCAGGCTATATATCGTCGTTCATCTTTTTTGCTGGCTGGTTCTACTTCCGGAACCAGTTTAATTGGCAACAGGCCACCGTGATTATTCTTGTCCTGTTGGGAATTTCGGCTATCGCGGCACTGCCGTAAAGAAAAAGCCTGTATTTTTCGGAAATAAACATGTCCTGTCGAACGCGCACAGACATCCTGGCAAGGGTGCTGCCCCTGGTTGCGGCATCATGCCTTTTAGGGTGCAAGCCGGCATCCTCCCCGGTCAAACACGCAGCCCTTCCCGCCGTGCAGGCCCTCATGGTGCATGACGCCTCACCACAGAAGGCTGCCTTCATTGGATTGTACGGGGCTGAAAGAAGTATTCCTCTCGCCCCGACACAGGCCGGTCGCCTGACATCCGTATCGGTTGTCAGCGGTCAATATGTTCATCAGGGCGATGTTCTTGCCACGTTTGAAGACAGGCTGCTGCTGGAGATGGAAGCCCAGTCACAGGGCGAGGTTGATGCCGCCTGCGCCGAAATGAATCAGGCGGCCGCAACATATAAAAGAAGCCGGGGACTGGACGCCATAGGAGGACTGTCCTCTGGAACAGTCGAAGAACGTGCCTATTCATGGCACCTGGCTCAGGCAAAATACAGATCAGCCCTTGCCGCCCTGACGCAGGCCCAGATTCAGGTGGCTGAAAGCAGGATCCGGGCACCTGAAGATGGCTGGATCATGAGCGTTACGGGTGTTCCGGGCAGCCTTGTCGGCGCCGGGAGCGAAATCATACGGCTGTCTGCAGGGGCGCCTGAAGTCCATTTCAAGGTGCCATCATCCTCATCCTGGACTGTTGGTGACACGGCGGAGGTCAGCCTGCCTGCCGGTCAGGATGGCCAGTCCGTTCGGGCTGACATCAGGGAAATCGGCACGATTGACGCAACCAGTCAGATGCAGGACGTGAAGCTCCGGCTTGATCATCCGCTGCCCGTAGCCGTTAACAGCCTCGTCACGGTTGTCCTTGCTGCACATGACGTGTCGCATGTCGTGCGCGTGCCGCTTACTGCCGTGGATTCAGCAGGCCAGACGCATGCCCATCTGTGGGGGCTGACGGATGGACAGACGCCCCACCTTGTCCTGCGGAGCGTCCGCATTGTCGGGCTGCGCGGGGCAGATGCGCTGGTTGAAGGCCTGACGGACGGGGAATGGATTGTCTCCAATACTGATGGTTCGTTCCAGCAGGGACAGGCTGTTCTTCTTGCCGGGCAGGCAGGTGAACGGTGATGATGGATCGTTTCAATGTCTCACGCTGGGCTGTCGGTCATCCGGCGCTTGTCAGCTTCATGATGGCCTGTCTTTTCCTTGCCGGTGGATACGGTTTTTTTCACCTTGGCCGGGCAGAAGACCCCGCTTTCACGCTCAAGAACATGATTGTTTCCGCACAATGGCCGGGCGCCAGCGCCCAGCAGATGCAAAGACAGGTTGCCGAACCGCTTGAACAGGGCCTGCGTGATATTGAAGCCATAGATTTTCTTAGCACATATTGCATTCAGGCAGCATGCGTGACGCAGATATTCCTGCGCGATGATGAAAAAAAGGAACGCGTTCCGGTTATCTGGCAAAAGGTCCGCAACCGGCTGTCCGACCTTTCTCCCGGCCTGCCGTCTGGTGTGGCAGTCGCCGCCAATGATGATTATGCGGATGTCTATGGTTATGTGTTTGCCCTGACCGGGGGAGAAAATGCAGACCTCGTCAAGACATCCGAATATCTGAAGAAGATCTTTCAGGCGGTTCATGGCGTGGGGAAGGTTCAGATCAGCGGCGAGATCCCCCGGCAGGTTAGCGTCGATATCGATCCGCAACAGGCTGCAGCAAGGGGAATCAGTCTCGATCAGGTTGCAAGGTCGCTTCAGGGCCGATCGGCTCTGGCTTCTGGTGGTTCGGTGGATTTTACAACGGTCGTTCCCCTGAATGTGTCCGGAGCCCTGGGTGGCGTCCGCTCCGTTGAAGAGACGCCACTGGCAGGCCATTCCGGCCCCCTCTGTGTCAGGGATATTGCCCAGGTGAGCCGTGACTATGCAGACCCGGCCCCTTCGCTGATCCGTTACGGTGGCAGGCCGGCCGTTGTCATTGCTGTCGCAATGGCTGACGGCGCGGACGGACTTGCACTGGGCAGGGCGTTGGAGAAGGCGGCGGCTACCGCCGTGCTGCCCGCGGGCATGACGCTGACGCAGGTGGAAGACCAGAGCCGGGTCATCAGGGAGGCCGTGGATACATTCCTGATCAAGTTCATCGTGGCGCTGAGTGTTGTTCTTCTGGTTGCTTTTATCAGCCTGGGCCTGAAAGCCGGGATTATCGTGGCCTGCTCCGTGCCGCTGACACTTGCTGGGGTCAGCCTGTACATGGGCGTGGAGCATATCGGGCTGGACCGTATTTCGCTTGGTGCCCTCATCCTCTCCCTCGGGCTGCTGGTGGATGATGCCATCATCAGTATCGAAGCCATGGTCGTGCAGCTTGAACAGGGGCGCAGCCGTGAAGAGGCGGCCTCTTTTGCCTGGAGCCACACCGCATTTCCAATGCTGACGGGTACGGTGCTGACGGTTGTGAGCTTCCTGCCGGTTGGCCTGGCGCAGTCAACAACGGGTGAATATGCTGGTGAAATTTTCTGGGTCAGTGCCGCAGCACTGCTGCTCAGTTGGGTTGTGGCGGTGGTTTTCATCCCGTTTCTGGGGGTTCATCTCCTGCCTGAAGCCCGGCAGCCCTCACAGGCATCACCTGAGCCCCGGCTGACGGGTATGCTGCGCCACATGCTTGGCACCAGCCTGCGATATAAAAAAACCGTGGCGGGTGGCACGATCATGCTGCTGATCGTGGCGTGCGGCGGCTTTATGTTTGTTGACCAGCAGTTTTTTCCGCAGTCCGACCGCCCCGAAGTGATCGTTGATGTTGCCATGCCACCGGGAACAGCCATTGGAAAAACCGATGAGGCAGTCGGCATTCTGGAAAAGCATCTGTCGGGAAGCCCATCGCTGCGCCATATGGAAGCCCATATTGGCGATGGCGCGCCACGCTTTTACCTTCCCTATGCCCCGGCCACACCCAGTGCCGCCCACGCGACACTCCTGCTGGTTGCACAGGACCTTGATGCTCGGGAACAGCTTATCCAGCAGGTTGAGGCAATATCCCTTCCCGCAGGCGTGCACCTGCATGTGCAACGTCTCTCCCTGGGGCCTACGGCTGACTTTCCCGTACAGTACCGCATCATAGGGCCAGACCCGGACACCCTGCGGGTGATTGCACGCAAGGTGGATGAAATCCTGCGCGGCACCGAAGGCGCAGTCTCGGTGCAGGCGGACTGGGGGAACCAGACACCCAGCCTGACCCTTGAAGCGGATCCGGATAAACTCGCATATTTCCAGACAGATCGCGTCAGTGTTGCCGCACAGCTTCAGGCAGCCATTGCCGGACAGGTTGCAGGCGACATGCCCGATGGTCACCATCATATCCCGGTCATGGTGCGGGCCGCCCGCACCGTACGCGCTGATCCCGGGCTATGGAAGAACCTCCCAATTGTAACGGGAAATGGGGTCGTGCCGCTTGGTCAGCTTGGCACCATACAGTTGACAACCGACTTCCCGATCCTCTGGCAGAGAAATGGCGAACTCTGCATGACCGTTCAGTCAGGTGTTGAAACGGACATCCAGCCAGCAACTGTGGTACAGCGCGCGACGCCAGCAATGGAAACCCTGCACAAAAGCCTTCCCGCAGGATACAGGATTGAAACGGGGGGAGACGTGGAACTGTCCTCAACAGCGGATAGTGCGATCTTCGCTTTCCTCCCGCTGACCGGCGTGTTGATGCTTCTGGCGCTGATGATTCAGTTGCAAAGCTTTAGCCGTTCCCTGCTTGTGCTGTTTTCGGCACCACTTGGCCTGATCGGAATGGTGTCCGGCCTGCTGGTAACAGGGGCGCCATTTGGCTTTGTGGCCCTGCTGGGGCTTATTGCCCTGGCGGGCATGATCATGCGCAATACGATCCTGCTGGTTGACCAGATCCAGTCCAATCACCAGGGCGGCACATCGCTGCATGCGGCCATCATTGATGCGACCCTGACCCGCGCGCGCCCCGTATGCCTGACGGCGGTGGCGGCGATCCTGGCTTTTATTCCCCTGAGCTTCAATGTGTTCTGGGGGCCAATGGCCATTGTCATGATCGGCGGGCTTGTTGGTGGCACGGCGCTGACCCTGATCGCCATTCCCGCATTTTACGCTGTCCTGTTTGACCGTACGGCTACCACCGCGGAGGCATCCGCCCATGTCTGAGACACGCTCTTTCCAATGCAGGGTGCGCATGCTCCTGTTGCCCATGCTGCTTGCGGTGGCCGGTTGCACTATGGGGCCGGATTTCGTGCGGCCAAAGCCGGTGCTGCCGGAGCAGTGGCAGAATGCGGGGGGTGTAGAACATGCCCGGCCATCATCCCTGCCATGGTGGCATATGTTTAATGATCCTGTGCTCGATCAACTCATGCTCCGTGCCGAAACCGGCAATCTGGACATGGCGCTGGCGCGTGAACGGGTTAAAGCCGCCCGCATACAGCGTGGCGCCGCATCGGCTGAAAGTCTCCCGTCACTGAACGGGCAGGCTTCCTATACGCATGAACGCCTTGCCACGGCAGGGGTGGGGGAGGTCCTGCAGCCCCTGCTGGGTCTTTCGCCAGACGCTGTAAGGCAGGAGCCGGAGGGGGTTTCCTATACAAATTACAGTATTGGCGCGGTGGCCTCATGGGAGCTGGATATCTGGGGGCGCCAGCGTCGGCTAAGGGAAGCGGCAAAGGCGGAGATGTCCGCCGTACAGGCCGATGTGGATGCCATGCATCTTTCGACACAGGCAGAAATTGCACGAACCTATTTTCAATGGCTGTGGGTTTCCGGTCGCCTGAAAAGCGCTGAAAAAACGCTGGAACGGACAACGCAGCTGCTGGTCATAGCCAGGGCTGTTCATGCGCGCGGCCTCCTTGCTGGTGTTGACCTGGAAAAACAGCAAAGCGTCTGTCAGGCCGCACTTGGTGAAAAAGATGAACTTGCCATGCAACAGGCCTCGTTGCATCGGGCACTGGCCGTGCTTGCGGCAGGACGACCGGATGCGGACATACCTGAACTGGCAAAGCCCGCGGATCTTCTGGATGTGACACTGCCACAGGTTGCGGTTGACATTCCATCCGATATGGCCCGGAAACGTCCGGATATCCGGGCGGCGGAAGCGCGGCTTCACGCTGCCACAGCGACGATTGGCATGGCACAGGCCGATTTCTACCCGCAGATTACCCTGACAGGGCAAATCAGCCTCGATGCGCTGACAGTGGCCGAACTGGGGTGGAATGCACGCAACACGTCCTTTGGGCCTACGCTTACCCTCCCGATCTTTAATGGTGGCCGTCTGTCCAGTCAGCTTGCTCTGCGCCATTCTGAACAGAGGAGCGCGGGCATATTTTATCAAAGCGTCGTTCTGAATGCATGGGTCGAGATTGAAAACCTCCTGTCACACGAACACTTTTTCAGGACCCAATATCAAAGGCAGCTCTCTTTGCTCAATATTGAAAAAGCCCGCATGGCAGTGCTTCAGAAACGCTATCAGCATGGTGACATGTCGCAGGAGGACCTGTTGACCGACTCTTTTTCTGAAAGTGAAAGCGAAGCAAATCTTGCCAGGACATATGTAGCGCTGCTGACCAATGCTGTTGATCTCAAGACAGCATTGGGGATCTAGCATTACTTCGGCAGAAAATTCGGAATAAGGATTCCCACCGGGCGTGATGGGTGGACCCGCTATAGAGTGCCAGACCGAAAGATATGTGCGGTTCGCAATATCCAACTTGTTGGCATAACAAATATTATAGAACGTCTTGTGTTCTAAGATAGAGAGGGTACGATATTTCCCATGAGACGGCAGAACTAATCTCCCCCGC
>NZ_JBXAYQ010000071.1:0-8465 GCF_057359305.1 Komagataeibacter ossonobensis | reverse complement strand
TTCAAAAGCTTTTTTATGATTGCTGGCTGTTTTCTGGGCTGACTTTTCAAACAGTCTCCCAGACTGTTTTGTAGGTCGCTATTTCACAGAGCTTCATATGAAACAGCCCAAAGATACCGGGGGCTTTTGGTGACATTTTTTACGGGGATCTGAAAAACGTCGCCGTTAAAAAAGACGATATCCGGGCATGTCTGTATTTTTATCAAGGGATCGTTTTCAAATCCCCCCTGAAAGACAGGCATAAAAAAAGCGCCCCTGTATGGGGCGCTTTTTCGCAGGTCCGTCATGATCCCGCCCCGGTTACGGGGCGGAATAGACCATTAGATGGACATGGCCGGAACGGCGGACTGTCCGGCTTCGATCTCGGCACGGGCTGACTGGATCTTGTCCATGAGGATATCAAGCGCGGGCACGTTCATCTTGTCCGCTTCCTCATAGGATTTTTCCAGCGCGGCCAGACGTGCTTCCGCATCATCAACCGACACGTCTTCCACCTTCAGCGCCCGGTCGGCAAGGATGGTGCAGTGGGTCGGCGCGATATCGGCAAACCCACCCGCCACGAAGAAGCGATGCATCACGACATCACCTTCATATACATCAACCACACCACCGCGCAGTGTCAGCATAAGCGGTGCGTGTTCCGGCATTGCCGCAATGTCACCTTCCGACCCCGGCATGACGACCATATCGGCGTCATGCGCGAACAGCACCTTCTCCGGACTGACAATCTTGACCTTAATGGACATGGTCTATCTTCCTTGCGTCAGTGGGTCGGGTTCAGGCCGATTCCTTCATTTTCTCGGCCTTGGCCACCGCTTCCTCGATCGCACCGACCATGTAGAAAGCGCCTTCGGGCAGGTGGTCATATTCACCAGCCACGATCGCCTTGAACGAACGCACCGTATCTTCCAGCGACACCAGCTTGCCCGGCGCACCCGTGAACACTTCGGCCACGTGGAACGGCTGGGACAGGAAGCGCTGGATACGACGCGCACGCGCCACGATCAGCTTGTCGTCTTCCGACAGTTCATCCATGCCCAGGATGGCGATGATGTCCTGCAGGGACTTGTAGGTCTGCAGGATACGCTGCACGTCACGCGCCACCTGATAGTGCTCGTCACCAACGATCTTCGGATCGAGCGAACGGGACGTGGAATCCAGCGGGTCAACAGCCGGATAGATGCCCATTTCCGCGATGGAACGGTTCAGCACCGTGGTCGCATCAAGATGGGCGAAGGTCGCGGCAGGCGCCGGATCGGTCAGGTCATCGGCAGGGACGTAAACGGCCTGCACCGAAGTGATCGAACCCTTCTTGGTCGAGGTGATGCGTTCCTGCAGCGCGCCCATTTCCGTCGCCAGTGTCGGCTGGTAGCCCACGGCGGAGGGAATACGGCCCAGCAGCGCGGACACTTCGGCGCCAGCCTGCGTGAAACGGAAGATGTTATCGACGAAGAACAGCACGTCCTGCCCTTCGACATCACGGAAGTATTCCGCAACCGTCACACCGGACAGGGCAACACGGGCACGCGCACCCGGCGGCTCGTTCATCTGGCCATAGACCAGCGCCACCTTGGACCCTTCGGTCGAATCACCATCAAGCTTGATGACGCCCGCATCCTGCATTTCGTAATACAGGTCGTTACCTTCACGGGTACGTTCACCGACACCGGCAAAGACCGACACGCCGCCATGCGCCTTGGCGATGTTGTTGATCAGTTCCTGAATGATGACGGTCTTGCCCACGCCGGCACCACCGAACAGACCGACCTTACCGCCCTTGAGGTACGGGCACAGCAGGTCAACCACCTTGATGCCAGTGGGCAGGATTTCGGTTGCGGCGGCCTGCTCGTCAAACGCCGGGGCGGCGCGGTGGATCGGCGCGCGACCCTTGCACTGCACCGGGCCACGGTCATCGATCGGTTCGCCGATCACGTTCAGGATACGACCCAGCGTGCCCGGTCCGACCGGCACGGTGATCTGGCTGCCGGTGGCGGACACTTCCGCGCCGCGGCTCAGGCCGTCAGTGGTATCCATGGCAATGCAGCGGACTTCGTGTTCGCCGATTTCCTGCGCCACTTCCAGCACCAAGGTCTGGCCGTTCAGCTGAACGTGCAGTGCTTCAAGGATATGCGGCAGCGTACCCTCGAACTGAACGTCAACAACGGCGCCGCGGACCTGCGTCACGCGACCAACGACATTGCTTTTCTGCGCCTGCGTGGAGACAGGAGCCTCTTGAGTTGTGGTTTCCGACATGGGACAGCTCCTGTGAGCGTGAAGATCGATCCTCAGACAGCCTGGGCGCCCGAGATGATCTCGATCAGTTCATTGGTAATATTGGTCTGACGCGTACGGTTGTAGGTCAGGGTCAGACGGTCGATGGCCTTGCCAGCGTTCCGGGTCGCGTTATCCATCGCGGTCATCCGCGCGCCGTTTTCACCCGCTGCTGTTTCCAGCATGGTCGCGTACAGCTGGACCTGCAGGTTGCGTGGCAGCAGGCTGGACAGCATCGTGCCTTCGTCCGGCTCGAACTCATAGCTGGCGACGTCGGAATTTTCCGTGTTGTCGTTTTCCGGCAGCGCCAGCGGTACAAGCTGCATTTCCGTCGGCGTCTGGGTCATGACGTTGCGGAACTGGTTGTAAACCAGCGTGCAGACGTCGAATTCACCCTTTTCCAGCAGGGACGTAATCTGTTCACCCAGTTCCGTCGCGGACGAAAAGGGGATTTCCTTGCTGCCGGACAGATGACGGTGACCGATGATGAGGTCAGCGAAATCCCGTGACAGGAAATCATACGTCTTGCGCCCGACCGGCAGGATCTTGACCGTCTTGCCTTCCGCCTGGAGCCTGAGCACCAGGTTACGGGTCGTACGGTTGATGTTGGAATTGAATGCACCGGCCAGACCACGGTCGCTGGACATGGGGACAAGCAGATGCACCTTGTCCTGACCTGTTCCGGTCAGCAGCGCAGGCTGCCCGCCTTCGCCCGCCACGCTGCGCCCCACTTCGGCCAGCATGCGGCGCATTGCATCAGCATAGGGCCGTGCAGCCGCCGCGCGGGCTTCCGCCCGACGCAGCTTTGCCGCCGCCACCATCTTCATCGCGCTGGTGATCTTTCGCGTCGATTTGACGCTGCCGATCCGTGCGCGCAGTTCCTTCAGGGAAGCCATGGTTGCCCGATCTTCCTCAGTTGGCGAACTGACGGCCGAACGTCGTCAGGAAATCATTCAGACGGCTTTCGATATCCTTCGTCAGCTGACGCTGGGTACGGATCGATTCCAGAATGTCCTTGCCCGACGTGCGGACATCGTCCAGCAGGCGCTTTTCGTAAGTCGTCACCTGATCGACCGGCACGGCATCGATATAGCCACGTGTGCCGGCAAACAGGACGACAACCTGCTCTTCAACCGACAGGGGCGACGTTTCGGGCTGCTTCAGCAGCTCGACCAGACGCGCGCCACGGGCCAGCTGCTTCTGCGTGGCCGGATCCAGATCGGATGCGAACTGCGAGAACGCCGCCATTTCACGATACTGCGCCAGTTCCAGCTTGATCTTGCCGGCCACCTGTTTCATCGCCTTGATCTGCGCCGCCGAACCAACACGGGACACGGAACCACCGACGTTCACGGCGGGGCGGATGCCACGGTAGAACAGGTCGGTTTCAAGGAAGACCTGACCATCGGTGATGGAAATCACGTTGGTCGGGATGTAGGCGGACACGTCGCCAGACTGCGTCTCGATCACCGGCAGGGCGGTCAGGGAACCTGCGCCATACTTGTCGGACATTTTCGCCGCGCGTTCCAGCAGGCGTGAATGCAGGTAGAACACGTCACCCGGATACGCTTCACGTCCCGGCGGACGACGCAGCAGCAGCGACATCTGACGGTATGCGACGGCCTGCTTGGACAGGTCATCATACACGATCAGGGCATGCATGCCGTTATCACGGAAGTATTCACCCATGGAGCACGCGGCATACGGTGCAAGATACTGCATCGGTGCCGGGTCGGACGCGGTGGCGGCCACGACGATGGAATATTCCATCGCACCGGTTTCCTCCAGCGTGCGCACCAGCTGCGCAACCGTCGAACGCTTCTGCCCGATAGCGACATAGATGCAGTAAAGCGACTTCTTTTCGTCACCCAGGGCGTTGACGCTCTTCTGGTTGACGATGGTGTCGATCAGGATGGCGGTCTTGCCGGTCTGGCGGTCACCGATGATCAGTTCACGCTGGCCACGCCCGATGGGCACAAGCGCGTCAATGGCCTTGATGCCGGTCTGCATCGGCTCGCTGACGGACTGGCGCGGCATGATGCCGGGGGCCTTGATTTCCGCGCGCTTGCTGATGACTTCACCAACCAGCGGACCCTTGCCGTCGATCGGGTTGCCAAGGCCATCGACCACGCGGCCCAGCAGGGCCTTGCCGGTCGGGACTTCAACCACCTTGCCGGTGCGGGCGACGGTGTCGCCTTCGCGCATTGCGGTGTCATCACCGAAAATGACAACACCGACGTTATCATTCTCAAGGTTCAGGGCCATGCCCTGCTGGCCGCTGGCGGGGAAGTCCAGCATTTCGCCGGCTTCAACATTCTGCAGGCCGTAGACACGGGCAATGCCGTCACCCACCGACAGGATGGTACCTGTCTCGGCAACGTCAACGGCCTTGTCGAACGTAGCGATCTGCTGCTTGAGGATATCCGAAATCTCGGAGGGGCGGATTTCCATCACGCGGCTCCCTTCATGGCATGGTGCAGGCGGGTAAGGCGGGATCTGAGGCTGGTATCATACAGGCGGGCGCCAATGCGCACGACCAGACCGCCCAGCAGGGCCGCGTCAACACGCTCCTGGATATTGACTTTGGAATAGCCGGCCTCGGCAAGGCGGCTGCGAAGCTGGACACGCTGCAGATCGGTCAGGGGATGGGCGGACACGACATCCGCCACCACTTCCCCGCGCCGGGCCGCAGCGATAGCCGCCAGCGCGGCAAGAATTTCACGCAGGCGCGGGAAGCGGCGGTTATTCGCCACCACGCCAACAAAATCACGCATAAGGGGGCTGAAGCCTTCAGCCTCCAGCACGGCATCGACCGCCTTCCGGCTATCACGGATATCAAGCGTGCGATCCGTCAGCGCGGTGCGCAGGTCGGCATTGCCGTCAATCAGTCCGGCAAGGCTGGATGCCTGCTCCAGAACAGGGTCAAGCTGCTTGCGGTCAGCCGCAAGCTCATAGAGCGCCGTCGCATAACGACCGGGAAGGCCATTGGCAATGGAGGCGATCGGTATTGAGGTCGTTCCACCCGAATCCACTGTCCGCTTTTCCAATCCAGAATCTTGATTCAAACACAAGCCGCCTACCCGGAAACCTTGGCCCCGTGCGCTGCTGGCGCGGCTCTAGCACGCAGCGTAAGCGCACGCAACAGATCAGGCAGCCTGCCGGCATCGACCGACACCACTGAACCGCCCGTTTTCCCGCGCACGTGAACGCCCCCGCTACAGGTTGGCGGGATCATACATGCAGGACACCATTTCGGAAACAGGAAACCCGCGATTTTGTTGCGCCCTGGCACGGTTCCGGTGGCGGGATCATTAGGCATTGATATGCACAAAACGCATAGCAATGATGCATCAGTTTGAATCGAGCAGCGCCGCAACCTGCCGCGCGCTTTCCTTCGCCCGGATTCCGGTTGAAACCAGCCCCAGACCGGCAATCCCGACGGCCGCGATGGCCATGCACCACCAGACGACATGCGTGGCCTGGGGAAAGGCGTCCCACTGCACGCCACCGGCCCGCACGCTACCCGCACTCAGCGCACCGCCCAGCGCAATGCCCAGCAGCGCCCCCACCTGCCGGCTGGTGGACGCAATGGCCGCCGCCACCCCCGCCTGCGCGCGCGGCATGCCCGCAATGGCAGAATTGGTAATGGGCGCATTGCACATCCCGAACCCGCATCCGCACAGGCCGTAGGACACCAGCAGCAGCCAGAGCGGCGTATGCGCGTCCAGCCCGGTCAGCAGCAGCGCGCTGGTCCCGAATCCGACAGCCGAGATCAGCAACGGCAGCCGCGCGCCGTACCGACCCGTCAGCCGCCCCGACAGCGGCGCGCATGTCATGCTGCCAAAGGCGAAGGGCAACGTGCACAGACCGGCCTGCAGCGCGGGCAGGCCACGCACATCCTGCAGATAGAGGGTATTGAGGAACAGGAACGCACTGAAAATGGCAAAGGCCAGCACTGCCGTCACGATCGCGCCGGAAAAAGGCCATGCCCGGAAAAACCGCAGGTCGATCAGGGGGGAGGCCGTCCGCCGTTCCACGATGATGAACCCCAGGACCGACAGCGCACCGAAACCGAGGAATCCGGAAATAGTGGGGGAAGACCAGCCGTAATTATGGGCCTCGATCAACCCGGACGTGACCATGGCCAGCGCCACGATGGCCAGAAGCTGCCCCGGCGCATCAATGCTGCGCCCGCGCCCGCCACGAGATTCGGGCACGAAACGCAGTGTCAGCACGATCGCGATCAGGCCAATGGGTACATTGACCCAGAAAACCGCCTGCCATCCCACCCAGTGCACCAGAATACCGCCGACCACCGGCCCCAGCGCAAGGGCCACGCCTGATGTCGCGCCCCAGATGCCGATCGCCTGCGCGCGGGCGCGGGGTTCCACATACACATTGGTCAGGATCGACAGCGCGACGGGATTGAGCATGGACCCGCCAATGCCCTGCACCGCACGGGCCATGACCAGCATTTCGACACTGCGCGCCATACCACACAGGGCAGACCCGCCACAGAACAGCCCGATCCCCAGCAGGAACATCCGCCGCCGCCCGAACCGGTCCGCCAGCGACCCCACCAGCAGCATGAGGCTGGCGACCATCAGGGTATAGGCATCCACCACCCATTGCAGGGTGGAAAAACTTCCATGCATTTCCGCGCGGATGGAAGGCAGCACGACGTTGACAACCGTCACGTCCATCATGACCAGCAGCAGGCTGAGACAGCACGTGCCCAGCACGATACGCGGGTGAATCGCGGAAGAACCGGTCATTGTCATGTAAAGTTACCCCTCCCCCTGCCGACAGCGCAGCCCGACGGCAACGAATCCGGCATTCCTGTCTGGCGATATATCTGTTTATTTCAAGGGGAGTATGGAGCGGGCGAAGGGAATCGAACCCTCCTCAGAAGCTTGGAAGGCTACTGCATTACCACTATGCTACGCCCGCTCATAAGGTCGGCAGAACCTATACCGTTTCCGCCATGCGCGTGGCAAGCCCATAAACCCATGGCGCGGGACAAACAGGTAAAACTTTCATTTTTATGCTCCACCCCCTTGACTTTCGACGCGAGTCATACTTTTTTCCGCTTCCTGTGCCGGGTTCGCATGGATGGCCCGAAACGGCGCGGCAATCGCCACGCCATGATGTTTCGGGTTGATGCAGGCGGCTTTGCAGGGGTGTAGCTCAATTGGCTAGAGCGCCGGTCTCCAAAACCGGAGGTTGCGGGTTCGAGACCCTCCACCCCTGCCATTTTCCGGTCGGGCATTACCCTTCCGGCCTGGCACCCGATGGGTCGGGCCACAATGGCCCGCACCGGTTCTTAGGCCCCGCACTGGCTGGAGCAGTCCGGTTGGTGCGCCGTGGCGTTGCAGGAAGGGTATTTCGTGTCGGTCAGTCCCGCGAAATTTGTTGAAGACGTCCGTGCCGAGGCCAGAAAGGTCACGTGGCCCACACGACGCGCCACCCTGATGACAACGGGTGCGGTCCTGGCCATGGCCGGTCTTGCATCGGTTTTCTTTTTCCTCGTCGACGAGGTGATCGGCCTTGCCGTACGGAAACTCTTCGGACTGGGAGGCTGAGTTCAGCCATGGCCAAGCGGTGGTATGTGATCCACGTCTATTCGGGCTTCGAGAAGAAGATAGCCCAGCACATCACGGAACAGGCCGCCCAGAAGGGCCTGGCCGATCATTTCGGTGAAATCCTTGTTCCATCGGAAGAAGTGACGGAAGTGCGCCGGGGCCAGAAGGTCAATTCGGAACGCAAGTTCTTCCCCGGTTACGTGCTGGTCAACATGGAACTGACCGATGAGGCATGGCACCTGGTCAAGGACACGCCCAAGGTCACCGGCTTCCTTGGCAGCAAGACCCGTCCCTCGCCCATTCCCAAGGTCGAGGCCGAACGGATCATGAAGCAGGCGCAGGAAGGCGTGGAACGCGTCCGTCCGTCCGTCACCTTCGAGATCGGCGAGCAGATCCGCGTGGCTGATGGTCCCTTCACCTCCTTCAACGGCACGATCGAGGAAGTGGATGAGGAACGTGGCCGCCTGAAGGTCAGCGTTTCCATCTTCGGCCGGTCCACGCCGGTGGATCTGGAATACAATCAGGTGGAGAAGGTCTGACCCTTCCCTACCTGACGACAAAGGCGCCTCCGGGCGCCTTTTTTATTGCCTGTGACAGACTGCAGATAATCAA
>NZ_JBXAYQ010000070.1:0-9374 GCF_057359305.1 Komagataeibacter ossonobensis | reverse complement strand
CTGAGGCGCTGAGGCGTTCATTCTCTGAATGATTGCGCGTGGACCGACCGTGATAAGTAGAAAGTTGTCCGTCACCAGATATGGGATCTGAAAAAGGATTGTCAGAGCGGAAAAGGCAGGCTGCCCTCGTGAGAGCACAACTTTGTAGTCATCGCCTATGGATTTTCACTGAGAACTGAATTCTTCCACAAGGTGCATAACGCAAGGGCTTAGGATCGCAATCCGCAACCTGGATTGTATAAAAGGCATCTTTCGTCCGGATTTATCGACGTAACGCCCTGAACTGGATCATGGTCCGGTCAAACAGGAACAGCCGCAGTCGGCACCCTACGGCGTAGCGAAGAAGCGCTGCCTTCGTATATTGCCGCGTTCCTGAGCCAGGAGATCGCCGCGCCGCCCGGTCCGGCGGCGCGTTCCCCTTTTAGTGGGCGGCCTTCTTTCTACCCCGGCGGCGTCCTTGCGGCCTGTCAGGCAATGCAGGCTCTGTCGTGCCCTCATCACCAGATTTGGTGGCAGTGGACGTTATATCCCGCCCCAGCCCAATCTCTCTTGCAAGTTCCGATCGGCGTGCTGTGTAATTGGGAGCGACCATAGGATAATGAGACGGAAGTCCCCATTTCCGCCGATATTCTTCAGGCGTCATGCCATAGGATGCCTGCAGATGCCGTTTGAGCATTTTCAGCTTTTTCCCATCTTCAAGGCATATGATATAATCCGGAAATACGGACCGCTTGATGGGAACGGCAGGTATCTGTTCTTTCACGCTCGAAGTAGTCGGGAAGGACAATGAATTGTAAACAGTCCCAATCAGCCTGATAAGTTCATCCGGCGATATTTTATTTTCCGATACATAAGCAGTTATGATTTCCACGGTCAGCGCCAGCTGTCTTTGTTGTTCTTCGGACATTGTCGATCACCTTAACAGACGAAAAAACTCTGGCCCTGTATATAACACCGCTACTGGGAATAGTCCTCGACGTTTTCGAGGATCTGGCAGATTGCAGAACAGGTATGCTCTTGAACTGATATCTATAGGGTCCTGTGCCCGCTCATCTGTATTTTACCTGATCGTCAACACTTCTTGTCTTCTGCCGTGATCCTATTAACTGTTGCCCGCACAGCATCAAGACGCCATATCTGCGATACGAAATCATCTGGAGCCGGTATCAGCCAAGTAATCAGACACAGCTTCCTCTTCGGTCCAGGAAGGTCTTGACGCGTGAACATGCCCGGAAGCTTCAGTCGCGCCAATAATGCGCAGCAGACTTTCAGGGATCGGTTCACGCACAACATCATTGAACCGGGCACGCAATTCGTTTTTCAACCAACAGTCGAACGGATCAGGATCTCCCCGGAAAGACACATCGTCCATCATTGACCTGCTATCTGCTGCTCCCCGCCTACCTAACGATACCCAGCCGACTTCGTTGCGCAAATGACCAAAGCGTGCGTCAGATCTGAGATGTTGTCGCGGTATGGCGCACTGTCGGCAGGATCCAAATTCGGGTGAGAACAGCAGAAAGCCGGACGCTCTAGCTGGCGGCGCCTGGCGACGCATATGGCACATGGGAACGCCTGCCCAGCACCTGAGCAGCCCGTTGGCTCCGAAGCGTCTGTTCCGCACCCGTCATGACCGCTGGTGCGTTCCTGATCATGACCTGCAGCCTGGCGTCGATCTCGGCCAGACGCGCCTTATGCAAGCGCTCGGCCAGACGCGCCTGGGTCTCCAGAATAATCTCCCTGCCATATGGGCGACCTGACTTCATCAGTGTCTCCTGCGTGCGCCCAAGCGCGATCAGTTCCCGGATCCTCGCATCCCGGGCCTTGCGGGTTCGGGCAACCAGATCCGTGCCCAATGATTTATATGGTTTATGCGCCATTTTCTTTGCCACGTGATTCCACAGATCGTCACTGGTGATGGGCGTCGTATCCCCGAGCGCCCTCTGGTTCCGGACCGCCTCAAACGTCGCGCCATCGGAGATCATGGTCCATGTGGTTCCACGCGCCCGGCTTTCCGCGACGTATGAGGTAAATCCCGTCGCCAGTTCGACGCCTCGCGGCAGGGCGTTGACGTGCTCATCTGAAGTAAGCCCCTGTGCCGCATCAATCGTCATGGCATGTCCGAACCCCAGCAGTACCCGACCTGTCTTCACATCACGAAACCGCCGCCATTCAACATCAGCAACAAGCCCGTCCTTCGTGCGGACGCGAAGCCCCGCATCACCATGGGCCAGAACCTCCACCACATCGCCGTTATTACCGACTGTGGCGCCCTTTCCATCCACGCTGCCCCACGTCCGACGATACAGCCGAAGCCGGTCGCCCGTAGCGATCGCAAGATCATAGGTCTCGCCACGCTGATCAATGGCCTGCACGGTAATTTCATGTGTCGAGATCTCGCCGCGCTCCTGCAGGATCCTGCGGACTGCGCGACTCAGATCGGCAGCATCCTGATTGGTCAGCGCCGACATGCTGATCGTCTTGGCCCGGCCTCGCTGCGGGCCGGCCCCCTCGGCTATCAGGGCATCGCGACGCGTCACATACAGCCGGGCAATATCCTGCAGGACTTCCTCATGGTCGCCGCCGACCAGACGGATCGTTCCATCCGCCCGTTTCATATCGATCGCATCCCGGACTTCCTTCAGATGGAACCTGTTACGGACATCGTCATCATTTTCCTCGTCCGTATGCGCGTTTGCCGCAGCCCCCTTGAACTCGTGGGCTTCCAGATCGCTCTCTTCCGGCTCTGCGCCACGAAACAGATCAGCAATCTGGCGATTTCTTGCAGATACCTGCCGGACACTGGACAGAAGCTCAGGCATATCTTCCGGATCCAGAACCCGGCGCAGCATCTCGATGGAGTCCCCTGCCTCGATATTCTGCGCCTGCTCGTGGTCACCCAGCGCCTTGACCGTGCAACCAGTATCACGCTGCACCTGTAACAGGCGAAGCATCTGGCGCGGGCCGACCTGACCGACCTCGTCAATCACCAGCACCGTATTCTGGTCCACATCAACGTCACCGCGCTCCAGCCGCGCCAGAAAAGGCAGCATCGCGCTCGTGTCAAAGATGCCGGCCTCACGTAATGCGTCCGCCTGGCGCCAGGCATTGGCAATCCCGATAACCCTGCGACCATTCGTGTCATAACGCGTATCATGTTTCCACGCATCAACCAGCGGAGACAGCAGCGCCGTCTTTCCGGAGCCCGCGACACCGGTGAGCATGGAGAGCGCGCCGCCCCGGCCAAGAGCGTAGATAGCGGCCTTCTGGGTCTTTCCATGATCGCTTGCAAAGTCGAGGGATGATCGTCCGATCGCTTCCGTGATCTGGCGGTCCGACAGCGCCCCGCTTCGGTCTCCTGACGCACGAGCTGCCTGAATCGCGAGGTCCTCCTCGATGGCGATCTGCGCGGAATTCGTCACCCTCAGCCTGTCGCCGCGCATCTCCTGAATCAGCGAGACCCGTTCCCCGCTGAGTTCAAGACCACGCTGTTCAATAAGGGCCACGACATGATCAATGTCCTTCACCCCGCCCTCGATGCCGGTGCCGATCAGGCCCCGGGCCGCATACGTTCGAAGCTTGTCGTGATCGATCACGGCGGCTGTTTCAAACTCCCTCGCGAGATGGCGCACAGCGAAACGGCAGGCAATATCGTATCGCTGTTCCCTGGTGCCCGCAGGCGCTACTGGCGCGCCAAGCAGACTTTTTTCCTCCCAGCCAAGACGCCTGGCCTGTTCTCGCCATATCTCATGGTCGCTTGTGCCTTCGTTCTTGTCCAGCCGGGCTGCCAGGCCGGCCATGGACAGGATACGGCGCTTGCGTTTGATCGGCATATGCGCCCAGTCCGCTCCTTCCGCCGCGGCGTAATCCTTGGCCGCCCTGATGACGTTCCGTCGTCCCTTGCTGAAGAAATCCGATATATTCTGCGGCACGGCCGAGATGACCGTCGCCTGTTCATTCGCATCGTATTGCTGGGCGATGCCGATCCGGCGCAGTTCATCAGCGAGCTGTGCCTGGAAATATGCTCCAAATTCGTGAACGCGCGATCGCAGCCGCTTCGTGTCGAGTGAACCCACATGCCCCTCTTCCGTAACCACGACATTGAACAGGGCATTATGGATATGGGCATGGGGATCGCCGCCTGCTGGCGTATCGATCAGATAGGTCTGGCCTGTCGCCGCGTCACGCGCCTCGACCGTCGGGCGCGCGGTATCATGCCGGAATGACACCCAGGCGACCTCGCCCGGGTCGGCACCGTCTTCGCCCCCGTGACCGCGCCGTGCGAAGCCGATTTCCCGCGCGACATAGAGCATTGTCGCGTCGTTTGCCCGATCAATGGCGTGCCAGATGGCTGCCCTCTCGGCTTCGGTCGGCGCAAACTCGGCCGCAAGGGTAACTGATTTGTGTGGCGCCAAAGTCAGATCATAGGCACTGATCTTGCGGGCGTTCCTTGACCAGTCCTCGCCATTATCGGCCCTCTTTGCTTCAAACAGGCGATTGAGTTGCGCGTTCTTCGGTGGTGTCTTCGGATCAATGCCAAGAGCCGCCGCGATCTTGGGCTGCATGTCCGGTCGCCACGAGGCCCGCCCGTCGCGACCGGTGTAATAGCTGGTCAGTCGGCCACCATCCGCGTCAGGCACTTTTCCGGGCTGGGTACGGAAGTCGTGCTCCGGATCTGGCAGTTCCTGTGTGAAATAGGCAGTAATCAGCCGACCACTGCTCTCAGCTGAGATTTTCCGGAACGTCATCATCAGGCATCGGCTCCATCCTCATCGTCGCGCCGGGCGGAGCGGGGCGTCCTCCCCTCCTGAATGTCGAGCAACCTGCCGGTTGTAAGATCAATACGTCTGAGCATCGGGTTCTGGGCTGCGATCAAGGTCACCAATCGGCCGAGAATTTCATCAAGCGTGGGCCCGTCGGAATCTTCCGGCGAGAAGATTTCAATGATCAGTGACAATTTGTCCTCAATCGCCCGCAGCCGTTCCCACAGGTCGTCGTCCTGGACTAGGGATCTGCTTTGCCTTCTGTCTGCCTCGCGCATTATCATCGTTTCCCATGTGAGGACCGAGGGAAGTGTGACGTGGCATCACGCGACTTTACTGATTTTCTTCTGCCCGAGGCATCCTTCATCGCCCGCGCCTGCGCAAAAGGTGACATTTGCGCAGGCCGGAACAGCAAATCAACATGCGCTCTCGGGTTGCGACCTGCACGTGCCGCAACCAGACGGATCCCGCACTTGTCGACGCCACCAAGGTGATACCACGGGTTTGTCCGACGAACTGATTCTCCGCGACTTTCACGCGGTAATGGCTCTGTCTGAACGTCGTGTTTAGGCAGCAGTTATAAGATGTCACTTGCTACATCGACAACCCAATGCTTCCCCTGCCAAAAAGATGGGGAAGCCATGCCCAACGTGGTCAACGATGATCACCATGTCTTATTACGTGAACAGAGCTTGTTGTCCGGATAAGATTCAGATTCTCGGCAGCCGGCGTGCTATTCTTCCAGCTCCACCAAAGCCGCCGGGCTAATCTCCAGAGCACGGGCGAGACGAAGAGTTGCCAGAAACGTGGGATTGGACTTGTAAACGGGGTCGGCATCCCACCAGGCGTATAGGAAAGCATCATCCTGCTCGTCTGAATTCCGCGAGCATCGCTCTCATTGTCAGACGCATATTCCGTTTGGTAGGGCGACATTTTTTCGCTATAAAGTGACCAGTTTAATGGTTCGGAGCCCGAAATGCAGACTGTCAACCTGGTGGAAGCCAAAGCCCATCTCAGTCGTCTGGTTGATCTGGCGAAGGAAGGAGAGTCCGTTCGTATTCTTCGTCGCGGCAAGGTCGTCGCACAACTCGTCAAGGCGGAGCCAGTACGTAAACCCATTGCAGTGAGTGCTCTTCGTTCACTTACCAGCATTATGACGCCGCAAAGGGAACCTGCTGCAGAAACTGTTCGCGCGATGCGTGATGAGGCAAGGTATTGAGTCTTTATCTCGATACATCGGTTCTTGTGGCGGCTCTGACCAATGAGGAAGAGACAACCCGGATGCAGGACTGGCTTGGCGCCCAGGCACCTGAAGATCTTTCCATCAGTGACTGGGTTGTCACCGAGTTTTCTTCAGCCCTGTCGATCAAGCTTCGCATGGGCCAGATTACCGTCACAGATCGAGCAAACAGCCTGGCCATGTTCACCCGTCTTCGCACAGAAAGCTTTGGTGTCATGCCTGTGACCAGTCAGAACTTCCGGACGGCGGCAAGATTTTCCGATCAGTATGCTCTGGGTCTGCGTGCCGGAGCCGCCCTCCATCTGGCAGTTTGTGCGGATCATGGCGCGACATTATGTACCCTGGATCGTCGTCTTGCCGAAGCGGGGCCCCAGGTCGGTCTGGCGACTACGCTCCTATGATCGATCCTTGATTGAGGACCATTGGAAAATATCGCGAATTTACGATTGCGGTTCCAGGACGCATTACGATCGCATGCAGTCACACATTTGCTTTATCCCCGGACTGACACGCAGGCTGCATCGATTACGGGTCAGCGCCCTGACATGATACAGGTAGGTCATATTGGACTGAGGACACCGCTTAGTGGGACCGGACGTAACGGCCGAAGCCGTTCATCAGATAGCCCACCATCCTGCCCTCAAAATGAAATCCTCAGGATGATCTCTGCAGGAAATGCTCCAATTGAGCGATCAGGGCAGGCAAAGCCTCTTCTACCGTACGCCAAACAATCCCATAATTGATCTCGAAATAGCCGTGCGCGATCCGGTTCCGCATTCCGCGCATTTGCCTCCACGGAATATGCGGATAACGCGCTACGTCATCCGGGTAGGCAGCCATAACTTTGGTCGTCGCTTCCCCAAGGATAAGCAGGCTCATGACAACGGCCTGCTGGGTCCTGCGATCCTTCAGAAAATCTTCGACCGCCATGCCTTGCACGAAGGAGCGGGCGTCGGTCGCTGCCTCGTGCATATGTCCCAGATAGTCAGTCAAACGAAAATGACGACTCACAAGGCACGCGCTTCAGACAGAACCTCATCCCGGAAGGCTAAGGGCAGATCTTCGGGCGTCCGGAGATCAACTGCTAGTCCCAGAAGATCTTCGAGATCGCTTTGCAGTCCGCCCAGGTCAAAAAGGGTGATTCCCTCGGGCGCATCAACCAGCAGGTCCAGATCACTTCCATCCCGATCCAGGCCATGCACAACGGAGCCAAAGACCCGGGGATTATCGAGTTTCCATTGCCGGGCCAGTCCAATGATGGAGTGACGATGCAGGGCAACGGCTTCAGACGGACGCATGAACACCTCTCCCTTTCCACAAAGCGGTTTATTCTATCAGATCGCTATACTCACCCCAAGGGCGCAAAGATTACTTTATATCTTTTTTTCGGCCTCAGATCGTCGCTACGGAACGTCCCGCACCAACGGTGCAATGGTGTATGAAGAGCCTCTATCAGGCCGGGTCCGACCCGGTTCCAAAGGTGGTACCGGTCCCACCCCGGGCTGGTGCCAAGACGTCGTTGAAATGGGTCCAGTGGGGGTTCATAAAGGGTTCGTACCGGGACCAAAAATGCGCCACCCGACGTCCACGCAGCGATTACCTCACACCGGTACAGCCACTGACACGGCCTGCAGGAGAAACGACGTGACGGAAATGGACTCACAGGCAGGCGGAAACCGTTTCATCCGACGCGTGGCCGGAGAAAAAATTCGTGGTCGGCAAGGACAGAAAGTCTCGCCACTTTACCGCTGGATGATGGAGAATTTCGAGGACATCTCGGAAGCGCGTCAGACAATCCGCGCTTGGGATATCTTCATCGAGATCGCACACGAGGATGGGATAACCGGAACGGTCGAGAACAAGGAAATCACCCGCAAGACGGCCGCCAAGACATGGGCTCGAGTCCGGCGTGCCCATGCCGGGCGATCCCACGATATCGTCCGAAAAAACCAGAAGCAGCTCCTGCCCAGTCGACAGTCTAAAGACTGGAAACCCGATATCATTGACGGGAAACACGGAAGCCTACCTCTTGCCGAAGCAGCCGTGCCGGCAGAAATTGCTTCCCTCCAAAAAAAGCCATCCCAGGTCGCATCATTACCGACGACCATTCCCGAGGCGTCAGTAGCAGACCTGGACGAGGAAGAAATCCGTCGCCGGGGTCGCGCACGGGCCGAAGAGATCATTCGGGATCTGGAAAACCGGCGACGGTTGCAGGAACCCGGCTTTCATCGGGAATGAAACATGACGGCACGCGAACCAAAGACCGCGGCGAAAGAGACCGTAAAGGCGCAACCGACCCTCATGATGGCAATCGGGCGCCAGAGGGTCGGAAAAACGACATTCCTCAAGGTCCTCACGGAACTGACCCAGCAGCAGGGAGGCCACCCGGAAATCTGGAACACGGATTCACTCAACAAGTCCAATACCATCGCCTCTATGGGTGATTACGTCTTGGAACCTGCGACCGTAACCGCCAAGGGACAAGCGGCCTGGTTGGAACAGAGGATCGAGCAGCTGGTGGAAACCCAGAACGACGCCATTCTTGACATCGGCGGCGGCTGGACGGCGGTTCACGAACTGGTAAAGGCCTCCCCGCTCGTTGCACAGCTTGAGGAACTCGGAATCAATCTTGTCACGGTTTTCATGATCGGCTCGGAACATGCCGATATCGACTATCTTGAAGACCTGCAGGCAAACCGGGGCTTTATTCCCAAGAACACCGTCATTGTCATTAACGAGGCCCTGCTTAGCGGGCGCGTCGATGCTTCAGAGGAAATCCGGCATATCCTCCAATATCCCGCAATCGAGGGCGCACTTGGCCGCGGGGCTGTCTATGGGGTGTTTCCCGCGCTTGACGGGATAAAGCGTGTCTCGGACCGGGGGCAGTCTTTCATGGACTTTGCGGCGAACAGACCGGCCCACGGCTTCCCGACAAGTTCGTTTTTCGACCGGTGTCGGGTCAGCCGGTGGCTGAGGCGCGACGTGCCGAAGTTTCTTGCAGCACTTGGCCCCGATTATCTGCCGCGGATGCCCGCAGGCCTGCCAGAAGTTATGGGGGTTGGTGTGTGATGACAGCGCCGAACGAAATCGAAGACGCGGATCGTGCGTTTGCCGAGCATGTCGATAACCTGCGACGGGTTGCCAATCAGTGGATCTCCCGCCCGATCGCACCCGAAGCGGAAGTGATCTCCGCGCTGATTGTCACGCTGGACCAGATTGGCATGTTGGCCATAGAGGCACGACGCGCATCGATCCGTTCTGTCACGGAAGCCAGGCTGATCGCAGAGCAGCAGCGCAGGGCACTCGCCGACGATACCGTGGTCATCCGCGAACATCTGCGCGACGGGATTGAGGCGGTGCGGACGCTGCGC
>NZ_JBXAYQ010000069.1:0-9504 GCF_057359305.1 Komagataeibacter ossonobensis | reverse complement strand
CGACAGTAGCCCTTGGTATAAATCATTTGGATCGGGCAACGATGCTTTCGGTTTTCGGCCTTGACACGATGATGTTCGGTGCGGGCGGCAATCCAGATTTTCTGGACAGCGTCAAGATTCATGAAGGCAATTCCGAACCCAACCAGAAGGTCGAGTCAGACCGAATGGTGGCCGAGCGTGATACGGAAGCAGTTTTCATTCTGGGTTCTATTGGCATATCGGACATAATCTTCAAGTAGTTCTGTGCAGCAGTGGCCCATACCTGTCACTTGAACAAGGTTTCCGGAACTCCCGTTTCGTTTTCAGAAAAACTACCAAATTTGACAGCAAGAATAGGCAAAACAAACAGGTTAAGTATCATTGATGTCATGAGCCCTCCAAGAATGACAGCTGCCATAGGTCCTTCGATTTCCCGCCCAGGCGCATTCATATCAACAGCCAGAGGCGCCAGTCCAAGCGCCGTAACGAGCGATGTCATGAGTACGGGGACGACGCGGTCTCTGGCCCCCCGGAGCGCTGTTGTTACTCCCCATGTGAGATGTTCCCGCTCGACCAAAGTCTCAAAATGCGAAATCATCATCACCGAATTCCGAAGCGTAATCCCGAATAGAGTAACGAAGCCGACTGTTGCCCCAAGAGTTAGCGTTGTGCCGGAAACAATGATTGCCAGAATGCCGCCGACAAATGCGAAGGGAAGATTGACGAGTATCAGAGCGAGATTGCGCCATCCTTGTGTGATTATTGAGAGCAGAATCATGACCGCTATGGCAGCGAGCCCGGAATTTATAAACAGTTCCTTGCGTGATTGTGATTCAGCTTCCGCTGCGGATGTAAACTGAACGTAGGTTCCAAGAGGCAGTTTGATATTTTTTGCTATAGCCGTGCGTGCGTCCTGAACGAAAGATTGAGTTGATCGTCCTGTAACATTTGCGGTGACAGTCTGTGTTCTCTGTGCTCCCAGATGTGACACCTGATAGCGACCGTTCGTCTCATATATGTCTGCGACAGCGCGGAGTGGTACGTAGTTTCCGTGAACAGTATGCAGTGGCAGGAAGCCGACAGACGCAACATCATTACGACTTGCGTCATCAAGACGAACCATAACATTAAAAGCCGCAGAACGCTCGTATATCTGCCCCACGGTTTCACCCTGCCAGGCTGTATGGATGGATCGGAGTACATCCGCCGACCGAAGCCCCCAGCGCTCCAGATCAGCAGGGCGTAGCCGAATAGCAAGTTCCGGAACACCAGGGGGTGCTTCTATCCGGACATCTGTTGCGCCATGTATCTGATGCAACATGCGGACAATATTATTTGCCTGGATATCCAATACATCCAGATCATCGCCAATAATATTGATTGCCACAGCCGAAGACGAACCAGAAAGGGTTTCGTTTACGCGCATCGTCAAAAAACTACTGACAGAAAAACTGGCCCCAACGAACCCGTCAAGCGCTTTGCGAACGCGGGCATCAATCTGTCGGGAAGCCTTCCCATCCACCTGATTCAAATCAACCTCAAACTCGCTGGTATGTGGTCCATACGTGTCCTCATCCAGCGAGGCGCGTCCGACTCTCTGAGCAACCGAACGGATTTCGGGAAGCTGACGAAGTTTTTCTGTAACCTGTCTACCTAATTTCAGAGACTGTTCCAGGGAAGTCCCCGGAGCAGCCGTCATATGAATGATAAGGTGACCTTCCTTGAAATCAGGAATGAAATCGCTTTCAAGGAATGGAAGGGCCGCAAACCCTATCAAGGTGGTCAGGATCATCCCGCCTATAACAAATCGGGGATGGCGCATTAATCTGGCCAGAAGACGTTCATAAGCTCTGGCGGTCCATCCTGCCAGGGGGGGCTCTCTCCGGGTTTCTCCAGGCGTCGCCAAGAGCCATGCGCAGAGTGCAGGTACAACGGTTACAGCAGCGGCAAGAGAAGCCATGACCGCAAGAACATAAGCTGTTGCCAGTGGAGCAAACAGTCGTCCCGAAAGTCCGGGAAGGGCGATGACAGGCAAGAAAACGATAATGACAGCAAAGGTCGCGTAAACCACTGCACTGCGGACTTCAACGCATGCATCGAGTACGACGCGCGCTGTAGATGCGGGCTGGACCAGAAGCCGGTTCTCACGCAATCGGCGTGTAACATTTTCGACCCCGATCACGGCGTCATCCACGACCTCGCCGATGGCGATAGCAAGCCCCCCCAGGGTCATGGCATTCAAAGTAACCCCGAGTGTCTCCAGCAACGACAGGGCTATCAGAATAGCCAAAGGTATGGTGGCGCAACAGATTGCAGCGGTTCGCAGGTCAAAAAGGAAAAGAAAGATTACGGCAACCACCAGAAAACCGCCCAGAAGCAATGCTCGTGTGGCATTCCCCAATGCGGTCGTAATGAAATTGGCGGGTCGGAACAGGTCAGCATGCAATGTAATCCCCTGTCCCTGCAATTGCGGGCGGAAATCGGTAAGTGCCGCCTCGATTTCCCGGGTCACAGCCATCGTATTGGCACCGTACTGTTCCCATATATTAACCACAATGCCTGTTTTTCCCTCGATACTGGCCGCGCCGAAGGCGGGAATAGGGGCTTCAGTTACAGTGGCAATACTGCCCAGTGTGACAGCACCATTATCAGAGCGGACAATCACAGTGCGGGCCAGACTTTCTGGCGTCAGGGCCTGACCGTCAGACTGAAGAACGACTCTTTGGTTCGGGGTATCAATAAAGCCGGCCCCCTGTATGCCAGTTGCTTCCTGGGCAGCCGCAAGGACGTCATCAAGTCCGATATGATGCAAGATGAGTTGGTCTGGATGTACCTGTATCTGGAGTGACCGACGCTCCCCGCCAAACACACTGACTCCAGCCACACCAGGCAACGCCAGCAGACGCGGCCTTAATGACCAGTCAGTAAGCGTGCGCAACTGCATGAGGGACTGTTGTTCCGACGTCAGACCAATCACCAGTACCAGACCGGCGGATGAGGTCAGTGGCGTCATAGTCGGAGCATGAACACCGGCTGGCAATTGCTGTGCAACAACATTCATTTGTTCCCCGACCAGTTGCCGGGCGCGATAAATATCGGTCGATGTCGCAAACAGGACGTTGACGACTGACAGTCCCTGAATCGAAGTCGATTGCACGCGCTGAATACCCGGGAGGCCGGTCAGGGCAATTTCCATTGGGCGACTAACCAATGTTTCGACCTGTTCCGGCGTAAAACCAGCGGCTTCGGTCTGGATCGTGACCCGTGGCGGAATGAATTCCGGAAACACATCATAGCTGGCATGTCTCAAGCCATACAGGCCATAGAAGAACAACAGACATGCGGTTGCGATAACCACGCCCCGGAAGCGGATCGAAAACCCGATAATAGCTGCCTGAAGGCTGAAAGAACGTCCCGTCATCAGTCGTCATCGTCTCCTGATTCAAGCTGAGCTCGGAATTCTTCAGACAGAAGTAATTGCGTACGCTCTACGACGATTTGCGTTTCGTGTGTGATTTGTCCTGGAGTATCTTGGATCAGGTAGCCACCTTCTCGGTCCGGCACGTCGGTCGTAAGGGGTAGGCGTGTAAATTTTCCGTGTCCGTTATCACGGTATATCCACGACTTACCTTGCAGCCAGATAATAGCTGATGCAGGTATCCGGATACCGGGACGTTCCTCTTCGGTAGGCAGGAGAACGGAAACATTCATGCCCGCGACAAGCTGACTTTCAGCCGACGCAAAATAGAAAAAGCTACGCCCCTGAATAGCAGGATCGGTCATGGTTACAGGAGACAAATAGTGGAGCATTGTCCCGTGTCCACCCGTGTTTCCATAATCGGTCACATCCGCCTGACTTGGTGGGGTTGGTAGATCCGTATCTGGTGGAAGGGTCACCTTGACCAAGACCACTTGTTGTTGAAGTAACTGTGTAATGAAAATTGTATTTTTTTCGGTAGCGTCAGATATGACCGAACCAAATTGCTGTCTGATAATATTAAGTGCGTTATTCACCCGGACCTGTTCTGCTTTTACCATAGCTGAGTTGGACTGAAATCTGGCTGTTGTCTCCTGGAATTGTTCCTGAGAGATATTCTGCCGGTCGCGATACAGTCCTTTGTCACGATCGAGTTTCGCACGGGCAAGCGTCTGCTGTGCCTGCATGCTCTCCAGCCGCGCTTTCATGTCAGCATAATCACTAACAAGAGTGATAAGTTGTGTTGCGTTCAGAACGTAACCATAGGCGGGAACCAACTTTCTCCAAGGCACGATGCTGGGTCGTGCAGAAGCGATGCCACTCTTCGTAACTGCTTCCGGGGAGACCGTCACGGTCGCCTCTGCGCCAAGAACCGAAACTGGTGGATCATCATCATCTGCAACAGCAATGTCCGCCACGTTTAGAACTAGGAAGACAGAAAGACCTACAAGAGGCAGCCAGAAGGCCCTCGCTTTCATGGTGAGTTCCTTTGGTTATTTTCAAGCAGGCCGGAAACCTGCGCGGCACTGGTGTGATCAAAAATGGGCTGCTGCATGCCATCTTCGATCTGACCTATGGCTTGCCGTTGCTGAATTTCTGCTTCAAGAAGAGCGGTCTCTGCTTGAATCTGCTCTATATGAGTCATAACCATCGTTGGTCGGTCGATTGCGCCTGACTGAAGGCGGTGCTGCATCTGGTTCAGCCTTACCCGTACGGTTTTGGCAAGTTCATCCGCCTGTAGCAGAATTGATGTCGTGCCGCGGTAATTGGCCGTAGCCTGCGAGATGGACTTAAACACCGTGTTCTCTGCACGCCGGAGACGAGCCGCCGCCTCATGCTCCTGCCCAACAGCTTCAGCTATGGGGCCTTCGTTCTGATTGAAAATCGGAATTTGCAGAGAGGGATTTACCTCAAAGCGATTTGAAATATCCCAGTTATAGGCGGGACTGATGGTGACATCGGGATAGCGTCGGGAAACTTCGACCCGTAGAGCCTGTCGGGCGGCGTCATAAGACGCAAGAAGTTCCCGCAGATCCGCGCGTTGCATTACGGCTTGGTATCTCATGTCCTGTGAATCGCGGTATTCCATGAGGTCGGGACAGACATCAAATGCTTTTGTATCAAGAGCAATGGAATCAAGTGCTTCGGCAGGAACCCCGATTGCTCCTGCCAGAGCTGCCTTACGGACGGCATACTCGCGCCGCAGATCACTGACAGACAACTCGGCATGGATCATTTCCGTCCGTACCTGCGATATTTCGAGAGCGGATGCTCGCCCCTGATCAAAACGTGCCTGTTCCAGGGTAAAGAGTTCGCGTTTAGCTGCCGCAGTCTCTTCCACAAGCTTGAGGCGCCCGGATACAGCCCAGACGCCGAGAAGAGCAGACCGCGTGTCGCTGCGTAGTTTCCATGCAGTATTGATGACTTCCCATTGCGCGACGGCAGCCCGATATCTGGCTTCTTTGATACGGTGATAACGCCTGCCGAAAAATTCGATCAGTATTGACGCGCCGTAGCCGACGTAATGAGCCGATGGGCCACCCAGCACCGTGAAACTGGGATTGGGCAGTTGACCGGCTGTCTTGATTCCAGCGCGAGCCGTTTCCAGTTCAGCTTTAGCTACAAGGATATCGGGATGAAAATACAAGGTAGCAAGCGTCAGGCGAGTGATGCCCCATGCGTTTTCCTGACTCGATACGTTTGGTCCGAGAACTTTTGTAATGAATTCTTGCAATCCGGCATCCGTAAATTGACGGCCGGAAAATTTCTGGACATCTGATTCCGGCGAAATATTTGAGTGATCACTATTTGTACAGCCACAGAGCAGGGGAAAAATCAGGAGAATGAATGCCGCATTATAGCGTGTGCGTCTCCTTACCTGCTTAATATATTCTAGAGTATTATATGATTTATACATTGATATGTCGTGATATATCTGATTTGTTATCTGTTAGTTCTACTCTCGATTGTCGCATAATCTGCACACCTCCACTAATACCAAGCATCGCAAGGATGGCAGCTACCGCAATATCCGGCCACGCAGAACGAGTGCCAAACACGCCCAGAGCTGCCAGCACAACGGCAACATTTCCGATCGCATCATTACGAGAGCAGATCCATACAGAACGGCGGTTGGCATCACCTTTCCGGTGTGTCCATAATATGAGGGCACAGGCCAGATTGACCGCGAGGGCAAGCAGACCAATGCCGCCCATTGCGTCTGGGTGAGGCGGATGGTTGCTGTTCATTACTATCCACCCAGCATTGGCCATTACCCATAGCCCAGCCATGAACAGGGTCAGGCCTTTCAGAAAGGCCGCGCCAACTCGCCATCGCAATGCCATTCCGGCAACACTGAGGCTTATTGCGTAGTTGGCGCTGTCGCCAAGGAAATCAATCGCGTCCGCCTGTACGGATGCAGATCCAACCGACACGCCAGCCCCAGCTTCAACGGCAAACATGCTGGCATTGAGAAAAAGCGCGATCAGGAGCGCTCTCCGCCATGATTTATTGATTGGTAGCGGCGTATCTGTGCATCCACCACAGCATCCTCCTGCCATCCAGCGCCTCCCTGACGAATCATCTGTTTTAATGTATGCTCCCTGTAGCAACTACAGGGTCAAGAGGCAGGGAATGCGATCGATTGGTGCCTTGGGGAAGGCGACGAATACCAAAGTCGAGACGATCCGCTATTACGAACGGATCGGTCTTCTGGCTCCGCCACAGCGGACCGATGGCAATTATCGCACTTATGATGATGAGGCACTCGCGAGACTGTCTTTTATTCGTCGATCTCGGGATCTGGGTTTTTCATTAGACCAGGTAAGAGCTCTATTATCCCTAACGGATCAGGGAACCCAGGATTGTAAGACAGTTGATAGAATTGCTCGTGACCATATGGCAGAAATTGAGCGCAAAATTGCGGATCTCATCGCATTGCGCCATGAACTTTCTACGATGATAGAATCATGCGGGGGAGGTAATATTTCAGAATGCCGAATTATTGAAGCACTTTCTCCGTTTGATAATTAGTTCTCCTGACTTTTTTCGCAGCCAGTCGATTCTGCATTTGACGGAAGATTACCCGAAATAGTTATACGGCCTCATCCTCACGTGTCAGAATCTGAAAAATCCTCATGGAAAATTCAAGGACTATACGTGCTCCCATGGTGGCAGTTTATGATCAGGCCAGTTCTGAAGCAGACATTCGGCTTCCCCCCCTTATCCACCTGCCTGCTCCGTCCATGTTGAACAGACAGACGGCCCACGCCTCGTTTCGGACGCCGAGCGCAGCCCTGAGTTTCCCCGACGCGGACATGGCTACATGGCGCGGGAGGATTGGGCTCTGTCAGACCCGCGCGGCTCGCCTATAGCTGTTGAGCCGCGTAATTTTCGCCCCACAGCTTCATCGCTTCCAGGACAGGCGCAAGCGTCCTGCCCCGCTCCGTGAGCGAGTATTCAACCCGGGGAGGCACTTCCGCGAACACCTCACGACGGATCACGCCATGTTCTTCCAACTGCCGGAGTTGGAGCGTGAGCGAGCGTTGCGTCACCCCACCAATCAGGCGGCGTAGTTCACCGAACCGCTTCGTCCCGCCGAGGAGATAATGAAGGATCAGCGGCTTCCATTTGCCGCCGGCAACTTCGACTGTGACTTCGACGGCACAGCGAAAAGGCTTCGGATCTGATGTCATAAGGCTATTAGTATACTATCTATCTCTATATATCAAATAAGTGCCTTCTTGCATAAAAGCCTGCATGTGAAGATTTTCTGCTCTGTAGCGTCCGCTTTGTGGCGTCCTCCAACAGTAGGAATTGATCATGCGTGCCATTTACTACGACCGCCAGAGTGCGGCGGACGATGTCCTGATCCTCGGCAATCTCCCGACTCCCTCGCCCAAGGCGGGCGACGTTCTCGTGCGCGTACACATGTCTGGCGTTAATCCGACCGATATGAAAGCACGGACCGGATTCTCGTCTGCTATGCCCTATGAACGCATCATTCCTCACCAGGATGGTGCCGGTGTGATCGAAGCTGTGGGCATGGGCGTCCCGGCATCGAGGATTGGGGAACGTGTGTGGATCTTTGAAGCGCAGGCAGGTCGTGCCGAGGGAACAGCGGCTGATTATGTCGTCGTTCCTTCCGCCAATGCGGTGCCGCTGCCGGCCACGACGTCGTATGAAATCGGCGCATCTCTTGGCATTCCGGCGTTGACCGCGCATCGCTGCCTCTTTGCCGACGGAGACCTCAAGGGCCGGCGGGTTCTGGTTCATGGCGGTGCCGGGGTGGTCGGATCGGCCGCGATCCATCTCGCCAAATGGGCGGGAGCGTGGGTTGCGACGACGGTCCGCAAACCGCAGCACGAGGCAATCGCACGTGAAGCTGGAGCTGATTTAGTCCTCAACCTGCGCGGCGAAGACGTCCCGGCCAGGATACGGGACGCCACGGCGGGCAAAGGCATTGATCGGATTGTCGACGTCAATCTCGTCGAGAACCTCGACCTGGATCTCGACTGTCTGGCGAACGGTGGAGTCATCAGCTCCTACGCGATGCGCGACGCGGCGGATGAAAGTTCGATCCCGCTGCTGCGCGCGATGATCGCCGGTGCCGTCTTCCGGTTCGTCTATATCTACACCGTGCCGTTGTCGGCCAAGCAGGCTGCTATCATCGACATCACCGCCTGTCTCGAAGCAAAAGCCTACAAGCCTGTGATTGGCCTGATCGTGCCCCTCCACCGCACAGCAGACTCACACACCGCTCTCGAACAGGGGGCCGTCACTGGCAAGGTACTTGTTCGGGTGGTCGACTGATAAGGCGGCAAGGCAACTCCGGCTTATCCTCGCCGCACAGCTGTCATTCGGCTTCCATCAGACCGTCTCGTTCGGGGATTCCGGGCTTTAGCGGATATCTGTGCCCGTTCTATGTAACGCCCCCTGTGGGTGACAGACCGATGGTGAAAGACCTTGCGCGCGCATGGACCGCGTCCGGCCTAGGCCTGTGATCGACAGTGTGTTTCCCTTTGCTCGGGCAAGGGAGGCATTTGACCATCTCATGACTGGTAGCCATGTCGGGAAAATTGTCATTGCCCTCTCGGACTAACCCACGCGATAATGGTTCTCTATATTGCTCCGACGGCATGACGGCTGTCCTGGCGTGTCCAGTTGCACATTCAGATGAACCGTAGTCGGACGGTCCGCTTACCCCCATTCCGGACGCAGCCTCAACTGCGATCAGCAAAGAGATAATGGAACGATACATTTTGCTTATGAACCTATTGGCTCCGGATCGAACGGATGTGGGTCTGGTCGGATCGCTTTAAACAGTGAGTGATAGAACTACGTGAACTTAACTCTTTGGAGAGGACATTAACGCGACGAAGTGGCGTGATGACCTGGACGGAGCACCCAACCATTAATCTGTATCGATCATTATTGCACGGATTGTATGGTATATGGTCGAATGGAATCTCATCGAATATATGGAAATTCCATCCCATGTCCGCATACCCCTATCTCGCCCACTGGAAAGAAGAGATCAGCCGGAGTCG
>NZ_JBXAYQ010000068.1:0-9688 GCF_057359305.1 Komagataeibacter ossonobensis | reverse complement strand
ATAGCTTACGAAAATTTCTTTTGTGCAAAACAGACTTTTTCATAATCTAACCCGATGTACAACCCTTCTGTGAGATTTCCGCGTCGATTTCCTCCCATGCGTTACCCAACCCGATAAGGTCCCAATAGCCGCGGGCGTAATGCTCCGCTAGGTTCTCCTGGGTGACCGCTATCCACCGGCCCTGTATCACGTTGAAAATTTCAATGCGTTCGGGAAGGCATTTCCGGCGGCGGCTCTCCCTCAGCCACGCACTTCGTTCCGCTTCACTATAATCAGGAGTATCGCCGCGCTGCTGCGGATCATAAGACTGCCTGCTGGCCTTACTGCGGACGTCCGTCCAGATGTCATCCGGATCCCCAAAGCCCCTTACACTCAGAGGACAAAGCTCCAGGATATTTTCCGAGGTCGCCAGACACCATTTCCATGTAATGATGTTCCATACCAGAAGACGGCCAGTCTCCGGGTCATATCTGGTATTGCGTGCCAACCATTCCCTCTGATTTGGCCCCGACAGCATTCTCACTGCGTCATCGCGCATGATGATATTCCTCATTAGTTTCTACGTTACGTTTTGAACGGATCGGAGAAACCAGTTGGGGCGGCCCTGTTGGCCATGGCGTGGTGCGGACGCGCGCGATTACCCGCCCCTCTTTCGAGGAGCGGGACACGTGCAACTGTCTGATAAGCCAGCATTTCATGGCGATCAGACGTCGATGATGAGAGATTTATGATGGAAGTGGTTGCGGGGGCATGATAATAACGGCACGTATATTCATAAAACAGGAACAGCCGGAACAGACTGGCAGATCGCGCCTGCATTTGAATATAACTGGAATGCAAATTGGGGGGTAATCGTCGGCTCTGCGTTCTATTTTGCAGGTCACAACAAAAGTATACAGGTTTCCCCGCAGTTTGCAGTCAACGCTATGTTCTGATTTCTGGTTTGTTGAGAGACAATGTAATAAGCGTTTGTTCAGTTTTCACGAATTTCGAAAGTTCAGCACAGTAAGTCCCCGAACCTGAGCAAAAGCCTGATCACTGGTCACTAACGCGAGATGCTCTGTCAGGGCATGTGCGGCGATCATCATGTCCAAAGACCCAAGAATTTGACCATGCCGCTCTTGCTCAGCGCGTAATTTGCCGTAGCGCTCCGCTACGCCATGATCCCAGGGCAGTATGGTCAGCCGATCCATGACAGTGCGTGTCAGACGCAGTAATCGAGTTGCCGATGGGCGTTTGGCTAGTCCATACGCAACTTCTCCGGCGGTTACGGCCGAGACACAACACCGGCCTGGATCAAGCGCCTCCACGTGTGAGAGCACTCTTTCGTCCGCGCGTATGATATCACTTATTGTATTGGTATCGAACATATAAGAAATCACGTTAGGCACACAGCAAATGGATCCCTGTCCTGTTGATCCTGGTTGCGACCTTCAGGGAAAAGCTCAGTCCCTTTGGCCTGCCGGATGGCAGAAAGTGCCTTACCCCACCCCAGGGGACGCGGCGAGAGAATGACATCACCGGTACGTGGATCTCTGCGGATTGTGACCTCTGATGTGTCAAATCGGTAAGCTGCAGGAAGACGCACGGCCTGGCTGCGACCGGTCATAAAAATTTTGGCTGTATCAGACATGTCCACCTCCTTGGAGTAGGTATCATTGATATCTATCATTTAGATCCAAACGACGCAACATCAAACCCACGCGTGGCCGTATGGACTTACTTTATTTCATACCTAACTTCAAACTCTGTCTTTTATCGAAAACAGGCCCCCTTCCCCATACCTACGTGCGATAATACCACTTATCGCAAGTAGGTTGGAGACCATAAAAAAAGGCCCCGTGTGTCGAAAACCAGAAGATGATGATAAATCTGCCAATCAAGCAGAAGTCCCGACAACCACGCGGACAGATCCAGGCATTCCGCTTACGCCTAGTTCCGGTCATTCGATGACTAATCGTGCGGTTGCCAAAGCAGGCATATACCATTTCTTCGTATCACTTGAGCCGCAGGTGGCATTTAACTTGATGAGTAGCACACCTCTGCCCCGGACAGGATTTTATCCGGGACAGAAAGCAGCGTTCGCCTAATCTTCAGGCAACGCGGATCAGCTTACGGTTGATAAACTCCTCAATGCCGAGGAAGGACAGTTCGCGGCCAAAGCCAGAGTTCTTGATCCCGCCAAACGGCAGTTCAGGGGCCGCAGCCGTGGCCGTGTTGATGAACATCATGCCGGTCTCGACCGCTTCGGCCACCCGTTCCGCCCGGCCAAGGTCACGCGAGAACACGGCCCCGCCGAGGCCATAAGGAGAATCATTGGCCAGTTCGATGGCTTCGTGTTCCGATGCGATCTTATGCACGACGGCAACGGGACCGAAAATCTCCTGATAGAAGACCGGATTGTCCTTTGACACGTTGGTCAGGATAGTCGGCTCCATAAAGAAACCCTTGCGCTCCATCCGCTTGCCCCCGGCCACCAACGTTGCGCCTGCCTTGACCGCTTCGTCAGTCTGCGCCAGTGCGGTGTCGAGTGCCTTCCTGCTGCTCATCGGGCCATGGGTGGTACCCTCAGCCAGCGGATCGCCGATGCGGAACTGCGTGATCGCGGTTTTCAGACCCGCGAGGAAGGCGTCGTAGACCTTCTCATGCACGATCATCCGTTTGGCCGCCGTGCAGACCTGCCCGTTATTGGCAAACCGGCCCCATGTCGCCCACTTCACGGCAAGTTCAAGATCCGCGTCATCCAGCACGATGAACGCGTCGCTACCGCCAAGTTCCATCGTGTCCTTCTTCAGCGCCGCACCCGCTTCGGCCGCGACCGTCTGGCCCGCGCGTTCGCTGCCCGTCAGGGCGACGCCACGGATGCGGAAATCCTTGATCAGTTCGGCGGACTGATCGTTGTCGAGGAAGATGTTGGTATAGACACTAGCAGGCGCGCCCGCCTCGTGGAACAGCTTTTCAAAGGCCAGCGCACATTGCGGCACGTTGGGCGCGTGCTTGGCGATGACCACATTGCCTGCCATCAGGTTCGGCCCCGCCACGCGGGCAAGCTGGTAATAGGGGAAGTTCCAAGGCTCGATGCAGTAGATTACGCCAAGCGGCTGGTTGATGATCTTTGCATGGCCTTCCTTGACCTTCAGGGGCGTGGGAGCGAGAAATTTCTCCGCGCCCTCGGCATAGTAGGAGAGGATGTCGGCCGTGATGTCGATTTCTTCCAGCGCGTCAGGCAGCGCCTTACCCATTTCGGTCGCGATCAGGCGTGCATGTGTCATGCGGTCACGGCGAAGCAGGTTGGCAGCCTTTGACATGATGACCTTGCGGGCTGCGATGTCGCGCTTCTTCCAGTCGGTCTTCCACACATGGTCCGCGCGATCGATAATCGCCTTCATCTGCGCGGCAGTATGCAGTTCAAACGTGCGTTCCACGGTTTCCGTTGTCGGGTTGAGGGTCTGGTAAAAACTCATTGGTCCGTTTCCCTGTTTATTGATTATGGAAAAGGTAGTCGGTGTAGCCATGCGCGCTGCCGCCGTACATCGTCGCCGGGTCCAGCGGATTGAGCGGCCAGTTATGTTCCAGCCGCGCGGGCAGGTCCGGATTGGCGATGAATTTCCGGCCAAAGCCGATCATGTCCGCCCATCCATGGCCCAGCACATGCTGTGCCTTGTGCAGGTCGTAACGGCCCGCGCACAGGATGCGGCCGCCGAAGATGTCGCGCACGCTGGCGCGGAAGGCATCCGGCATTTCCGGCGCATTGTCCCAGTCGGCTTCGGCCAGCGAGACGTAGGCGATGCCCGCCTCCGCCAGTACGCGCACGGCTGCCGTGTAGGTTTCCGCTGGATTGTCCTCCAGCAGGCCGAGATAGACGCGCTCTTCCGTCGTCGTGCCGAACAGCGGGGAAAACCGCACGCCCATCCTGTCGGGCGTGACGACGGCGGAGACGGCCTCGACCACCTCGCGCAGGAAGCGCAGGCGATTGGACAGGCTGCCGCCATAGGCATCGATGCGGAAATTGGCCCGTTCGGAGATAAACTGGTTGATCAGGTAGCCATTGGCTGCGTGGATCTCTACCCCATCGAAGCCTGCGGACAGCGCGTTGCGCGCCGCCTGTGCATACATCTCCACCAGTTCCTGGATTTCGGGAATGGTCAGCGCGCGTGGCACATCAGGGGGTACCAGCTTTCCTGTACCCGGCCCCGTGGGGATGAACACGTTTACGCCTGTTGCCGCGACCGCGGACGGAGCGATCGGTGCCTCATGACCGGGCTGCAATGCCCGGTGGGACACGCGGCCCACATGCCACAATTGTGCAAAGATGGGCCGCCGCTTTGCGTGTACCGCATCGGTGACCAGCTTCCAGCCCGCGACCTGCTCGGGTGAATAGATGCCTGGCGTCCAGGCATAGCCCTGCCCGCGGGGTTCGATCTGCGTACCTTCGGTAATCAGGAAACCCGCCTGCGTGCGCTGCGCGTAATACCCGGCCATGAGCGCGTTGGCGACGTCCCCCGGTTGAGTGCTGCGGCAACGTGTCAATGGCGGCAGGAAGATCCGGTTTTCAAGAGGCAGATCTCCCAGCCGCACAGGCCTGAATAAAGAAGATGAAGACATGACCAACCTTGTTTACAAATACAGGCCATTCGTCCGGCCTGCCTGTAAACATTGACCCGCCCCATCTTATGCGCAAGAACGCACATAAACCGCCACTAGTGTCAGGAATGATACCATGCCTCGCATCCGTCATACCACGCTGGCCTGCAGCCCCGGCTGCACGGTGGAAGCCACGCTGGAACTGTTTGGCGGGAAGTGGAAGGCGTTGATTCTGTATCACCTGTTCGAGGACGGAGTGCTGCGGTTCGGCGAACTGCGCCGCCGTCTTCCCAACGTCACGCAGCGGATGCTGACCAATCAGTTGCGCGAACTCGAGGCAGACGGACTGGTGTCACGCACCGTTTTTCCCGAGGTGCCACCGCATGTGGACTACGCCCTGACCGAGCTGGGAAAGACGCTGAAGCCAGTTATTCAGGCGCTCAAGAAGTGGGGGGATCGGTATGCGCATTCTGTCCAGCGGAACACAGCTGCTGATTGAGATTGACGGCGAAGCGTTATGGACAATTCCTGCAGCAATCTGCCTGTCGGCTTCAAGAATTAAGCAGACTGGCGGCAGTCGCCCTCTTCTCGGCCGTGTTCAGACTTGCTCAAAGTTTCGATAAGCAGACCTTCTATATCGGCGACGCAAGCCAGGCCGCCAGTTGCCGGACCATGGATCTGGCGACACGGCCGGCGCCCAGCAGCGTGGCGGATGCGGGCCCACACCAGGAGCCATAACCCAGCAGCCAGAGACGTGGCTCCCTGACGGCCTGCTGCCCGTTAACACGGATCAAGTCGTCCGGCTCGATCACGTCGAGTGATGCAAATACACCGAGCGCGGGTCGGAAGCCGGTACACCAGATGATCCTATCGATGGCTTCTTCCCGCCCGTCGGGCCAGACGACGCCCGTCGCCGTCACACGTACAAACGGGCGCACCGCGTGGAGCACGCCTCGCTCCCTGGCGGCGCGCACAGGTGGGACCATGACGATATCGCCAAAGCCGCTGGTGGGCATGGCCGACGGGCCGCCGAGAACGCGAGCGGTCGCCCGCTCGAACAGGACCCGTCCGTCCACGTCATCGGGCAGAAAGATGGGATCATGCAGCGTGACCCATGTTGCCTGAGCGACAAGCGACAGCTCCGCCATAATCTGTGCCCCGGAGTTGCCCCCACCCACCACCAGTACACGTCGGCCGGCAAAGGGCGCGGCATTCCGGTAATGGCTGGAATGGAGTTGCGTCCCGCCGAAGAGGTCACGCCCCGCGACATCGGGAACAAAGGGGGCTGACCACGTACCGGTCGCCCCGATAACCGCACGGCCAAGAAAATCACCCGCGCTGGTTCTGACAGTCAGAAGTTTTCCGTTCGCGCGCTCCACACACTCGACCATGACCGGACGGCGGATCGGCGGCGCATAGCGCGCCTCGTAGCGGTGCAGATAGTCCAACACCTCGTCACGGGTCGGATAGCCGCCATCCGGCGTGTCTGGCATCGGCCAGCCGGGCAGCGAACTGTAGGACGCGGGTGAAAACAGATGCAGGGAGTCCCAGCCATGCACCCATGCACCACCCGCCTGCGTCCCGTTATCAAGAATGACGTAACGCAGTCCGGTCCGTCGTAGAAAATACGACGCGGCGAGGGCCGCCTGACCGCCTCCCACGATCACAACATCGAACTGTTCCGCCATTGCCCGGCTCACAGACTTTCCGGGAGACGGAATTCCGCCTTGCGTTCGCTGTAGCGATCAACGAGGTAGTCGGCCCGGTCGCGCAGCAGCCATGTGAACTTCATCAGCTCCTCCATGACATCTACCATCCGGTCATAGAGGGGGGATGGCTTCATCCGGTCATCGTCACCGAACTGGGTATAGGCCATCGGCACGCTGGACTGATTGGGGACGGTGAACATCCGCATCCACCGGCCCAGCACCCGTAGGGCATTGACGGAATTGAAGCTCTGCGATCCGCCCGAAACCTGCATGACCGCCAGCGTGCGGCCCTGCGTCGGGCGGATCGAGCCTTCCGTCAGGGGCAACCAGTCGATCTGGTTCTTGAACACGGCAGTGATGTTGCCGTGCCGTTCGGGGCTGCACCAGACCTGGCCTTCAGACCAGATCGAGAGTTCCCGCAGTTCCCGCACCTTCGAATGACTTGCGGGCACGGAATCCGCTACCGGCAGGCCGGTCGGGTCGAACACCCGTGTCTCGGCCCCCAGCACCTTCAGGATGCGTTCTGCCTCAAGCACCAGCAACCGGCTGAAGGATCGGGGGCGTAAAGAGCCATAGAGCAGAAGGATACGCGGCGGATGGTCCACACGCGGTTGCGGTTCCAGCCGCGCGAGATCGACCTGTTCAAGATATTCGGGGTGAAGGGCCGGCAAGTCAGGTTCAGTCATTGTGATATCGGTCCATTCATGCATTACGGCTGGCTGATTAGAGGCAGCCACAGGGCCAGCGCCAGGAGTGTGACCAGCAGGACGGGAGGTGTGATCACCAGACCCACCTTCATATATTGCCCCCACGTGACCCGATGGTTCCTGGACGCCAGCACATGCAGCCAGAGCAGTGTCGCGAGACTGCCGATCGGCGTGAATTTCGGCCCGAGGTCGCAGCCGATGATGTTGGCATAGACCATCAGGTCGCGTGTCAGCGGCGTGATGTCGTGCGCCTGCTGGATCGCCAGTGCCCCGACCAGCACACTCGGCATATTGTTCATGATGGACGACAGAACAGCCGCCAGAAAGCCGGCGCCGATGGTGGCGATGAACGGCCCCTGATGGCCAAGCCAGACCAGTGCGGCCGCAAGGTAGTCGGTCAGCCCGGCATTGCGCAGGCCATACACCACCAGATACATGCCCAGCGAGAAGATCACGATCTGCCATGGTGCGCCCATCAGCACCTTGCGAACAGGGATCACCCGGCCATATCCGGCGACGAGCAACAGGGTTCCGGCGGCCAGACAGGCTACAACACAGACCGGGATATGAAACGGCGCTGTCAGGAAATAGGCCGCCAGAACGAGGACCAGCAGCGGAAATGCCGCCCGAAATACATGGTGGTCACGAATTGCCGCAGCGGGTGCTGGCAGTTCGGCGACGGGATAGGTCGCAGGCACCTGCCGCCGGTACCACAGCCAAAGCACAGCCAGCGTCGCGCCCAGCGCCACCAGATCGACAGGGACCATGATCGCGGCATAGCGATCAAACGCAATGCCAAAGAAATTGGCGCTGACGATGTTCACCAGGTTGGAAATGACAAGCGGCAGGCTGGTGGTATCCGCGACGAACCCAGTGGCGATAATAAAGGCCAGCGCCGCGCCATGGCTCAGGCGCAGTTGCGTCAGGATAGCGATGACAATGGGCGTCAGCAGCAGCGCCGCGCCGTCATTGGCGAAAACCGCTGCAATGGCCGCTCCCAGCACCACGATCAGCGGGAATAGCGTCCGGCCTCGCCCTTTGCCCCAGCGTACGACGTGCAGGGCGGCCCAATGGAAGAACCCTGCCTCATCCAGCAACAGCGAGATGACGATCAGCGCGATAAAGGTGAAGGTCGCGTCCCAGACGATGTGCCAGACGACAGGAATGTCATGCCAGTGGATCACGCCAGCCGCCAAGGCCACGGCGGCACCTGCCATTGCGCTCCAGCCGATGCCCAGCCCCCGAGGCTGCCAGATGACAAAAACCAGCGTGACAACGAAAAGCAGAAGAGCCAGCATCAGGAGATCCGCTTTCCGGATTCATCGACGATCTTCTCGCCGTCCTCTTTGACGAAAGCGCCCCGCTGCGGGTTGGGCAGGATTTCCAGAGCCGCCTCGGACGGACGGCAGAGCGCAACACCGAGGGGGGTGACGACGATCGGCCGGTTCATCAGGATCGGGTGTGCGATCATGGCGTCGATCAGCGTATCGTCCGTCAGGGTCGGATTATCGAGGCCGAGCTCGTGAAAGGGCGTGCCCTTTTCCCGCAGGACCGAGCGCACCGGAAGCCCCATACGGGCGATCAGATCGACCAGTTCGGCCCGGCTCGGCGGCGTTTTCAGATATTCGATGATCCGGGGCTCCTCGCCGCTGTTGCGGATCAGTGCCAGCACGTTGCGCGACGTGCCGCAGGCCGGGTTGTGGTAGATCGTGATGGTCATGGGCAGGACTCCCGGGATGGGCAGCAGGAGGACAGGTTCGCGACCAGGGGCGCGCAGAGTTCGGGGCTGCCCGCACAGCAGTCTCTTACGAGGAAGAGCATCAGGTCGCGCAAGCGCGGAAGGCGCGCACGATAGACGATCAGCCGGCTGTGGCGCTGCGAGGTCAGCAGGCCGGCACGGGTCAGGGTGGCAAGATGGGCCGAGATCGTGTTCTGCGGGACATCGAGATGCCGCGCGACGTCTCCGGCGGGTAGTCCGTCCGGTTCGTGGCGCACCAGCAGGCGGAAGATCTCCATTCGCGTGGACTGCGACAGAGCGCTCAGGGCAGCGAGGGCAGATTCTGTATCCATAAATCGACGATCACGGATATAATGGATGAAGTCAACACTACCCAGGACATGCCTCGTTCAAAACCTGGAATACGGTGTCACACGCCGAACAGGCGGCCGATTCCGCCCGTGACGATCATCGCAACAATACCCCAGAACGTCACACGCAGTGCTGGCCGCAGAGGCGCCGCGCCGCCGGCAAGCGCGCCGACGACGCCCAAAACGGCGAGAACCACGACCGAGGTCAGGGACACGCCCCAGGATACCCACGCGACAGGGGTCAGAACAGCTGCCAGTACGGGCAGTAAGGCTCCGGACGAAAAGGCGGTTGCCGAGGCGAATACCGCCTGTATGGGTCTTGCCGCTGTGGCCTCGGACAGACCCAGTTCATCCCTGGCATGAGCACCGAGCGCATCATGTTTCATAAGGGCGACGGCGACCTCGTGTGAGAGGTCTCCATCCAGTCCTCTGGTAATTCCCCCATAAAAAGAGTGACTTTTGAATGAGAATTTTCTCAGCGTAAGAATTGAGGAGATTCTGATGAAGAGTGATCGCTTTACTGACGCCCAGATCATGGGTGTGATCCGCCAGGCTGAGGGCGGTGTCCCGGTTCCTGACCTGTGCCGGGAGCATGGGATC
>NZ_JBXAYQ010000067.1:0-10550 GCF_057359305.1 Komagataeibacter ossonobensis | reverse complement strand
GATGATTATGGAAATTTCTTTTGTGCAAAACAGACTTTTTCATAATCTAACCCGATGTACAACCCTTCCGTGAGATTTCCGCGTCGATCAGAGGCGTGTCCGTTTTCGTACCGGCATGGGACGCATGGGCCAGAAAACGCGGCGGTGTCCCGATGACCGTGATCTGTTCAGTATTGAGGGAGCCAACTGGTCCATTTGGTGCAGCGGCTCCCCCCACCCGCACGGGCCCCAGAGTAATGGGAGCTGCCGCAGGCGCAAGCGTGATACTGTTCGTCCCTGTCTGGCGGAAGGTAACACCGGTGCCGGACAGAAGATGTGCGAGTGCGGTCATGGGGTCATAATCCCCACTGACACCTGGCGAGACGATGCCGGATTCAATGGAGGAGGTATAGACCACCTGCACGCCGGTTCTACGTGAAAAATTCTGCAATGCAGCTCCCAACGGCTGTCGCGCGATGTCAAGGTGCATGACACCTGCCCTGCCCGCCTGTGCCTGCTGTGCCAGCGCAGATGGCCCACCAAAAGTTGAAAGCGCAGTGCCCAGCGCCAATGCCATGGGGATTGTAATGCGACGTCCCGCCGGAGCGATATGCGACAAGTGAAAATCCTTCATGAAAACGACAGACACGAATGCAAATGAGAGTCGTTATTACCCCTTACATTCCTATGACGTTTCCACGGGCGGCCTGCCTAACCCCCTTCGTGTTTTTTTTCAGCCACTCCGCCGCACCAGCACGATATTGCCGGGCAAATGATACAATCTGAGATGTGTTCCGGCCGCCAGCGCACCCAGCGCATCGTCGGGTCTGCGCACATCCACCAATGCCGTGACAGGAGGCAGGTCATCCAGATGGTCCACGACCAGCGTCATGCCCGACCGGTACCGGGCGATGGTTGAAACCGCCATATGCACGGGCACCGCCGTCAGCATAAGTTGCCCGTCCCGCCATGACGCCACCGTGTCCACAGCCACATCCCCCTGCCGGGTGATCTGGCCTGTGCCCTGCCACACCGCGCGCTGCCCTGCCGTCAGGGTGATGGACTGTCCCCCCTCACGCGTGGAGACACGCACCATCCCGCTTTCCACGGTCGTCTCGATCTTACCATCCGCATGGGGATCGATTTCAAACGCGGTGCCGATGTCCTCCGTCACGCTGCCTGCGGCCTCAACCCGAAAGGGACGGGTCGGGTCATGGCGCACGTCAAACCATGCGCGACCGCGCAGCAGTTCAATCGTGCGCGTTCTCACCCCGTAATGCACCGCGACGGCGGCATCGGCATCCAGTACAGTCCGTGTGCCATCCGCCAGCGTGAAGGCGCGTATTTCATGCCCGGTCCAGTGATCGGCATGCAGCCGCATCCATAGGTCAGGACCAACCAGAAAAGCAGCCAGACAGGCAGCCGCAGCCAGTCCCGACGCGGCAAGGACGCAACACCTGCGCCTCCGTCGCATTACGGACTGCCGTACGACAGGCAGCCGCGGGGCAAGATGGTCCCCGATCCGGTCAAGGCTACGCCATAATTTCAGTTCGTGCTGAAAGACCGCATGATGATGCACATCCGCAACCCAGCGCCTGTAGGCCGCCATTTCGGGTTCGGTAATATCACCCGACGCCAGCCGGGCGATCCAGTGCCGGGCTTCCTGAGTCGTTATGCGATCAGATGGTGCGCTGGAACCAGTCATATCTGCTTTCGGAAGGGTTTATGGCCGACCTGGCAGGACAGGGACATTCCGAAGCCCCACATTCCCTTATCCCTGACGGGAAACATCCTGACTGTTACGCGCATCTCCCAACAGGGTGATTGCACGCTTTATATGCTTTTCGACAGTCGTGCGCGAAACCCCCAGCATGACCGCCACCTCACGTAACGGCACGTCTTTCATGCGGTTCAGCCAGAAAATGGTGCGCGTCGGTTCCGGCAAGCGTTCGGCGGCGGCCATGACGCGCTCCAGTTCCTCGCGCGCCAGAAACGCCTGTTCCACATCCGGCGTGCTTTCATCTCCATACAGGATCAACCGCGCTTCAGCCTGCAGGCGCTCGATACGGGCATCAGCACGCCCCTGATCGACCGCCAGATTGGACGCAAGGCGGTACAGATAGGCCCGTCCATTATGGATTGGCGGATTGTCACCCACACGCTGGATACGCAGCCAGAGCGTCTGCAGCAGATCTTCTGCTGCCATGGTCCGACTCATTTTCTGGAACAGGCGGGTCAATGCATTACGTTCGGCCGCGAAGACATTATTCAGTATGAAAAGGTTGTTCGACATGACGCCCGTATCCCTTCGGCCGGATGTTCATGATCCTGACCGCCCGTCTTCCTGGTGTTCCGCCAGACTCATCTCATGAGGATAAGTTGCGAACAGTTATTATCTTCTATCTATCGGAGCCTCCACTTTCAGACAAGTGATGCTGGCCTGCTCATGATTTTCTGTTCGAATGGATATCCTTCCTGGCCGAGGAGATCTGGTCTGAAATCTGATTCACGGACGTGGACTTGTAACGGTTTTGTGCCGGTCCTTCGAGCATTTTAAGCTCATATCAGGAGACCGACGAGACCATGAAGCATACGGAAGATTTCAAGCGCGAGGCCGTGAGGATCGCGTTGAGCAGTGGGCTGTCACGCACGCGCATTGCGGCCGACCTTGGTATTGGCAAATCTACTCTGGGTAAATGGATAGTGGAGTACCGTCCGACCGGGCCGACATCCGAGCCTCAGGGTGACCTGGCCCGCGAAAATGAACGTCTTCGTCTGGAGAACCGGATTCTGCGGGAGGAGAGGGAAATCCTAAAAAAAGCTATCCAGTTCTTCGCGAGCCAAAAGCCATGAGGTTCGCCTTCATCCACGGACATCGGCATGAATGGCCAATCGAGAGGCTGTGCCAGGTCTTGCGGGTCTCGGCACGGGGTTACCGGGCCTGGACATCCCGACCGGCCTGTCAGCGCCAGCGTACCGATCTGAAGGTACTGGCGCATATCCGTGAACATTATGCCCTGAGCAACGGCTCCTACGGACGGCCGCGCATGACCATGGAGCTTAGGGAAGCCGGGCTTGATGTCGGGGAACGTCGTATTGGCCGCCTCATGAAGGACAACGGGATCCGGCCCGTGCGCACCCGTCGCCACAAGGTGACGACCGACAGCCACCGTCAGTCTGACATTGCGGCCAACCTTCTGGACGGTGATTTCCTTTCTGATGGACCCAACCGGAAATGGGCAGGAGATATCAGTTATATCTGGACTGCCGAGGGCTGGCTCTACCTCGCTGTCGTCATCGATCTGTTCAGTCGTCGTGTGATCGGGTGGGCCGTAAGCGACCGGATGAAAAAGGATCTGGCAATCCGTGCCCTGGATATGGCGGTGCGGCTGCGTGACCCGGCGCCCGGCTGCATTTTCCACTCCGATCGTGGCAGCCAGTATGGCTCCTATGATTTCCAGAAAAAGCTGCTGGCCCATGGACTGCTGGCTTCAATGTCCGGAAAAGGAAACTGTTTCGACAACGCTGCTGTCGAAACATTTTTCAAAAGCCTGAAGGCGGAATGGCTCTGGAGACAGAACTGGCCAACCCGCCGTCAGGCTACTGCCGCCATCTTCCAGTATATCAATGGTTTCTACAATCCACGTCGACGCCATTCATATCTGGGCGGCATCAGCCCCCTCGCTTTCGAAGCAAGAGTGGCATAATCACTGCCTGACCGGCACAAAACCGTCACAACTCCAATCCCGTGATGCTCAGAAACATACCTCACAGTATACCGTTTGTCGGAACTTTGCGCTAAATGAAGAATGACCTTAAGGCATAATCCGTGTGCTGGGTAAGTCGCATCAGTGCAGTTCACCGCTTTCCGCGATGGTATCCAGTCGATCACGAACCTTCATCCAAAATATTGCACTATCGAGAAGATTAGCATCGAGGCATCGGTAAATATGATGCACTGATCGTTGTCTAGCTTTTTCTAAAGTGGTTTCCCTCAACATAGCAGCCACCATAGCAGATACTTTCATCTTACATTCCAAACCTTCCTTAAGTTAAGATATAGGAAAATGGTCCTCTGGAATATATACAAAGGATCACATTCCCCGATGCCCCGTGCATAAACGGGTCTATATTTATTTGTTAGGAAACGAGCATGGACGAGGAACTGAATCGGCGCATATCTGTCACCGCAGAGATGGTTGCTGCATATGTGTCGAAAAATACGATTGATCCTGAAAAACTGCCTTATCTGATTACAAGCGTATTCCAGTCATTGTCTCCGAAAGCGGAGCCTGTTTCAGAGCTGCCGACCCCAGCGGTCCCTATTAAGCGGTCTGTATTTCCCGATTACATTATCTGCCTTGAGGACGGAAAAAAACTGAAGATGCTCAAGCGTCACCTCAGTGTTGCCTATGGCATGACGCCGGAACAGTATCGGGCAAAATGGGGCCTGCCTGTGGAATACCCAATGGTCGCGCCTAACTATGCCAATCGCCGCTCAGAACTGGCGCGAGAGATGGGATTGGGACGAGAGATTACCGCAACCCACGAGCCAAAGATCGCTAAACGTGGCCGTAGAAGAAAGGGGGCTTAACAGCCCCCTCCCCTAGAGGGTGTGTTATGCACCTTGCATGAGTATAGCAGCATTTCTCATGCAAGAAGCGCGCGAACGCTATTATCTAAAATTTTGCTTCCGTTTTCTGTGTCGTACCCATCTTGCCGTATCAATAACAAAATGCGGAATTATGTTCCGTACGAATATTTCTGCTCTCTGCATGGTCGATTGTCTGCTGTTGGATAGATAGATCGTGCTTTGTTCCGTCCTGTCAGCTTTTATTTTGGGTGCCGTGTAAAAATATGTAATGAGTGTCCGCCGCAGATATCCTGTTCGCGCGGCCTGGGGGTGTCCATGCCATGAATCAGGCGACTGGAGCATGAGAACGCTGCGCCCGAACCGGGGAACAATTTTTCTGACAGGCCGGGTTGGATTTTTCTGCCACAGTTCCAGTTGGCCGCCATATTCCGGCTTCCAGTCATGATTGAGGTAAGTCAGCAAAGCCAGGCGATTTTCCAGACACGTATGGGGGTGATAACGAAAATCGGTATGGACCTGAAAATGTCCCTGCCCCGCGACTTCATGCATGCCCCCCCCATAAAAATAAGGATCGGGAAGCAGATTCGTGATTCCTGTCAATCTGGTCAGTAGCCGGAGGAACGGTGCACCGTTCACAATATCAAAATACCGTTGTATTGCTGCAGGCATGACGGATTTTGTGCTGGTCGAACGCTTTGACTGAAGCTGGTTCTGGAATACATTTATATTGTTTACGTGATCGAGATTAAAAGCCTGCAACGCTTCGTTCAGCAGGGAATCACAGAACATTCCGTCCATGACCAGATGTGGAAATGGCTTGGCTGTCTTGAACTCCTGCGCAAGACTGTTCAGCCGGGAAGTGTCGGACCGGTCCATTCTTTTTAACAGGGGTACGTACGACATCTGCTATCCTAATAATAGTCTTGCCAGGTGCGGTAGGATATTGGGATGTTTTTAGTAAATCCGGTCTACTGTGCAGATAGGAAAAGTTCAGAAGGGGCTTCGATTCTGTATCTGTGATGATGCGACTACGTATTTATGATGCACTGTTCCAATATGGCACCATGCCTCGCCATATTCGGCAGGAATGGCGCCCTTGCCGGCCAAGGTATTCAGCATGTTTTCCAGTTCCGGGAGGAGAAGGGCATGATCCTGCAGGGAGGCCATCAGTGGCTCCTTGTACGGGAGCAGGAAATGGCCCGTCACGGGAACGGGGGTTCCGTCCTGTGTCGGTAATGGATCATTTATGGTGGTGCTGACGGCTTCTGCCAGTTTCAGGAAACTTTGCAGGAAATCATTATTATAGGCAAAATTTCCAGCCCCGCCCTGCGACCGGATTTCTTTTTCGGAAGAAGGCGTATTGATCCACGCGATGTAATGTTTCGCATGTAAAGTATGCAACCCGTCTGCGCTGGCAAATATGTGGTCAATCTCCACACGTTCGTCTGTACCAAATGGCAAGATAATGCCATGTAGTACAGGTAGGCCACTTGCCACAAGCATCTGCGTAACGGGATCATCCGCGGCAGGCTGTCCGCATAGTTGCTGCCACAGGGCGGCATCTCCGCCTGCAGGGAAATCGGGATTGCGGTGCGCACGTGTCATGTCCGGTCCTGCAACAGATAAAGCTCCGAATCCGATAAGAAAGCTTTTATTGTAAAGAATTGGTAACCGGGGGGCGGCTCCCCTTCGTCACGCCATTATTCATGTCCGTCTCATGCAGCATCATGCCGGCTGCCAGGCTGTGAGCACCCGGTATCGGGGCGCGCCTTCAGCCATGCTTCAAGATCCTGCACATCCAGGGGCCTGGAAAAGAAATATCCCTGTATCACGTCGCAGTTGATCTGCCGGAGCAGGTCAAGCTGCGCCTGCGTTTCCACGCCTTCCGCCACCACGGTCATGCCCAGGCTCCGCCCGATACGGATGATGGCCGTGACCACAGAGTGAACCTTGCCCGTCGGTTCAAAGCCATCCATGAAGCTTCGGTCAATCTTGAGTTCGTTAAGTGGCAGGTTTGCAAGGTTCGACAGGCTGGAAAAACCGGTTCCGAAGTCATCCATGGAAAGCCCGATGCCCATGGCCCGGATCGCCTGAGCGGCGATGAGGGTCTGATCGTAATTTTCTATCATCGCACTTTCCGTCAGTTCGATGGTCAGGCGCCGTGGGGGAATGCCGCTTTCGTGCAGGATCTCGCCAATCAGGCGTGGCAGGTCGGGATTTCTGAAATGCAGCGCGGATATGTTGACCGATACGACCGGAACGTCCACCCCTGCCTGCATCCATAGGGCCATCTGTCGACAGGCCGCCCGCAGTGACCACAGCCCGATTGCCTCGATCTGTCCGGTTTCTTCCGCCAGGGGGATAAAACGGCCCGGTGATATCATGCCCAGGGCTGGATCGGTCCATCGCGCCAGGGCTTCCACCCCTTCCAGCCGGCCGGTCGCGGCATGGACCTGCGGCTGGTATACCAGATAGAGCTGGTCCGTCCTGATCGCCTCCTTCAGCGCGTTGGCCAGCAGGATCTGGTCCGCCGCCTGCCGGTTCATTTCCTCGCTGAAGAAACGATAGCAGTTACGGTCGGCATTCTTCGCCTGCGACAGCGCCGTTTCTGCCTGCTGCATGAGTATTTCCGTCTCCCGCCGGCCGCCGTCATTATCCGCAATGCCGATACTGGCCGTAACGGTAACGGGAACCTCGTCAATCACGACCGGCTCCGCTACGGCATTCATGACGGAATCGGCCAGTGCCGTGGCCCGTTCCACCCCGCCGGTCGTGATCAGGGTAAATTCGTCTCCCCCGCTGCGGGTCAGCAGGTCGTCACTGGAAATAAGACCGGATAGCCGCCGGGCCAACGCAGCCAGCAGCATGTTGCCTGCCGGGCGTCCCAGTCCGTTATTGATGGCCCGGAACCGATCCAGGTTTATGATCAGGGCCAGTAGGTTTTCATGCCGCGCGCGCGCCGCCCGCTGCCTGATACCGTGCCGCAGCCCGGTCCGGTTGGGCAGGCCCGTCAGGGTGTCATACTGCGTAAGCCGCGCGATATCCTCACGCGAGCGCTGCTGTTCGATGGCAAGCGCGCACAGGTGCAGGCAGGCATCGGCAATCCGCCGGTGCCATCTGCCCGGTGCGCGCTTGGCACGGAAATAGAAAGCCAGGCTGCCGCCTACCCGGCCGTCACGCAGCAGGATCGGCACCGACCAACAGGCCATGAGGCCATGCGGGACGACAAACTGCCAGAACCCCTTCCATTTCGGATCGGCTTCAATGTCTGGTGTAACCACTTCCCTGCCGGTGAACAGTGCCGTGCCGCATGACCCGACCTCGGGGCCTATCTGCAGGTCAGCACAGACTTCGGCAATCTGTGCGGGCAGCCGTGCGCGCGCTACGGGGTGCATGCGTCGTTCATCATCCACGACCACGATCTGTGTTACGACATCCGGGGCGATACGTTCAATCTGGCGGCACATCAAGGCGAGGATTTCGTTGAAGGACAGGTTGCTGGTCAGTGCCCCCATCATATCCTTCTGCAGCGCCTTTATCTGCTCGCTGCCCGTAATGTCATTCAGCACCACGATCACTTTGTGCAGTTCCTCATAGGGGCTGCATAAGGGCGTTACGGTTGCCAGAAGCCAGATGTCCTGACCTGTGTCGGTGCGGGAATGAATTTCCAGTTCAAAGGGCCGACAGCGCTGCAGACGACGGCGAAAGGCCTGTAATGTTGCAATATCGCCCTGCTGCCCGGACAGAAAGGCCGAGAAATCAGCCCCTTCCATACCCTCGGCACCGATGCCCGAAAACCGGGCCGCCGCTGCATTGGCATAGGTAATGCGGCACTGGCTGTCCAGTATCAGGATGCCGCATGCATTGCGTTGTACGATGGTGGCATACTGCAGGTCCTGTTCACGTCGGGACAGATCCCGTGTCACGTCGCGCAGGGAAATAACAAACACCTGCTGTCCCGCCCCCTCGGCCCGTGCCACGGACATCTCGGCAGAAAACGCCGTGCCGTCATGCCGCAGCAAGGTCAGGTGGTGGTGATTTTCCGTAGGGGAACGACAGACCTTACCCCCGGACACGCCGGATGGGCATAGCGCAACATTCGTCAGGTTCTCACCAAAGGTACAGGGCAGGATGTCTGTCCCGGTGGGAAAGAGAATATCGAGTTTCCGGCCGACCAGTCCGGGCATGGGGCCACCCCAGATACGGGCCGCGTTATCATTGGCAAAGATGATTGTGTTATCATTGCTGACAAGCAGGATACCCGTATCAATGCTTTCCAGCAGTTTGTCCGGAATGGGATAGGTCTGTCGTTCGCCCATTAGTCTGGTCTGCCTGTCTGTTGTGTTCTGGTGGGTAAATGGATGACGACGCCGTTCTCAGGGGTCTGTGTCCGGTAGCGTTTGAGAAAAAGCGGGAACGTGTCTGTCCCTTCTCCCCCCTGCTGCCAGTTTTCAGGACGGGACAGCCCGTAGGGGTCCCCATCACAGCGCACGACCGCCCATGCCGCGCAGTCCCGTTCCGCCCCACATCCCGCAAGCAGTCCGACCAGCGTGATGCGGGTATCGGAATCATAGGATGCCGTCAGGGTCTCGTTGCCGCGGAATATCAGGCTGAATGGCGCGGCGCGGTCCGAACTGCCAAATGTGATGTCGATCAGGATAAGGCCGGCTTCGGAATGCTTGGGTCCGAAAATGATTTCTCCCCCCGCCGGATCAATAATCAGGTGCAGCCACAGAACCTGAAAGGGGCCAAAACTGTCGATTTCCAGCGTTCCCCCCTGCAGGACATATTCCCAACTGCTCCACCGGGCCAGATCTGTCAGGTTCGTGCGGACCCAGGCTCGTGACCCTATGACGAAGCGATAGGAAGACAGGTCCGACCTGCGTGAAAGGGGAAGTGATCTGTTTACAACCTCAATCACGTTGTTCCAGTTGAAAAAGCCGTTTCTGACCGCGGTCTCGTCCGCGCGGACCACAAGGGAGCAGCCATTGTCCGTTGCCATCTTCATATGTATCGCCTGTCTCAAAAATACTCGCACCAGCAAGGAAGTTTCGGGGTTTCTGACCACTGGCTATTGGGCCAAAATATGAAATATTTGTGGCGTGGCCTTTCTGCCCGATGTGAAACCGCATGATGGTGGAGGTGATGAGGACGTAACGGAATTTATTGTTGCATAAGACCCGTCATTTGAAAACCAAAAAAATGCTGGCCATGCGTTCGCGCAATCGTCTATAAAACAAAGCTAATGTGCCAATATAAACGAATAATATGATGCTGATCGGGTACGCGCGCGAAAATGCGGAAGAAGCGACGCTTCTCCAACAGGTAGAAGCGCTCCGAAAGGCGGGTTGTAACAAAATATATGAGGAAAAAGTTCCTACATTGAGCCGGGACTGGCCCATTCTGGGGGACGTCCTGACAGAACTTTCTTCTGATGATACTTTGGTTGTCTATTCTCTGGACCGTCTTGCCTGGTCAACGCCCCACCTGCTGGAGGTGGCTGATCGACTGCGTGAAAAAGGAGCAGGGCTGCGTTCCCTTTGTGAACCCTGGGCCGATACCACCGTTCCCTATGGGAAAATGATTCTTGGTGTTTTTGCCGGCATTGCTGAATTTGAACGCGCATTAAGCCGCAACCTCACGGAAACGGGCCAAGGAACGGGGCGTCCATCTTGGTCGGCCAGCCAAGCTCAGCGCAGAGCAGATTGCGACGATCCGGAAGCTTGTCCGTGACGAGAACCTCTCCATTTCAGAAGTCGCAGCCCGTTTTGGCGTGCATAAAGCCACCATCTATCGAGCAGTTACCAATAACAAGTAAGAATTGTTTACGCTGACCCTGCATGTCACACCAGCCAGTCGATATGATCGCGCCGAGGTGGGACGTCTTGCTGCCGCCATTCAGAACGCGACGGGCGAAAGCGTTGAACCTTCATGCTTAGAAATGCCGCTATACTCATTCAAGGTGCATAACACCCTC
>NZ_JBXAYQ010000066.1:0-10658 GCF_057359305.1 Komagataeibacter ossonobensis | reverse complement strand
ATTCACTCCATCTCTTCGCAAAGACGGATGAATCACAACATGCTGGTATTGTTCAAAAACTTTCGGATCAGGCTCTCATGAACTGAGTTTCCAAGCGGTCTCTAACGAAATATCACCTGCTGCATTCCACCAAAGAAGAACCGGAAATCAAAATCACCTTGCAACCGGTATCTCTATAAAAGCGCCATCTGATGCGAAAGCATGTTCGCAAAGCTGAAAAACTGGCGGCTTATCGCAACCAGTTACGACCGGTGCATGCATACATTCATGTCCGCAATCCACATTGCTGCAAGTTTCATCTCTATCTCAAAAAATGACTTCTGAGCCACGTTCAATGGGTCAAGAAGCATTGATCCGGGCATGGTTGGCCGATGCCAGCCTCTTGCCCGCCAATAGGCGAGCAAGAGTTTTATTGTATTATTTTGATAATTTAATTTACTCATTTGTAAATTATTTTAATTATTTAAATCTATACTATAAAAAGGCAATATTATTTCTCTTTACATATAAATGTAATATTTGTAAGGTCATTAAAGTTAATCAGGCCGTCTATTGATCTATCTGGTGGAAGCATAATGGAAAGTTCGTTACTGACAGGAAAGAAAATAGATATATTTACGTATGTCATATTATCTATCTTGATTGTCGCTACTGTATTTTCAGTGATCTTCCCATTTTCCGAGATTTTCAATCACATCCCTCTTGCGCAGAATGAAGGATGGAACGCCTATCAGATTGATCGGGTTATTAACCCGGCATTGGGCCCCCTTTATCCAGACCCTGAAAACGGCCTGATTTTCAATAATTATCCACCACTGTCATTCTACCTGGTTGGCTATTTCAGTAAATACGTAACGCACGATGTTATGGTCGCTGGAAGGATAGTCAGTGTCACCTTTCAGCTTTTGTCGTGTATTGTATGTAGCTTATGCGTCAGATCGTTGGGAGCAAAACCCATTGGGATGATACTGGCATTTTTCATACCATTTCTTTATACAGTAGCATATTTCGGCTGGTGGTTTGCCACGAATGATCCGCAATGGGTCAGCATATTTTTTGTTTTATTGTCACTGCTCCTGGCGATAGACTGTCTTTGGAATGACAGGAAAAGTAATTATTTTATAATATGCTTGGCGGCGTTCCTCTCCGTACTGGCCGGCACTGCAAAACATAATGAAATTTCCATCCCGCTTGTCATAACCATTGTATTGTTTTTCAATAACAAAAAATTATTTTATACGTGGTGTGTGTCTGGTATATTATTTTCAGTCATGGCCTTCGTTTACCTGAAGTTAATGTTTGGTAGCGATATAATATCCGATGTATTTTTTCATCCGCGCGTCATTTCTACATCATTACTATTCAATACAGATTTTTCCATTAAGCATACCCTGACGCTTTATATCGCTGCCATTCCCTGCCTTATTGGAATAAAAGATAAAAAACTAAGGCAATTCCTGATAATTATTTTTTTGGTATGTTTTGCGTTGGGCGTCTCCCAGAAAGTAGGAGATGGCGTGTCTGAAAATGCCCATATCGATACCGTCCTTGCCCTGGGCATTGTCATTGCCATGGGTGCATCTGTCTTCCCACAGAAATGGCAGGGATACAGAAAGCCGAGCATGATATTATTGACGATACTGGCCATCACGCCTCCCGTCATTAAAAGCATTACACACTTGCCCGGAAGCATTAATGACATACGCCGCATACCGGAGGAACAGGAGAAATGGAATGCTGTTTATAGTTTATTAAGATCAAACAGCCGGCCTGCTGCGTGCCGTATGCTGTCAATCTGTTATTGGGCAGGTGAACCTTATACGGTAGATATGTTTAATCTTGGTCAATATCTACAAATGAATGGAAACAAAAAAATATTCAATGATATGATTAGGAATAAAGAATTTGGTATTATTGAATATCCTTTTCAGGTAGGAGATTTATATAAAAGGGAGGAAGGAAAACTTCTTCCTGATTTTATGAAAAACTATCATCTATATAAAATAATTTATATAGATGATTCATTTTATAGATTTGATGAATCCATGGCATTTTATGCCCCCAACAGTTAGGGGCCGTCAGGTCCTGTTATTTGGTTGCGGCGATGTAGGGAATGGAGAAAAAAAGAGGCGGCTGTTTTCCCATGCGTGTCGCGATAACTGCCATACCCCGATCCCTGTTCACAGATTTTCGATCAGGTTCTGGTGACAAAGGATCTGGTCCAAAAATCTTGCGGCGGCGAAATTGAGGAAACTCAGGAAAGGCAGGGCGCTCCTGTCGTAACGGGTTGCAATGCGCCGCATCTGTTTGGGGTGGTTGAGCAAGGCTGGCATCCAAATTATCAAAAGCTTCGGCAAACGTCGCCTTTTAAAAAAACGATACTCCCAAACTTTTATTTTGAAATAGTTTTCAAGCGGATGCCATGTTGTCCCGACGGGCGATAAGGAAAGACAGATCATGTCCCTGCGCATAAATGCCACCGATGCCCTGCTGATTATCGACATGCAGGCCGATTTCATGCCCGGTGGTCCCCTTGGCGTGCCGGAGGCGGACAGGCTGCTCACCCTTATCAATCCACTATGCGACCTGCCGTTTGGCGTGATTGTCACAACGCAGGACTGGCATCCGGCGGGACATATCTCCTTTGTCGCGCAGGGTGGTCCGTGGCCCGTGCATTGCGTGGCGGGCACGCCGGGTGCCGGTCTTTCGCCCGCGCTGGCGCAGACGCATGTCGGGGTGGTGCTGCGCAAGGGACTGCATCCCGATATCGACAGCTATTCTGCATTTGAAGACAACGATCATGTCAGCCGGACAGGACTGGATGGCCTGCTGAAGGGCAGGGGAATTATCCGCGTATTCGTGGTGGGTGTCGCACTGGATTACTGCGTGGCAGCGACCGCACGCGATGCGGTCCGGGCAGGGTTTGCAACCTTCGTCCTGCCCGATGCCTGCCGTGGCGTGCGGCAGCCCCCTGCGTCAGTACTGGACGCGCTGGGCATGGAAGGGGTCAGTCAGGCGGATGCCGTGGATTTGCTGGCATATAACCGAAAGTGAATGATATTCTGAAAATCAAAAGTTTTTGGTGAAGCGTTTTTCAAAAAGATTCGAAGAACGCTGCCTTTGAAAAAAGGTAGTTCCGGAAATGCCTGAGGTTTTTATCAACTGGTTATGTCGCAATGATTCCTCATTTATCCGACCACCAGCGAGATCATCATCGCGAATGCCAGCCCAAGCACGGCAATCAGCGTTTCAATCACAGACCATGTCTTTATGGTCTGCCCAACCGACAGGCCAAGGTATTCCTTGATCTGCCAGAAACCCGCGTCATTCAGTGGCCCCAGCGCCACGGACCCGGCCCCGGTCACGATCACCATCAGTTCGGGTGATGCCGCATGGGTACGCAGCAGGATCGGCCCGACAATACCGGCCGCCGTGCTCATGGCCACGGTGGCGGACCCGGTGGCCACACGCACTACCACCGCCAGCAGCCACGCCAGCACCAGCAGCGGCACATGCGCCCCCACCGCCAGATCGGTAATGGCCGATGACACGCCGCTATCAACCAGTTCCTGCCCGAAACCACCGCCCGCGCCAACCAGCAGCATGATCAGCGCGGTAGGAGCCAGGCAGTCATTAGTGAATTTCAGGATGGTTTCACGGCTGAACCCGCGTGCGGTGCCAAAGACCTGAAACGACAGCAGTGTCGCCAGCGCCAGGGCGATGTCGGTATTGCCGATAAAGTGCAGCGCATTGTTCAGCGGCGTATGCGCCCTCGCCACCAGATCTGCCATCGATCCCACCAGCATCAGGATGACAGGGGAAAGAATCGTCATGACCGTAATGCCGAAGCCGGGCATGTTTTCGGGCACGTCATGGTTGACGAACTGTGCCTCCAGCGCGGACGGCAGCACCGGCCCGATCCGACTGGCGATGAATCGTGCGTAAACCGGCCCGGCAAGGGCCGCCACCGGCGTGCCGATCACGATCCCCCACAGGATCGTCCGCCCGATATCCGCATGATAGGCCGACAGCGCCAGCAATGTTGCCGGATGGGGCGGGATCATGGCGTGGGTGACCGACAGCGCCGCCCCCATGGGCAGCGCCAGCAGCAGCAGCGGCGTGTTGGTCCGCCGCGCCAGCGTGAAGGCCAGCGGGATCAGCAGGACGAATCCAACCTCAAAAAACACCGGCAGCCCCACCAGCAGGCCGATCACCATCATGGCCCAGCTGACACGCTTCGTACCCGCAAGGCTGGTGATCGTGACCGCGATCCGGTCGGCGCCGCCCGATTCCGCCAGCATCTTGCCCAGCATGGTACCCAGCGCGATAACGGTCGCGACATGTCCCAGCACGCGCCCCGCGCCAGCTTCGAACGATGCAATGGCCTTCTGCGGCGGCATGCCCGCCCCCAGCGCCAGCGCCAGCGAAACCGCGAACAGCACGATGAAGGGATTGATCTTGAAACGCGCGATCAGAACCACGACGGCCAAGATCGCCAGTGATGCGAGGGAGAGTGCGAACAGGGATGACATTATGTTTTCTGTAACGAATTCATGCCCCATACAGGCCGGGGATGAGATTGAATGTCAACGCTGGAAGCCTTTTTTGCGCAATATTTGAACAAAAACACCTAATTTTCCTGCTACGATATTACACAGATGACAGGATGCCCTACCCCTCGGTGGGGGATGCGTATGCTGCTATCATGGCCCTTTGTCCTATGGAGCGCGCGTATTGCCATGATTATCCTTTCAGACGAAACGGCTGACATTCCAACGCCATCAGGCATGATGCGGATGCATGTTTTCCGTCCGGCCATTGCGGGAAGCTTCCCCGGAATTGTCCTTTTTTCGGAGATCTATCAGGTGACGGCCCCCATCCGCCGGCTTGCGGCCATGATGGCGGGCTTGGGGCATGTGGTCTGCGTGCCTGAAGTCTATCATGAATACGAACCGGCCGGGACCGTCCTGGCCTATGACAGACCGGGCACCGACCGGGGTAATTTCCTGAAACACGAAAAACCGCTTGCGGCCTATGACCATGATGCGCGCGCGGCGCTGGACTGGCTGGAATCCTGCCCGCACTGCACTGGCGCGCTGGCGACGATGGGCGTGTGCCTTGGTGGCCATCTGGCCTTTCGCGCGGCCCTTGACCCGCGCGTGCGGGCGACGGTGTGTTTCTATGCTACCGATATCCATGCCCACAGCCTTGGCCATGGCAGATGCGACGATACGCTGGCCCGGGTTGGTGAAATGAAGGGGGAGGCGTTCCTTGTCTGGGGGCGGCAGGACCCGCATGTGCCCTTTGCCGGTCGGCAGATGATCCGCGACGCGCTGGAACAGGCGTGTACCCGTTACGAATGGCATGAATTCAATGCCCAGCACGCCTTCCTGCGTGATGAGGGCCATCGCTACGATTCCGCCCTGTTCCTGCAGTGCATGGACATGGCCCGGGCCTTTCTGGGCCGTATCATGCATCTCAGCGCGTAAGCATGCCCGCCAGTATGGCCAGGGCGATGACAAGGCCGGTTTCGCGGTTGAAGCGGAACAGGCGCAGGCACCCGGCTGGATCCCGCGCGTCCAGTCGGCTGACCTGCCATGCCAGCAGCACGGCGGGCAGGGGCAGCGCCAGCCAGAACCCGTAACCTGTATGGGCAAGCCACCCCGCCGCCCCCAGTCCCGCAACCGTCAGCGCATAGCATATGCCCACGAACAGCCGCGCATGCCCGGCCATGAGGCGCGACGTGGACCGCACGCCAATGCGGGCGTCATCCTCCATGTCCTGAAAGCCATAGATCGTATCGAAGCCAAGCTGCCACACGATGGTTGCGGCATACAGCGCGAACAGGGCGGGGGCGATCCGGTCCGCCGCCGCCGTATAGCCCAGCGGCGCGCCAAAGCCGAACGTGAAACCCATGACCAGCTGTGGCCACCACGTTACCCGCTTGGCCAGCGGGTAAAGCCCGACAAGGATGAGCGAGGACGCGCCCAGCACCTGCGACAGGGTATTGAGGTTCATGAGGATGTTGAACCCGATCAGCAGCAGCGCCGCGAGGAACAGCGCCGCCTCGCGCATTGACAGCGCGCCCGATGCAAGCGGTCGGCCCGCCGTGCGCGCCACCTGCCGGTCAATGTCGCGGTCCCACATGTCATTGACCACGCAGCCTGCGCCACGCATCACGACACTGCCGATACCGAACAGCACGATCAGGAAAATACGCTGCGACATCGGCACACCCGCAGGCAGCAGGATGCCCCATATACCCGGCAGGAACAGCAGCCACGTGCCAATCGGCCGGTCCAGTCGCGCCAGCAGCGCATAGGGGCGCAGGCGCACGGGCAGGCGGCCGATCCAGCCATCCACCCTGATATCCGTATGGGGTACAGGCTGGTCCACGGTGCAACTCCTTCAGGCTTGATGGCGGCAGGGAACAGGGTTTGCCGATGACGGATCGCCCCATGGCTGCTAATGGCGAAACAGATGGGCCGGAAGACCCCGCCGGGTCAAGGCCGGCCCCGGTGCCATGCAAGTACGAAAGGTGACCACCCGGCATGAGGGACTGCCCCCGACTGTTCATTTCCCCCGAAACGATTGCCCCGATGGGGGCCGGCGCCATGCTGGATCTGGAACCGGGACAGGCCCATTACCTTGGCACCGTCCTGCGGCAGCAGGCGGGGGCGGCGATCGCCCTGTTCAATGCGCGCGATGGGGAATGGCAGGGCGTCATCGACCACCTGCGCCGGGACCGCTGCCGCATCCGGCTGGTGGAACAGACTCGCGCGCCCGTGGCGACACGGGGTGTGTGCCTGCTGTTTGCGCCGCTCAAGCGTGATGCGACCGAAACGGTCATCCGCATGGGCACTGAACTGGGGGTGACGCGTTTCCGCCCGGTGGTAAGTGAACGCACCAATACCCATCGAATCAATGCGGCCCGCCTGCAAAGTATAGCGGTTGAAGCCGCCGAACAGTGCGAGCGGCTGGACGTGCCCACCATCGACCCGCTGGCGGACCTGCCGGTCGTGCTGTCCCAATGGCCTGAAGACATAAGTCTTTTTGCTGCCCTTGAACGGAGCAATGCCCCGGCCGTTCCCGTCATGGCGCGGCCGGGGGACTGTGTGCTGATTGGTCCCGAAGGCGGTTTTTCCCCGCGTGAACACGACATGCTGCGCGCGCGTCCGTTCGTGCGCCCGCTGTCACTGGGGGATCTTGTGCTGCGGGCGGATACGGCGGCGGCGGCGGCGCTGGCTCTTGTCGGGGCTGGCCTCAAGGCCTTATGAGGGATGGGTCAATAAACACCTGCCCCCTCCGGCATGCGCGTTCAGCCTGTCGCCGGCGTTAATCTGACTGTCATTTGAGGATATTGCCCCCGCCATGTCGAATCCCGGCGCGCATAATTCAACCGTAATCGAATCATTTGACCAGATGGTCGCAATTCTGGCGGCAGGTGCCCGGCCCCGGTCCGAATGGCGGATCGGCACGGAACATGAAAAATTCGGCTTTGTGCGGCCCGACGCCGCAACACCCCAGCGCAGGGCCTGGTCCTCGCCCCCCTATGCCCCGCAGGGGATCGAGGCGCTGCTGCGCGGACTGGCGGCGGAAGATGGCGGCAGGCGGTGGGAAGAAATCATCGATCGTGGCGCGCTAATCGGCCTGAAGGGGCAGGCGGATGCAAAAGGCGGTTCGATTTCGCTGGAACCGGGGGGGCAGTTTGAACTGTCCGGCGCGCCGCTGGTCTCCCTGCATGATACCGAATCCGAAATGGATCACCATTTTGCCGCCATCCGCCCGATCTGCGACCGGCTGGGCATCGGTTTCGCCCCGCTGGGCTTCCACCCCACCGCGCGGCGGTCGGATATTCCGTGGATGCCCAAAAGCCGTTACGCCATCATGCGCGACTACATGCCCAAGGTGGGTACGCTTGGGCTGGACATGATGCTGCGGACCTGCACGGTGCAGGTCAATCTTGATTTCGGGTCCGAAGCGGACATGGCGCGCAAGATGCGGGTCTCGCTGGCGTTACAGCCGGTGGCGACGGCGCTGTTCGCCAGTTCCCCGTTTTATGAAGGCCACCCTAACGGCTATCTGTCCAATCGCGGGCGTGTGTGGACCGATACCGATAATGCACGCGCGGGCATGCCGCGTCGTTTCATGGAAGATGGTTTCAGTTTTGCGACTTATGTGGACTGGCTGCTGGATGTGCCGATGTATTTCGTCACCCGCGATGACCGGCTGATTGATGTCGCGGGCTGTTCGTTCCGGGACTGGCTGGCGGGACGCTGCCCGCGGGGGCTGGAGGGCACGCGCCCGACCATAGGCGATTTCGAGGACCATATGACCACCGCGTTCCCTGATGTGCGCCTGAAGCAGTTTCTGGAAATGCGGGGCGCGGATGCCGGGTCGCCTGCCATGATGCTGGCGCAGTCAGCGCTATGGACCGGCCTGCTGTATGATGACGCCACCGTGCATGCCGCTGAAAAGCTGGTGCTGGAACATGGGTGGGACGACTATATCGCCATTCGTGGCGCGGTACCGCGCACTGGTCTGGACACGCCATGGGGGCAGGGCACGCTGCGCCCGCTTGCCGCGCGCATGATCGAACTGGCGACAGACGGATTGCGCGCGCGCGGTCTGCGCGATGCGCAGGGACGTGACGAGACCCGGCACCTTGCCCCCCTGCATGAAATCGCGGCCGGTGGCCCCACGCAGGCGGAAGCGTGGCTTGCGGCCTATCATGGCCGGTGGAAGGGCGATGTGACCCATATCTTTGCCGAGGCCGCTGTCTGAGACGGCAGGGGCAGCCGGATGTGTTTTCAGTAAATGTAATCGAGAAGCATAATCACTTTCGGCCATTACTTTGAAAATACAAATGATAATGATTTTTAAATTGACAATATTCTTGAGGTGATGCAAAAATTTATGCATAGACTGGATAATGCGTAAATTTTCGTCCCTGACCGATCAGGAAATCCTCGCGCTGGCCATCTCCAATGAGGAGGAAGACGGGCGCATCTATTCTGATTTTGCTTACGCATTGCGCGAAAAATATCCCGATACGTCCAAGATATTTACCGACATGTCGGTAGAAGAGGACAGCCACCGCCGCGACCTGATCGACCTGTACGCCAGCCGGTTCGGCCCCCACATCCCGCTGATCCGGCGGCAGGATATTGCGGATTTCATCGTGCGCAAGCCCGCATGGCAGGTCCAGACACAGGGGATCGAGGCCGTGCGCCAGCATGCCCGGCAGATGGAAATGGATGCCGCGCGCTTCTACCGTCAGGCCGCGCTGCGCACCACAGATGCCGCCACGCGCAGGCTGCTGGGTGACCTGGCCCATGCCGAGGACCAGCACGAACAGGCCGCCAACGCCATAGAACTGGACCGCCTGCCAACCAGCAAACGCGAAAGCGAGGACGAGGACGCGCGCCGCCGCTTCGTGCTGCAGGTCATCCAGCCCGGTCTTGTGGGGCTTATGGATGGATCGGTGTCCACGCTAGCCCCGGTCTTTGCGGCGGCTTTCGCCACACACCAGCCATGGAACGCGTTTCTTGTCGGTATGGCGGCGTCAGTGGGGGCGGGGATTTCCATGGGCTTTGCCGAAGCCCTGTCCGATGATGGCAAGCTGTCGGGCCGTGGCGCGCCACTGCTGCGCGGGCTGATATGCGGGCTTATGACCACCGCGGGGGGGATTGGTCATACGCTGCCGTTTTTGATCGACAATTTTTCCACCGCCATGATTGCCGCCGTGATCGTTGTGGTGATCGAACTGTTCGTGATTTCGTGGATCCGCTGGCGGTATCAGGAAACGCCGTTCGGTTCGGCCATCGTGCAGATTGTCATTGGCGGGCTGCTGGTATTCGTGGCCGGCGTGCTGATCGGCAGTTCCTGATCGGCCCGCCTTGATCTTACCCCGATGATGGGGCACCAGTGGGCGGGTACTTCCCGTATGGATCGTCCCGTATCATGAGATTTTCCCCTACCATCGCCGCCTGTGGACTGGCCTGCCTGCTTGCCGGTGGTGGCCTTGTGCCCATCGCCCATGCGCAGGAACAGATGGCCGTTGGCGCATCGGATCAGGACCATGCCCTGCTGGAACGTGTTGAGCGGCATCTGGATGCGATCAGCCTGCTCAAGGCCCGATTCCGCCAGACAGCTCCCGATGGCAAGCAGAGCACCGGGACCGCGTGGATCGACCGGACGAATCGCCGCATGCGGTTCCAGTATGATCCCCCCAGCCCGCTGCTGCTGGTGGCCAATCATGATCAGGTCGTATTCAACGACAGCCAGCTGGACCAGACCACCACCATGCCCATGGACAAGACGCCGCTTGGCCTGCTGCTGCGTCCACACCTGCAACTGTCGGGGGATGTGACGGTCACCGGCCTGTCGCGTGAGGGCAATGTGCTGGAAATTACGGTCGTGCGCACCGATTCCCCCGGTGATGGCAGCATGACGCTGATCTTCCATGACAGCCCGCTGCTGCTGCGTGGCTGGATCATCCAGGACGCCCAGCAGGAAACCACCCGTGTCGATCTGCTTGATGCCTCGACAGGTGGTCCCATGCCGCCGGATTCCCTGTTCAGCACCGACCTGCCGGAACAGCACTGAGCCTGATCGTACCCGTCAGGGCTGTATAATAAGAAAGTTTTTGGTGAAGC
>NZ_JBXAYQ010000065.1:0-10905 GCF_057359305.1 Komagataeibacter ossonobensis | reverse complement strand
GCTAGCTTTTTTCCTCTTTTTCCTGACAACGGCTTTTGATTGCGTCCCCTGTGTCGCTGTCATAATCTGCATTCATGGTCCGCACTCCTTCTACAAAACCTGCCACCCGCAAATCCGCCGCATCCGCGAAAGTTGGCACGACCGTCACGAAAGACAATCTGAAAGCCCTTGGTGCGGATCGGCTTGCAGACCTTCTGGTCGAACTGTCGGAACAGGATGCCGTGCTCACCCGGAAGCTGCGCATGGCGCTGACAGCCACTCATGCGAAAGACAAACTCGGCAAGGAGATCGAAAAGAGGCTGCGAACGATCCAGCGTTCCCGTGGATTCCTGCCCTGGGACCGGATCAAACCCCTTACGACCGAGCTCGATGCCTTACGGCAATCCATTCTCAACGATGTTGCAACGACGGATGTCGGGCAGGCCATTTCCGCCATGCGTCTTCTCGTGGAACTTGCTCCTTCCGTCTATGAGCGCTCTGATGACAGTTCCGGTTACCTGTCAGATGTGTTTCGCGAAGCGGCCTCCGATCTTGGCTCCCTCTGGGGACGACAGGCTGGTCGGGATCCGGCTGTCACTGTCAGGGATATGCTCACACTTCTCGATAACGACGGGTATGGCACCTGTGACCGCCTGCTTGTCTCGTGCGGTGAAGCACTGGGGAAGCCGGGCGCGGCCATACTCAGAAGCACGCTGCTTGCACGACTGCACGACCTTCCCGCCTCAAATGCGAAGGGAGACTATCGTACCGACTTTGCGCGCATGCAGACCCTCGGTCATCTGAAGGATCTGGCCGATGCAATAGGTGACGTCGATGCCTATATCGAAGCAGTCAACCTGAGTGAACGTCAGTCCTCTTCTATCGGCGATGTTGCACGTCGCCTGCTGGACAAGGAGCGTGCCCGTGAGGCGCTCGAATGGCTCGACCGGGAGACTGAGGAGACGCCCCGGTTCCGCTGGGAAAATGACGATCTTCGGATCGAAGCGTGCGAAACCGTGGGCGATCGCGACACAGCCCAGTCCCTGCGATGGAAAATCTTTCAGGAACGCCTTAGCCTGCCGCACTGGCAAGCATATCAACGCCATCTCAGCGATTACGACGCGATTGATGCTGAAGAACAGGCACTCAATCACATCCGTAATTTCCCGGTCAGGGGCGTAGCCCTTTCCACTCTTCTTAAATGGCCAGCGCTCGACGCTGCTGCCCGTCTCGTGCGGGAGCATACGGCAGAACTGGACGGGCGTGATTACGGAACACTACGTCCGGCTGCGGATCGTCTGTCTGAATCGTATCCCAATGAGGCGACCCTTCTTTACCGCCTGCTGGTCGAGGCCGTGCTGAATAAGGCGCTTTCCCGCTATTATTCCTATGCGGCGAAGGATCTCGCCTCCTGTCGGCTGCTTGCACAAATGCTGACAGCGACAAACGGCATGGAAACCCATGAAGCCTTTATGACCCGCTTGAAAGCGCAGCATAAGCGCAAGCTGGGTTTCTGGTCGCTGATCGGTGAATAATTAAAGACAGCGATAGGGGCAGCAGAATGTCTGTCAGGTTGTGAAACGTCATTGGCGTAATCAAGGAGTTCGTCGACCTGCTTCATGATGTTCACGATCAGCCGGTTTGATGTGATCAGCATTACGGAACGCATGATGGTTTCCTTCACTGACATTCAACTCCTCAGCATCCTCTCAGGACCACAGGGAGCCGTCCACGCCATCAGTTCTCAGTGAAAATCAACACCGATAGGTCTGCACGACGGGCCAGCCTTCACGGACGGCCATTTCATCGCGCAGGCGCAACTGGTCCTCGATGGAGGCCGCACTCTGGTTGTCGGACGAATGGTGGGCATAAAGAGCTACGCGGGTCATTCACTCTCCCCTTTCCGGCCTGTCCTTCCCGTCCGGGCGATGGCCGGGAAGAGGGCAATTGTCGTTGGCCGCCCGCCCCAATTTCCGACGGGCGAACTCTTCGCGGGCGATCTGGCGGCCCATTGCGCTCGCCAGGGCAAACATCAGTTCATCGCACCGCGCTTTCGCGGCAGGATCGACCGGCCCGTTATCGTTGGCCGGGACGATACCGCCGAGTTTGCGTTTCGTATCTTTTACCATGCCGCCACTTCCCATTTCCGCAAAAAAACAGGGTATGAGGCATCGAAACACTCACGGTCGGAACATCACAAATCCCGTGTTCGGGCGTTTACGTATGTCATAGCGGTAATCGGCGGGACTGGCGTAAGTCTCAAACGCCCCCGCTTCGCGTTCAATTCGGAGAAATTGCGGATCTTCACCGCACGATCGGGGAATCGAGCGACGATTTCCAGTTCGCCCCCAAATGCCGGCATGACATCAATCGGGTATAGCTTATAAGCCCACAAAACTGTCCGAACGGACGGGGCCACCTCAAAATATACATAAAATTATTATTTGATATCGAAATATATATATATATATATATCAATCTTGAAAGGTACCCAAAATTCTGATATATAAAACTGCATCATATATGTGAATTGATGCAGAAAAGAACATTGATATGAGCTGCGACATAACAGGCATAGCAGAGCGATTGCAAGCGGCGCGCAAAACCAAGGGGTTAAGCCAACGCGAGTTGAGCGAGTTGGCTGGGGTGCCTCAAGCGCAGATTTCCCGGATCGAAGCAGGAACTGTCGACCTACGCCTCTCAAGCTTGGCCGCGCTCGCTCATGCCCTTGATCTGGAGCTTGCTCTTGTTCCACGCAAGGCTGTGGCCGTCGTGCGTTCCCTAAGCCGCGATGCGATCAGCTCCAACCGCAAAGACGTCGTTGCAATCCAAAAGGAGATGCAGCGAATCAGTGAGACAATGCGCGGCATCCAAATGAGCATGCCAGACCTCGAAGGACTTCAGCGACTTCAGAAGTCTATCTCCGACTTGCACCGGTTCCGAGTATCGATGCTCGACCTCGAGGAAATGAAAAAACTGCGTCACATAATTGAGCAGATCGGTCGTCCAGGAAAAGAGATGGTCTCACTCAATGAAAGCCTCAAAATAATGCGAACGATCCGCAACAAGGCTTCACATGATCCGCTACCCGATAGCGGAGATACCCTATCACGTCCGGCCTACTCTCTTGATGAGGAGGACGATGATGCCTGATGTTTCCTTCCTGACCGTCAAACTCCATGGCAAACCGATCGGGACACTCACGCATCTTGGCGATGAACGATCAATCTTTACGTTCAATGACGCCTATATTGGTAACGCAGATAGAGAAACGCTCGGTTTGTCCTTCAAAGACCAGTATGGAGAGTTGCGGAACGACTTCAGGCCGATCAAAGTGAAGCTCATGCCGTTCTTCTCGAACCTGCTTCCTGAAGGTCGTCTCCGCAGCTATCTGGCAGAAAAGGCGGGCGTCAATGAGACGCGTGAGTTCTTCCTGATCCAAGCCCTCGGCCGCGACCTGCCCGGGGCTGTGACGGTCGAGGTCGCTGAAGATGAAGCACGGCCTTTGTTTGATGATCTCGATGATCAAGTCGAGGTTAAGGGCTCAAACACCCATGAAAACGCGCTCCGGTTTTCGCTTGCTGGGGTTCAGTTGAAATTTTCAGCCGTCATCGACGCTGCCGGTGGCCTGACCATTCCAGCAAGTGGGATCGGGGGCGGTTGGATCGTCAAGCTTCCCTCAAGAGAGTATCATGGCGTCCCTGAAAACGAATTCTCGATGATGACGCTTGCTCGCATGGTTGGCATCAATGTCCCACCTATCGGCTTGGTAGATATTAGCGGTATCAAAAACTTGCCGGACGGCATCGACCAGCTTGGAGACAAGGCTTTTATCATCGAGCGCTTTGATCGTCGCGAAGATGGCACATCCATCCATATCGAGGACTTTGCTCAGGTCTATGGGGTCTATTCCGAAGATAAGTACAAAAAAGCAAGCAACCGCAGCATCGCGTCGGTGATCGCGGCTGAGTCCGATCATAACGATGTTGCCGAGTTCATCCGTCGCCTGACTTTCAATACCCTCATCGGCAACGGGGATATGCATCTGAAAAATTGGTCACTCATCTACCCCGACCAGCGGACCGCCAAGCTCTCTCCTGCCTATGACTTCGTATCGACGATTCCCTACATTCCGGGCGATCAGTCGGCCTTGAATTTCAGTCGTACGCGACGGTTTGATCAATTCACGAAAGAGGAACTTCTTCACCTCGCCGGCAAGGCCGCGCTGCCGAGAAAGCTGGTCCTCGACACGGCACGTGAAACTGTCGGTCTCTTCATGGATCGATGGTCATCCGAGAAGGCGCATCTTCCGATGTCCCGTCATATAGTCAAGGTCATCGACAACCATCTAAAGACTCTGCCTATCATAGGCGAGGCGACCAGCTAAGAAACGAAGCAGAATGAATATTGCCGCTGGATCCGGAGATAAGACTTTCAAGCAATGATGTCCGCTTTGCGAAACACAGTCCAGCACTCCGCATGACCAATGTGTAGGCGTAAGCGAACATCGCGAAGATGAATTATCCTTCTGACACAACATTCAATGAAAATTCCGGGCCTTCACAAAGATATTTTCGACAGACCTGTCCTGATCAAGGTTGGAGAGAGGCTGCAGCGACCGATTCCCCACATCGGCCAGCAGGTGGGAGAGATCACCGATCTCGCGTGCCACCAGATGCATCACCTCCCCTTCCTTCTGCAGCCGCCCGACAACCCCCAGCATCTGGCCTGACAGGACCACCCGGCGGAAACGCTCGAACATATCAGGCCAGATGATCACGTTGATCGCGGCCGTTTCGTCTTCCAACGTCATGAACACCACACCTTCGGCCGAACCGGGCCGCTGGCGGACCAGCACCAGTCCGGCCACCGACAGGCTGCTTCTGCCCCGGGCCTCCAGGGCCTGCCGACACGTCACTATCCCGCGCTCAACGAGATCTGGGCGCAGGAACGCCACGGGATGATCCCGCAGGGTTAGGCCGGTACGGTTGTAATCTCGCGCGACCTCAGCCCCGTCCCGCATGGGCTGGAGCAGCACGTCGGGTTCTTCCGCCTCACGCATGACGGCGGCTGCGGCAAACAGCGGCAGGGGTTCGTCACGTAGTGCTTTGATCGCCCACAGCGCCTCGCGCCGGGCCAGACCCAGCCCCGGCCGGAAAGCGTCCGCCTCGGCCAGACGGGTCAGGGCCGCCCCCTTCACCCCTGCCCTGCGCCACAGATCATCGACCGAGGCAAAGGGCCGGTTACCCCGCGCTGCCACGATCCGGGCCACATCCTCGTTGGCCAGTCCTTTCACTAGGTTCATACCCAGGCGGACGGCAAACAGCCCGTCATCCCGCTCCGGGCCTTCGAGCGTGCTGTCCCAGCGCGAGGCGTTGACGCAGACCGGCCGGATCTCGACCCCATGCTCGCGGGCGTCGCGCACAAGCTGGGCCGGGGCGTAGAACCCCATCGGCTGGCTGTTCAGGAGGGCGGCCAGAAACACATCTGGATGGGCGCATTTCATCCAGGATGACGAATAGGCAAGGATGGCAAATGAGGCCGCATGGCTTTCGGGAAAGCCGTAACTGCCAAACCCCTCAAGCTGCTGGAAGATGCGCTCGGCAAAGGTCGCGGGATAACCCCGCGCCGTCATGCCTTCGATCAGTCGCGTGCGGAAACGCGAGACCGTGCCGGTATTCTTGAACGTCGCCATGGCCCGGCGCAACTGGTCGGCCTCGGACGCCGAAAACCCGGCACACACCATGGCCACCTGCATCACCTGTTCCTGGAACAGCGGAATGCCCAGCGTCTTCTTGAGCACCTTTTCGAGTTCCGGCGTCGGGTAGATCTCCTTTTCCTGCCCGGCCCGCCGACGCAGATAGGGATGCACCATGTCCCCCTGGATGGGACCGGGCCGGACAATGGCCACCTCGATCACCAGATCATAGAACACCCGGGGCCTGAGACGTGGCAGCATGGACATCTGGGCGCGGGATTCGATCTGGAACACCCCGATCGTGTCCGCCTTCCGGATCATGGCGTAGGTCCGCGGATCCTCGGCCGGAATGGTCTGCAGCGTGTAATGCTGTCCCTTGTGTTCGGCCAGAAGGTCCAGCCCCTTCTTCATGCAGGTCAGCATACCAAGGGCCAGCACATCGACCTTCATGAATTTCAGGACGTCGATATCGTCCTTGTCCCATTCGATGATCTGGCGACCGTCCATGGCCGCCGGTTCGATCGGCACCAGTTCATCCAGCCGGTCATGGGTCAGGACAAACCCGCCGGGATGCTGCGACAGGTGGCGCGGCATGCCGATCAGGCAGCGCGCCAGATCCAGCGTCAGCCGGATCCGCCGGTCGGAGAGGTCGATCCCCGTTTCATTCAGCGCGTCATCATCCAGCTTGCGCCCCCAACCCCAGATCTGGCCGGACAGGGTGCGGATCAGGTCTTCGGGCAGACCCATGACCTTGCCGACATCGCGCAGCGCGCCCTTCGCACGATAGCGCGTAACCACGGCCGTAAGGGCTGCGTGGTTGCGGCCATAATGACCATAAATCCACTGGATGACCTGCTCCCGGCGCGCATGCTCGAAATCCACGTCGATATCGGGCGGCTCGCGGCGCTCTTCGGATACGAAGCGCTCGAAGAGCAGCGACGTCCGTGCCGGATCGATGGCGGTAATGCCCAGTACATAGCAGACAGCGGAATTGGCCGCTGATCCCCGCCCCTGGCACAGGATGCCCTGCGAGCGGGCGTAACGGACGATGCTGTGGACGGTAAGGAAATACGGTGCATAATCCATGCGCCCGATCAGGGCGAGTTCATGGTTGAGGATGTTCCTGACCTCGGGCGGAATGCCTTCGGGATAGGCCGCTGCCGCCCCTTCCCAGGTCAGGGCTTCGAGCGCCTGCTGCGGCGTCTGGCCCGGGACGGAGACCTCGTCGGGATATTGATAGGCCAGATCATCGAGCGAGAAATGGCAGCGCTCCACAATATCCGTGGTCCGGGCCACCGCCTCGGGATACCGGCTGAACAGTCGCACCATTTCTGCAGGCGGCTTGAGGTAACGGTCCGCATGGCGCTCACGGGCAAACCCGGCCTCGTCGATGGTGGTGTGGTTGCGGATGCAGGTCACCACATCGTGCAGGATACGCCGGTCGTGGGTGTGGAACAGCACGTCATTGGTCACGACCGCTGGCACCCGCGCCTGATGGGCGAGGTGCGCCAGTTCATACAGCCGCATCTGGTCATTGGGCCGACGCCGCAGGGTCAGCGCCATGGAGGCCCGGTCGCCAAAGGCATCCTGCAGCTTGCGAAGCTGCAGGGCGCAGGCATCATCCGCCGTATCCGGGATCAGGATGACAAGGAGGCCCTCACCCCATGTGACCAGATCCTCCCAGAGCAGACGGCATTTCCCCTTTCCGGCCCGGGCCTTGCCAAGGCTCAGCAGCCGACACAACCGGCCATAAGCGGCCCGATCCGTCGGATAGACCAGCACGGGCAGAAAATCGGCCAGATCGAGACGGCAGCCCACGACCAGGCGGATGCCGGTCTCTTTGGCCGCGACATGGGCCTGCACCATGCCCGCCAGGGAATTACGGTCGCAGATGCCCAGCGCTTCAATGCCAAGGGCCTTCGCCTGCTCGAACAGTTCAATTGGTGAGGATGCGCCGCGCAGGAACGAGAAATACGTCGTCACCTGCAGTTCGGCGTATGCCACGCTCATTCAAAGAGACCATGCAGGAACCAGCCCTGCGAACCGGTCTCGCCATGTTCGCCATCCCCGGTCCGGTAAACCCAGAATGTCTCGCCGCTGGTATCTTCCACCCGGAAATAGTCCCGCACGGTGGTCAGTTCGGCATCGCCCTTCCACCATTCGCCAAAGACCCGCTCGGGGCCATCAGCGCATCTGATCCGGCGGCGGATGCCACGCCAGATGAAGAAGATCGGCGGATGGTCGGGCAACACGGCCATGGTCTGGATCGGCTCGGGACGGGGCAACAGGCGCGTGGGGCGTGGCCAGTGATCCGGCCACTCCTTTCCGTCCTCGGGTGCGAGTGCGGGCACGCGGCAGACAGCCCGTTCCGGCACGTCGCTTTCCACCGGGGCAAAGCGATACAGGGCCTGTGTGCCGACGCGGTTGGCCAGGGTGTCGATCAGGTCGGAGACGTCGGCCTCTTCTTCCTCGATCAGGGCGGAGACACCCTGGCGGTGCAGGATCGGCTCGGCCAGCGACGCGGTCAGCACCATGCGCTCGATCCCGAAGCCCGGATCGATGGTCTCGATCCTGTCACAGAGCAGACGGGTCAGGCGTCTGACGTCCCGCACCGGCATGGCCGTAGCCACACGGACGGCCTCGGTTCGGCTGTCCACCCGGTGCAGCAGCAGGTCGAGGCGGCGCACGCCCTGCTCGCGTTCCTCCAACCCGGCGCACAGGGGCGGCACGAGTTTGGTGATGTAGCGGGCAATGGTCTCGGCTGCGCTGATCGGTTCGGCAAAGTTCCGGCTGACCTGCACCGGCGCCTGCAGCCGGACCGGGACAATGGCTTCCGCCTGCCGCCCGAAAGCCTGGTCCAGCCTGCGGGCGACATCCAGGCCGAAGCGCAGGGCCAGCGGTGCGCGCGGCATACCGGCCAGCGGGCCGATGCGTGACACGCCCAGCCCATGGAGGCCATCAATGATATCCTCTGGCAGGCGCAGGGCCTCGATGGGCAGGTCGACAATCGCTGCCGCCGTCTCACCGGGCGGCACGAGGGTGATACGTCCCCGGCCATAGCGCGCCAGCGCATGGGCGGCACCCCATGTATCGGCAATCGCGGCCCGGGCCGTCATTCCGGACTTCTTCAGGCGGGTGACCATGTTCTCCAGCATGACGGCCTCGCCCCCATGCAGGTGATCGGCACCGGTCGTATCCAGCACGATGCCGTCGGGTGGATCGGGGGCCACGATGGGAGCGATGCGGTGCTGGAACCACAGCGCTAGCCGCTCCAGCCCTGCCCGGTCACCGTCCGGGTCGGCATCCATGATGAGCAGATCGGGATGGAGCGCCTGCGCTTTCGCGACAGGCATGCCGGGACGCAGGCCCAGCCTGCGGGCGGCGAGATCGACCGATAGCACGACCCGTCGCCGCCCTTCCCGTCCGACGAGCGCCAGCGGGCGGTCAGGCGCGGGCGCGTCGGTTCCCAGCCGCTTCCTGAGCCGGTCTGTCGGCCAGAGCGGCAGGTAGAGCGAGACGACACGGTGCCAGTCTCCCTTTGGCATCACAGGCCTCCACTTCAAAATCGGCGCATTCGCCCGCGCGGGCACGGATCAGTTCCAGCAGCCAGCGGGACCGGCCGACGCCGGGCACTGGCAGCGGCACGGATGGGAGGACGGATACCCGCCACCGGGTGACCGAAGCGGTGGGCTGGCCGAAATCCGCCGCATCCGTCTGCCGCCGCCAGCGCCGTATGGCGATGCCCAGTGCGCCGGATGTCTCGGCCGCCAGCTGCAGGCGACGTGACGCGGTCATGGACAGGCGGGCCACCTCGGCGACGACTGCGCCCAGCCCCTGATGGCGCAATGCCTCCTCGAAACAGGCCAGCACATCGACGTCCGAACTGGCTGCGACATAAATGGTCCGTCGCGCCGACAGCCCGACCTGCTGCAGTGCCGGGGCGTACAGGTCCTGACGGGTGGCGATCCACAGTACCTTGCCCCGTGTCCGGGCTGCGATCCCGGCGGAAAACAGGCCGGACGCTGCTGCATTCAGGGCGTCATGGCCGCCGCCGGCCACTTCATGCAGCGCGCCCAGCGCCAGTCCGCCGTCTGGCAGGCGACCGTCAATCTCGGGCACCCCGAAGGGCAGCACGCCCCGCCTGCGCCGGCCCTGGCCTTCGAGGCGGCTGACCTGTGCTCTCAGCGCCTCCAGCGCGGGACGTGGTTGAGATGCGGGCATGGGGTCGGACAGTCCATTCGGGTGTTTCTGGTATGGAATTAGCGATTGTGTTCGTTATTTGTTCTGGTACGGTGACGAATGTCAACCTATTCTCGAGAAGAGTCTGTGATCCGGACGCGGGTACAGGCCTGCCGTCCGATCGTGGCTTGATGAAAAGTGTCTGAAGTACAGGGATTTATCTGGGGCGGTTCTGCAGTGTCTTGCCTACAGGAGTGGAAACTACCCGATAGGGCACCCTTACGCGGACTCGCGAAAGAAAAGCGTGAGGGGCAACCTCTATGCGATAACCAGTAGCCAGCAGGGGATCCGGAAGGCGGACAGAATCACGCCTGAACGTACCGCCAATCCAATCTTCCGCCTTTATCGGACATTTTCTCCAACACCGGTGATCGGGCCAATACCAATATCCGCACTCCCGCCTCGCCGTGGTAGCGACGCTGGAAAAGGGCGAAGCATTGCTGTGTGATGTCGCTCATAGCCTTTTCCGAACCTGAGCGTCCGCCAGATGGGAAATAGTGGTCTATTCACAAAGCCGAGCTGTTCCCGCCCGTCAAAATATCTGAATCTCTGCGCTCTCGACAGACGTTGCCAAATCCTCGAAATATGAAATGACTCACGCGGCAAACTCGAGGCACAGATTTATGCGCGTATCCCAAATGTAAAATATGAAGTCGGCGGGTGTGGCAGATCATGATTGAAGCATGAATCAGTTCCAGGAAAGTAATCTCAGGCCAGACTATCGATTTTACGCCTACAGTTCGGAACCCCACATCGACAAATTTCCGGCAACGCATGCTCCGGCTGAGCAAGATAAGAGGGAACTGTGCTGCGGCTTCCCAGCTAATCTCATCGCCAGGCGGGAAATCGTAAGATTTAGCGCCAGCTAGAACCTGTTTTTCCTTATAAAGTTAATGCATGACAAAGGCCGGGGCTTTGGGACACTCCTCACAATACATGATCCCGATATCTATCTGCTTTATATTCAGCTTTTCAATGATCTCGGCATT
>NZ_JBXAYQ010000064.1:0-11062 GCF_057359305.1 Komagataeibacter ossonobensis | reverse complement strand
GTTCCGGGAACTGGCGCGGCGTTTCCTGTTTCAGACGATCCACGATGTTGAATTGATGCTCGATCGGGAGCGGATGGGTCGTGAAGCCAGTCCGTCTGAGGTGGTCCCGTCCGTTCGGACAGTTTTGCGGGCTTGATAAGCTATACCCGGTTGTTGTTATGCCGCCCTTCTGACGGCGTTGCTGTTGGCCATCTGGTCCGGGGTTAACCCCGGACCAGATGGCGTCGGCACGTCATGATACGCCTCATCGGGCGTTCGTCCAGCCAGCGCCGTATGCGGACGCCTTTCGTTATAATGGGCGATCCATCTGCCAAGCCCGGCCCTCAGCTCTGATCCGGTCTCGAACGCGTACAGGTAGACGCATTCGTATTTCAGCGACCGCCACAGGCGCTCGATGAACACGTTGTCCAGCCAGCGACCGCGCCCATCCATGCTGATGCGGATCTGACGCTCTTCCAGTATCCCGCTGAAACGGGGTGTCGTAAATTGCGACCCCTGGTCAGTATTGAAAATGTCCGGCGCGCCATAGCGCATGAGGGCATCCTGTAGCGTCTCGATACAGAACTCCACGTCCATCGTGTTCGACAGACGCCAGGACAGGACCTTGCGCGTGAACCAGTCCATGATCGCCACGAGATAGAGAAATCCCCGTTTCATGGGAATATATGTGATATCGGAACACCAGACCTGGTCAGGCCGATTGATGACCAGATCCCGTAGCAGATATGGATATTTCCGATGCTCCGGATGGGGCACGGTCGTGCGCGGCTTCTGGTAGATCGCCCGCAGGCCCATGATCGCCATGAGCCGCCGGACCCGCTTGCGGCCCACTTCATGTCCCTGGCGGCGCAGATGCCATGTCATCTGCCGTGAGCCATAATACGGCGTTTCCAGGAACTGGGCGTCGATCAGTCGCATCAGCTCCAGATTGGCTTCGCTCTGTGGCACAGGCCGATAGTAGACGCCCGACCGGTTGAGTTGCAGCAGCGTGCATTGCCGGATTATCGGCAGGCATGCTCTCTTCGGGTCAATCATCTGCCGCCTCTGATCACGCCCAACCGAGCAGAGGCATCCCGCAAAAAATCCCGTTCCACCAGCAACTGGCCGATCTTGGCGTGCAGTTTCTCTACATCAGCAGGGCTGACTGAAGGTTCCGTTACTGACTTACCAGAAAAAAGGCTTGCCATGCCTTCGATCGCCTGGCGCTTCCATTGGGCGATCATCGTCTGATGCACGCCATGTTTCGAAGCCAGTTCCGCCAGCGTCAGTTCCCCACGGATCGCCTCCAGCGCAACCCGTGACTTGAACTCTGCCGCATACCGTTTCCGCGTAATCTTGCCCATAAAACCCGTCCTCGTTCAGGCCAGATGATAGCTTATCGCCCTGTCCGAAAAATGGGGACCACCTCTGTATTGCGACGACGTCGTTTGTTGCGGTTCTTGGTGCCGCGGGTTTGGCGGTCGGCATGGCATTGCAGGGTAGTCTTGCGAACTTTGCTGGTGGTGTTTTGATTCTTCTGTTTCGCCCATTCAAGGTGGGAGATTCGATCACAGCAGGAGGGAGTTCCGGTACGGTGACATCGATCGAGATGTTCCGCACTGTCTTGCTCGATGCGAACAACGAGATAATCTTTATCCCCAACGGAACATTGTCGAACAACATTGTCGTCAACAGTTCGGAGTCGGAAAGGCTTCTGGGATCTGTCAGTTTGCTGATCGATTACAATGATGATCTCGACAAGGCCCGTGCGCTGCTTCTGGGGTTAACGGAACAGGACGAACGGGTGCTTAAAGATCCAGCACCGTCGGTCTCCTTCCTGCCGAAGCCTGCAAATATTCAGGTGACGCTTGGGTTCTGGAGCGCTCCGGGAGATGTTTCATCGCTGGTTGGAAAATATTCCGAAGAGTCCATCAAAGTGCTTCAGAAAGCTGGCTATCGTCTTGGCGTAACGGCGCGAGCGGCAGCATGAAGCATGCCGGATCGGGTTCAGGAGAAAGGGTGAAGAAATAACCGCCCCTTGATCTCTCTGTCTTCCGGTGTCGACACATAAAAAAGGCCCGGTCCCGCAAACTGCGAGACCGGGCTTTTTTACATTCAGAGTGGAGCGACCGAAGAAGTCACTCCCGTCACCGCAATCAGAACGGCGCGTCGATGTCGACGACGTCGATCAGCTTGTGGTTGACGAACTCCTTGATGCCGAGGTCGATCAGTTCACGACCGAAGCCGGAACGCAGCACGCCACCGAACGGCAGGTCCGCCTTCACCATCGTCGGATGGTTGATGTAGACCATGCCGGTCTCGATCTGCTCGGCCACGCGTTCGCCACGGGCTTCGTCCTTGGTGAAGACCGAACCGCCAAGGCCATACGGGCTGTCATTGGCCACGCGGATCGCCTCGGCTTCGTCCTTCACGCGGAACAGCAGCGTGACGGGGCCGAAGAACTCTTCGCGCATCGCCGGGTTGTCGTCCTTGAGGTTGGTGAGGATCACCGGACGGAAGAACGCACCCTGATTGGGCATTTCCAGCGGGATTTCTTCCGCTTTCGCACCTGCGGCAACTGCACCTTCGACCTGCTTTTTCAGATCGTCAGCGGCTTTCTGCGAAGACAGCGGAGCCAGCGTCGTGGCGGGGTCCATCGGGTCGCCCATTTTCAGCTTGGACACGCCCTCGCGGTAGCGCTTGACGAACTCGTCATAGACACCGTCCACGACGATCAGGCGCTTGGAGGACACACAGACCTGACCGGCGTTCCAGTGACGTCCGAAGACGGCCCAGTTCACGGTCTTCTCCAGATCGGCATCTTCCAGCACGATGAAGGCGTCCGCGCCGCCCAGTTCCATGGTGCACTTCTTCAGCGCCTGACCGGCTTCGGAGGCCAGACGTGCGCCAGCACCTTCGGAGCCTGTCAGAGCCAGACCGCGCACGCGGTGGTCGGCAAGGATGCGCGAGACCTGATCGTGCGTGGGATAGAGGTTCTGGAACGCGCCCTTGGGCAGGCCGGCCTTGATCATCAGTTCGTCCATGGCGGCAGCACACTGCGGCACGTTGGAAGCGTGCTTGAGGACGACGGTGTTACCGGCGGAGAGCTGCGGCGCGATGATGCGCGCGACCTGATAGAACGGGAAGTTCCACGGTTCGACGGCCAGCAGCACGCCCAGCGGCTGATGGATCACTTTCGCGCGGCCCTCGTCCTTGCTGGCGACGGGCAGATCCTGCGGGACCAGAAGTTTCTCGGCGTTCTTGGCATAATATTCGAAGATCGCTGCGGACAGTTCCGTCTCGGCCTTGGCTTCCGCGAAGATCTTGCCCATCTCCAGCGTCAGCAGCTTGGAGTAGTCGTCGATATTGGCGCGCAGGATGTCGGCAGCGTTCTGCATGACCTTCGCGCGCTCGGCGAAGGAGGTCGTGCGCCACGACAGGAAGGCGCTGTGGGCTGCGTCCAGCGCCGTGTTGATCTCGGCGTCGGTCGAATTGGGGAACACCTTGATCTGTTCATTCGTGAACGGATTGGTTGTTGCGTAGGCCATCCTCTGTTCCTTTTTTCTTCTGCGCGAGGGGAAACCCGTGCCTGAGGACAGGCACGGTAAGCACGTCAGTTCCGGAAGTCGAGCACCACGCGTCCGTCGATGCGACCATGTTCAAGGTCGTCGAAGATGCGGTTGATGTTCTCCAGTTTGTCGGGCTTCACAACGCTGTGAATCTTTCCCTCAGCAAAGAAGGACAGCGCCTCGATCATGTCGAGACGCGTGCCCACGATGGATCCGCGGACCGTTGTTCCCGTCATGACCATGTCGAAGATCGACACCGGAAATTCACCCGGCGGCAGGCCATTGAGAACAATCGTTCCACCGCGTCGTGCATAGCCCATGGCCTGTGAAAAGGCGATACGGGAGACGGCCGTCACCAGCGCGCCATGAGCGCCGCCGACTTCCTTCTGCACGAAGGCCGCGGGGTCTGTGTCCTTGGCATTTACGGTCAGCGCCGCGCCCAGTTCCTTGGCGGTCTTCAGTTTTGTGTCATCAATATCGACGGCGATCATGTTCTTGCCCATGGCCACGCCGTACTGAATGGCCATCTGGCCCAGACCACCCACGCCTGAGACCGCCACCCAGTCACCGGGCTTGGTGTCGGTCATTTTCAGACCTTTATAGACCGTCAGGCCCGCGCACAGCACTGGTGCGATCTGGATCGGGTCCACGCCCTTGGGAATGTGCGCCACGTAGTTCGGATCGGCCACGACATATTCCGCGAAGCAGCCATTCACGGTGTAGCCTGTGTCTTGCTGCTTTTCACACAGCGTTTCCCAGCCGCCCAGACAGTGCTCGCAATGACCGCAGCTCGAATACAGCCACGGGACGCCGACCACATCGCCTTCCTTGATCCAGTTGACGTTGCTGCCAACCTGCACGACGTGGCCCACGCCCTCGTGGCCAGGGATGAATGGGGGTTTGGGTTTGGTGGGCCAGTCACCGCTCACGGCGTGCAGGTCTGTGTGACAGACGCCACAGGCGTCAACCTTCACCAGAATCTGATTCTGATTGATCGTGGGAATGTCCAGCTCTTCGATTGTCAGCGGTTTGCCGAACTCGTGGGCGACCGCCGCTTTCATCTTGCCTGCCATGTCTCTTTTCCTTTCTTTTGTCCGATCCCTGAAATGAAAAACCCTGCCACCGGAGTGGCAGGGGTGGGGATCAGTTGGTTCCCAGTGCCTTCACGGCTTCGACCATCTTGCTCAGCACGGCTTGTGCGTCACCAAAGACCATCGAGCAGTTCTTCGCGAAGAACAGCGGGTTCTGCACGCCCGAATAGCCGGTCCCCTGACCACGTTTGATGACGAAGACCTGATGCGCCTGATCGGCGTTGAGGATCGGCATACCGTAGATGGGGGAAGACTTGTCCGTGCGTGCGGAGGGGTTGACCACGTCGTTTGCGCCAATCACGAGCGCAACATCGGTGGATTTGAAGCTGTCGTTGATGTCGTCCATGTCGTAGATCATGTCGTAAGGCACGCCGGCTTCGGCGAGCAGCACGTTCATGTGACCGGGCATACGACCCGCAACAGGGTGGATGGCGAACTTCACGTCCACGCCCGCTGCCTGAAGCAGCTTCACAAACTCGTAGAGCTTCTGCTGCGCCTGAGCCACCGCCAGACCGTAGCCCGGAATGATGATGACGCTCGACGCATAACGCATGGTGGTGGCGGCATCGGCCGGATCGACCGATTTCATCTCGCCCTGCGGTCCCTTGGCCTGCTGGGAAGCCGCGCCGAAGTTGCTGAACAGCACGTTGGTGATCGAACGGTTCATGGCTTTCGCCATCAGCACCGTCAGCAGTGTGCCGGCCGAACCCACGACCATGCCCGCGATCATGAGCGCGGGATCGGCCATGACATAGCCTTCAAGACCCACGGCCAGACCGGTAAAGGCGTTGTAGAGCGAGATCACCACCGGCATGTCCGCGCCGCCGATCGGCACCGTCATGCACAGCCCGAAGAACAGCGCGCCGGCAAAGAACAGGAGGGCATACAGGCCGCCTTCCGGCGCTCCGTTCATCTGCGCGATGACGGTCATGATGCCCAGCACGATCGTGCCAAGGAAGATGGCCAGGTTGAACACCTTCTGCCCGCCGAAACGGATGGGATTGCGCATCTTGCCGTCAAGCTTGGCCCATGCAATCAGCGAGCCGGTCAGTGAGATACAGCCGATCAGCGCGCCTGTGACGGTTACGCCCAGATGCAGGGCCGAGCCGCCCGCGTGATGCAGAAGCGCCACCGCTGCCACGGCTGCGGCCGAGCCGCCGCCCATGCCGTTGAACAGCGCCACCATCTGCGGCATGGCCGTCATGGGGACTGTCCGTCCCTTGCGGCCCGCCCACAGGCCGCCCAGCAGAAGCGCAAGGACAGCCAGCCCGAGGTTGACGGGAAGATGCGGCAGCACATCTTCGGGAAGGTTGAAGACCTGAAGGAAGCTGGCCACGACCACGAAGGCCATGCCCCAGCCCGCGATGACGATGCCTTTGACGGCCGTGACCGGCGAAGACATGCCCTTGAGGCCGTAGATGAACAGTCCGGACGCAACCAGACCGCTCAGGGCCACAATGTATTCGAGCAGATTCATGATGCGCTCTTTTCGTCAGACTTTTTCACCGGCTTGGCGGTGCTGGGCTTGAACATGGCCAGCATCCGGTCGGTCACGACATAGCCGCCCATCACGTTGCCCGCGCCGAACAGGACACCGAAGAAACCGATGATCTGTTCCGCCAGCGTAGTGGCCGAGAGCAGGGCACTGAGCGCGCCCACCACGACGATACCGTGAATGAAGTTCGAGCCTGACATCAGCGGTGTGTGCAGGATCGATGGCACCCGGCTGATAACCACGTAGCCTGTGAACGCCGCCAGCATGAAGATGTAGAGGGCGATGATGAAAGTCATGGAGGTGATGATCATGACGTCGGTCCTTTCGGCGCAGCAGGGGCCGGAGAAGGCTTCGGAGCCGCGGGTGCCGGGGCAGCCGGTATGCCCTCCACCACGGCACGCACGCCATCATTGGTGATCTTGCCGTCATGGGTGACGAGTGTCTTGGCGATCACCTCATCCGTCAGGTCCAGTGTCAGCTTGCCATCCTTGATGATCTGTTCGAGCAGATTGAGGATGTTCTTGGAATACAGTTCACTGGCCTGCTCGCTGAGATAGGACGGCAGGTTGGTCGGGCCGATGATCAGCGTGGGACCGACCTGAAGCGTCTCACCCGCCTTGGTGCCTTCGCAGTTGCCACCGCCTTCCGCGCCCATGTCCACGATGACGGAGCCGGGTTTCATGCGTGCGATCTGGTCCGCGTCGATCAGGCGCGGTGCACGGCGGCCCGGGACGGCAGCCGTGGTGACGATGAGATCGGCACGTGCGATGTGATCGCTCAGCACCGATTTCACCTTGGCTTTTTCGGCGTCTGTCAGTTCGCGGGCGTACCCGCCCTGACCGGTGGCGTCCACGCCCGTATCCACGAATTTCGCACCCAGCGAGTGAGCTTCATCCTTCGTTTCCGGTCGGACGTCATAGCCTTCCGTGACCGCACCGAGACGGTGGGCGGTCGCCAGCGCTTGAAGCCCGGCCACACCAAGACCCATGACCAACACCTGTGCGGCCCGAAGGGAACCGACAGCGGTGGTCATCATGGGAAGAATCTTGGGCATATGCACGGTGCCGAGCAGCACCGCGTAGTAGCCCGCGAGTGTGGCCTGACTGGACAGGGCGTCCATGGCCTGCGCGCGGCTGATACGGGGGATTTGCTCCATTGCGAAACAGGAAATCTTTTTGTCCCGCAGTGCCTTCACCAGATCGGGATGAGTGCGCCCGTAGATGAAGGAGATGAGGATGGCTCCCGGTTTCATGACCTGCACAAGGTCGGGAGAGGGAGGATTCACTGCAAGGACGATATCGGCGGAGGCGACGAGGGATTTCTCGTCTTCCACGATGGAGGTGTCCTTGTAGGTGGCATCGGGAAAATAGGAAGTGAGACCGGCTCCGGCTTCGAGGGCGACGGACGCCCCCAGACGCTTGATGCGCTCCGCAACGACGGGCACCAACGCAACGCGCCGTTCTCCTTCGTCCTTTTCCCTGATCGCGGCGATCGTAAGGCTCATGATCAGTTGTCCATGCTGGGTTGTGGCTATCTGCGGTCGGCAAGTGCTGACGTTGCCAGTGGGCTTGCCCGCCGAACGCCCGAGGACGCTAACGACTCTGTTATCAACCTGTGCGGCAAGGCTCCTTGACGTGTGTCAACTTCTGCAACGAAGGCAGGATTGCGTAGTTCATCCAGTTTCCCTGCACAGGAAAGACATTCGGCCTCCAGGTTGGCCAAGCGACACTTTTTCATGTGTGATTTTCGACTGACATGAAGGTTTCATTGAGGTGGTCCCGTCCGTTCGGACAGTTTTGCGGGCTTGATAAGCTATACCCGGTTGTTGTTATGCCGCCCTTCTGACGGCGTTGCTGTTGGCCATCTGGTCCGGGGTTAACCCCGGACCAGATGGCGTCGGCACGTTATGATACGCCTCATCGGGCGTTCGTCCAGCCAGCGCCGTATGCGGACGCCTTTCGTTATAAAGGGCGATCCATCTGCCAAGCCCGGCCCTCAGCTCTGATCCGGTCTCGAACGCGTACAGGTAGACGCATTCGTATTTCAGCGACCGCCACAGGCGCTCGATGAACACGTTGTCCAGCCAGCGACCGCGCCCATCCATGCTGATGCGGATCTGACGCTCTTCCAGTATCCCGCTGAAACGGGGTGTCGTAAATTGCGACCCCTGGTCAGTATTGAAAATGTCCGGCGCGCCATAGCGCATGAGGGCATCCTGTAGCGCCTCGATACAGAACTCCGCGTCCATCGTGTTCGACAGACGCCAGGACAGGACCTTGCGCGTGAACCAGTCCATGATCGCCACGAGATAGAGAAATCCCCGTTTCATGGGAATATATGTGATATCGGAACACCAGACCTGGTCAGGCCGATTGATGACCAGATCCCGTAGCAGATATGGATATTTCCGATGCTCCGGATGGGGCACGGTCGTGCGCGGCTTCTGGTAGATCGCCCGCAGGCCCATGATCGCCATGAGCCGCCGGACCCGCTTGCGGCCCACTTCATGTCCCTGGCGGCGCAGATGCCATGTCATCTGCCGTGAGCCATAATACGGCGTTTCCAGGAACTGGGCGTCGATCAGCCGCATCAGCTCCAGATTGGCTTCGCTCTGTGGCACAGGCCGATAGTAGACGCCCGACCGGTTGAGTTGCAGCAGCGTGCATTGCCGGATTATCGGCAGGCATGCTCTCTTCGGGTCAATCATCTGCCGCCTCTGATCACGCCCAACCGAGCAGAGGCATCCCGCAAAAAATCCCGTTCCACCAGCAACTGGCCGATCTTGGCGTGCAGTTTCTCTACATCAGCAGGGCTGACTGAAGGTTCCGTTACCGACTTACCAGAAAAAAGGCTTGCCATGCCTTCGATCGCCTGGCGCTTCCATTGGGCGATCATCGTCTGATGCACGCCATGTTTCGAAGCCAGTTCCGCCAGCGTCAGTTCCCCACGGATCGCCTCCAGCGCAACCCGTGACTTGAACTCTGCCGCATACCGTTTCCGCGTAATCTTGCCCATAAAACCCGTCCTCGTTCAGGCCAGATGATAGCTTATCGCCCTGTCCGAAAAATGGGGACCACCTCTGTCGGCCGGGGTGATCGACAGCCAAAGCGTCAAGGCGCCTCATGCAAAGACAAGGGGTTATGACGCCGGCAAGAAAGTGGTCGGGCGCAAGCGGCATATCGCCGTCGATACGGACGGGCGCCTGCTGATGCTCAACCTGACACCGGCCGACATCTCCGACAGCGCAGGCGCACAGATGATCCTGGATGCGATCCGTAAACGCTGGCCCTGGGTGAAGCACCTGTTTGCCGATGGCGCCTATGACCGCCTCCAACTGATGGACAAGGCGGCTTATCTGGAGTTCGTCGTCGAGATCATCCGCCGCCGTAACGGGGCTAAAGGCTTCGAGGTTCTGTCCCGACGCTGGGTCGTCGAACGGACGTTCGGTTGGATGACCCGCTGGCGACGCCTCGTGCGCGATTACGAGCGCCGCATCGATGTCTCACAGGCCATGATCTTCGTCGCCATGGGGGCCAATCTCATCCGAAGAAACGCTCATCCATGACTTTCCAAACAGGCTCTGAGAAACCTGATATTCGGCCACTGTTCTATCCTCCGAAGACCCTGTTACCAAGATTCATATCCATCTGTTCGACCGAGTGTGCGATTTTACGGAGAAGATCTTCACCAGATAGATGGATATAAAGTGTCGTACTTTGAACATTGCGGTGTCCGGCATACGTTGCGATATCGTGCAGACGCCAGCCTGACCGGGCCAGGTGCGTCAGTCTCAGATGTCTCAAGGTATGAGTACTGAACGCCGGTATGCCGGCTTGAAGGGCAAGACATCTGACAGTTTTGCTCCATGACCACTTCGTTATGGGCTGTCGAAAGTTTCGATCTGACTCAGACAGAAACAAGGCACCTGAATGGGTTGTCGCACCGCGTCGACGATGTAAATACACTGCCAACACAGGACAAATCACTGCTGAGTAACAAACCACTCGAGCGTGTGCACTTTTACTCGTCTCAGCCCGAATAGTGAGGAGACGTCTCGCAGGGTCAATATCCGACACCCTCAAACCTACTAACTCTTCTCGGCGCAGTGCGCCATAGTAGGCCAAGGCGAACATGAGGCGATTTCTGACTGTTTCCTGTGCGACTATTTCTTGCAAGCGAGCCCATTCTTCGTCAGATGGCAAATATGGCAGTAATTTGGAACGACGTACCAAACCATACCTGAACCCGACATGCTCCGAGAGTGGGCCGCGCCCTACAACCGCCTGCCCTCGCGGCACCGGATTTCGATGTTTGATTCCTTCAAAGACCAAATGATCATACCAAAGTCGGACGGCGGACAGGCGCTGATGAAGCGTAGCATTGCTCACAGCAGCGCGAGTGGATAGGAAAGGAACGTCTTCTCCACGTAAATACCTTACAAATAGTGAAACATGACTCAAAGTTGCTGCCTCAGGAGCAACACCTGCTGCCTCACAAAAAAACAGATACTGTTCCAGACCTCTGGCATAGGCGTCTATGGTAGCGGGCGAACGGCCAAGATTGTCGAGCAACGAAAGCCATAAGCATCCTTGAGAGTTCTCAGAAACCTGCGGATATCGTGACCATTTAGGCTCAGGCATCGTACCCTCCCTTTGCGACACGAAGGTATAGATTCAAGCCGATGTATTCCAACTAACTTATAAGATGCTCTGGGAATCATCACCCACGCAGAACAGTTCACCAGACGTCCTGCCAAGCAACGTGAGCCACAGGTACTGGGCGCGGTTCACATCCTGAAACTCGTCCGCCATCACGGCCGTAAAACGGGCGGACCATCGGCGATGGTATTCTGCATCATGCAGCATCGCGAGGGTCGGCCACATCAGCAGATCACCAAAATCCGCCGCGTTCTGCTCGCGCAAGATCGC
>NZ_JBXAYQ010000063.1:0-11176 GCF_057359305.1 Komagataeibacter ossonobensis | reverse complement strand
CCTCTGGCCCTGTATTATTTTGGCGACAGCCGCGTTGAACGCGACAGGGTGTTGAAGAACACGATTTCAGGAAACGTGACGATCAATGGTACATTGATGCATTATGTGCAGGACGATCTGCCGTTTGGCGGTGTGGGGGACAGTGGGATCGGCGCGTATCATGGAAAGGAAGGCTTCATGGCACTTACACATGCCCGTGGGGTGTACAGACAGGGGCGTTTCAATGCGGCAACACTGCTTCAGCCGCCATTCGGCAAACTAATCGACGTCATCACCAATCTGATCCTGCGATGACGACGCGCGTTCTGCTCATCGGAGGCACCGGTCTCATCGGGCGTTCTGTCGATGCGGACCTTACCAAGTGGCCTGATACCGTCGTCACCAGCCTGACGCGTCGGAAATCATCTTGCTCCGATCATGTCATTGATTTCGAACGCCTGTACGCGGCGCCCGAGGTGACGTTACGGACCGTCGCCCCAACTGGCGCTGACGTGGCGATTTCCTGCCTGGGCACCACAATTCGTGCCGCTGGATCGCAGACGGCCATGTTCCGCGTAGATCATGACTATGTCCTCGCTTTTGCTACAGCGGCACATGCGCTTGGCGCACGTCAATTCATTCTCGTTTCTTCCGTGGGGGCGGGCGGTCCCGGTTTTTACCTCAGGACCAAAGGCGAGATCGAGCGCGACATCAGGGCGCTCGGTTTCAGCCGCGTGGACATCCTGCGTCCCGGCATGTTGCTGGGTCACCGTGCAGAGGCACGACCGATGGAGGCGATCGGTCAGCGGCTGGCGGCGGCGCTGGCACCGTTCATGATCGGCAGGCTTGCTGGATATGGCGCGATTGACGCGAAAACTGTCGCGAAGGCGATTGCCGGGCTTGTGGGGCAGGTGGCAGATGGATGCCGGACATATGACAATGCGGACCTGCATCGGATCGCCGGTCAAACTCCCAACTCATAAGATGATCCGGTTCGGAACCACTGGGATCAGGAATTAAGCAGGCAGGCAGCACTTGCCTCTTCCCGGACGTAGGGCTCGGCAATCTGCGTTCCCGAAAGCAGACGTCAGATCATAACCTGCCTGCCAAGCGGGTCAGAAGATCCATGCGCTCGTGTAGAATGGCCACGACCAAGGCTGGCGCACCCTCACGCGGTAGACAGAAAATGTAGTGATGGTCGACCTGCACCATTCTCAACCCAGGACACAGCGTACTCATATCCTTGAAAGCGCTATGACCTTCGACGAGACTGATAAATGCCTTGCTCCAGAACGGCGACATATCGACGAACCTGAGCGTCTCCCCACTGTTTTGTTGTGTAACGGATGACTGTACGCACATCAGCTTCCGCTGCTTCAGTAAGGATGTAACTTTTCAAGCGTGCTTCTCGTTGAGTTCCTCACTAAGGATCGCACTGACGCTCTTTGAGCTTACCTTGCCGTCAAGACCTTCCTGAACGCGGGCTCTAAGAAGATTTTTAAGTTCCTGCCACGCATGGTCAGTATCAAGATTATCAGGGAGCAAGCGCTCAAGGGCATACTGTTTGATCGTCTTGTCCTGTAGCGCCGCCAGTGCTTTCAGGCTCTGGTGCTGCTGATCCGTCATATCAATGATCAGTCGGCTCATGATATATCTCTCCCATGAAGCACAAACCAACATTAGCACATATGTGGGCGAGATGCGAGGAAAAGGCGGCTGCCGCCTTCATTCGAGACATTAAGGATACTGAGATGTGAACGGAAAAGTGGATTTTTGCCGTCTCGATTTCAGTTAGCGCTTACTCTACATGAAATTGTTCGGCGTTTCCTTTGCGAGCATCAATTCCAGAGAACGAAGAACTCTTTCCTCCTCGTCATCTGAAACTGAAATAAGCATCATTAGATGATGCTCCTGTCGCAATGACGGAAGCAGAACGATGGCGGGACGACAGGCAGGTCAGGTGGTGCTGAGTCCGCAGGCGCGGACGTTTCCTGAAGGGCAGGCCCAGCGACACCAGGACCGGACGGCGGCGCGACAGGTGCGCAGTGTGTTCTCAGCCTTGCTGCGGTGCATATAAGCATCGGCTGCCTGACGGGCGATGATGAGACGGCCATCATGTTCGGGTACGGGTTGTGCCGAGACGACCGAAAACCATTGCGCGACGGCAGCGGCCGACTGGCCAATATCGTCTACAACATGCGCCGCTTTCTGTTTCTGGAGCGGATCAGCGCCGCCGCGTAGAAAACCAGCCTATAATGCTCCCCGTTCTGCCCCAGGCACAGAGCGAAAGTCATTACCCAGAACCATCAATACTTGCTCGTTAAGCCCAAAATCAGGACATAATGCCTTCAATCAACGGTTCTTCGATCTCTCCACCTGGTAGTATAACAGGACCGCTCCCGGTTCCGATAAGCGGACATCGTATGGCAAAAGACGTTCGGGACAGAGAGGGAAGCTGCCCCGATTTCTCTGCCCGCTCTGAAACAGATATTGTACCGCTCATTGCTGTCATCAACATCACGCTGGGGTAAGAAGATGGGATATTGCCTGAATAGGCTTCATCCCATGACCAAAACGCTCGATTGCCTCACGATCCTTCTCAAGCGCCTCATAAGGCAGATACCGGACTTTCAGGTCGGCAATCCTGCTGAAGGCCGGCCGCTTCAACTGTTCCCGCACATCGGCTTCCCGCTTGTCCGGCGCAACAAGGAACAGGCCCTCCAGGGCCTGCGCCTCTGACCCGAGAGCAAGATCCAGCATCCGCACGATACCGGAATAGATGGTCGTTGAATGTTCGACCTCGAATGCTGCAACAATCCTGCGGCTTTCTTGGTCCAGCCACAGGACATCGATCAGGCGCACGGATTCCGCTCCCTGCGTTTCTGTCGTGAACCCTGGCAACACCGACAGGCAGCCATCTCCCAATTTACCGTCCTGCCATGGACGACTGCGGTCATTGGCCGCAATCCAGACATCATACCCCAGGGAAAGCCCCAGATCACGAAGCCAGCCCTGAATCTCGGTATGGGTATGATCCGTTTCCCGCTCCGCGGCGAGGATCCGGGCTTCTTTCGCGCTCTGCTCCCTTACCTGATGGAGATCGGCTTCCCAAAGCTTTCGCGCGGTTTCGTCATCCTCGAGAGGTGGCGCTGTATAGCGTCCGCTACCGAGGTCAAACAGCAGTCCTCCGATGGCGCCCAGATCATTGGAAAGCAGTGAACGATAGGTCGCATTCAGCTTCAGGATTCCCTGCCGCATGGCGAGATACTCTTCCCATCGCCCCAGTTTCACCTTCGATCCGGTCAGAGCGTTATAGCCCTTCACGATCGCCGTGTTGAACGGCGGCATGATTGTCGGATGCAGAAAATACAGCAGATTGGCCACGGCTGGTCCCAGTCCCTTTATCTTGCGAGCATCAATCGCATGAATGGCCGAAACCACGTACTCTTCAGTATTGCAGCACAGACAGGTATCGAGAAGCTGACCGAACGCTTTCTGGTTGACGGGATTCTCGTAGATATCTGGAATTCGTAGCTTTGGCTTCCAAAGGAACGCATGATCTGCCCCCTTGAAAATCTGACGCTGCTCCGCAATCGAATGGACAACTGTTTCCAGTGAGGAGCCACGATAGGCGACCCCGAACGTACCAGCGGCAATCTCGGTGACAACCTGCTGCAGCCCCCTGCGGATGGAGCGAAAGTTCTTGATACGCTCGTCCCATAAAAACCAGCTCTGATAGGTCGCTGCCGGATCGTCCCGCCAGCGAAGAATGAGGTCTCGAATAAGGTCGGTCATCAGTCCAGAAGCTAAGATTACGTTCATTCCAGACACTGATTGTAACAGCGACGTAGGTCAATGCCTGCTGACGATCATGTAATCGCTGAATGTATGCTCTTTTTGGGGATCACCGGTATGCGGGCAACTGTCTCGACAAAGTGGTCGTTTCATTGTCTGTGCTGTGACATGGTTTCAATGCCTGTTCCATCGCAGTCTGAAATTCAGCCGCTTCCATCGGGGAAACACGCATGACGGATACCAGACAGGATGATCGGCAGATGATGGTGCCCAGAACCGTACATGATCCGGTCTGTGGCATGAGTGTGAATACTGTGACAGCAAAATTTCACACGCTGCATGATGGGCACGATTATTATTTTTGTAGTGAACACTGCCAGCGGAAATTCGGGGCAGACCCCGCAGCTTTCGTGGCGGACGAGGCGTCCATTACCCATGACCAGTCCCTGGCAGGCCAGACGGCGTGGACCTGTCCGATGCACCCGGAAATCAGGGAAACGCATCCGGGAAAATGCCCTAAGTGCGGCATGGCGCTGGAACCTGCAGAGAAAACTGGTAATGCTCCGGCGATGCCAGCAATGGAACATGGTCAGAAATCGGGCAGCAATACCGGCCATGACCATCATACGTCCACGAACGAAATGCCCTCTCTTGCCGGAAACCACACAATCTGGACCTGTCCCATGCATCCGCAGATCCGGCAGGATCACTCCGGAGACTGCCCGCTCTGTGGCATGGCGCTGGAGCCGGAGGATCCGACCGGGCACAATAAGGAAAATCCCGAACTCAGGGATTTTACGCGCCGCCTGATCGTGGCCGGGGTGCTTGCCATTCCGCTCATGCTCATCGCCATGGGAGGCGATGTCGGTCTGCATCCTGTGCCGCCTGTGCTGTCGCCATGGGTGCAACTCGCGCTCACGCTGCCTGCCGTCTGCTGGGCCGGGTTACCGTTCTTTCAGTGCGGTCTCGCCTCACTACGCACCGGCCATTTCAACATGTTCACCCTGATCATGTTCGGCGTGGGTGCGGCCTTTGGCTACAGCCTCGTGGCAACGATCTTTCCCGACGCCTTCCCCGCGACCTTCCGGATGCCTGACGGCAGCCTTCCGGTCTATTACGAGGCCGCGGGCGTGGTGGTGGCACTCGTGCTGGTTGGGCAGGTCCTGGAACTGCGCGCTCGCGCCGCAACCGGCAACGCGATCCGCGCGCTATTGGATCTCACGCCGAAACAGGCGCATCGCATTGGCGCTGACGGCCAGGAAAACGATGTTGCGGTCGAAGATATCGCGACAGGCGACCGTCTCCGCATTCGGCCCGGTGAATCCGTCCCTGTCGATGGCAAGGTGCTGAACGGCGCGTCCAGTGTGGATGAAGCGATGATCACCGGCGAGCCTGCGCCCGTGGCGAAGAAACCGGGCGATGCGGTAACGGGTGGCACCATTAACGGCACTGGCAGCCTGGAAATCGAGGCACGGGCGGTCGGCAGCGACACCATGCTTGCTCGCATCGTGGCAATGGTTGCCACAGCACAGCATAGTCGTGCGCCGATCCAGAGCATCGCCGACCGCGTGTCGGACTGGTTCGTCCCGCTGGTGTTGGGTATATCCCTCGTGACTTTCGTCGTGTGGTATTTTGTCGGTCCCACGCCGCGCTTCGGCCATGCCCTGCTCAATGCCATATCCGTTTTGATCATCGCCTGTCCCTGCGCGTTGGGACTGGCCACGCCGATGTCCATCATGGTCGGCACCGGGCGCGGCGCGCGTGAGGGCGTTCTGGTGCGCAATGCCGAGGCCCTGCAGGCACTGGACAAGGTGGACACCCTGGTGGTGGACAAGACCGGCACGCTCACGGAAGGACATCCCCGGCTGATCGCCCTCGACGTTGCGCCAGAGTGGCAGGAGGACGATGTGCTGCGTCTGGCGGCCTCAATCGAAGCGCAGTCCCAGCATCCGCTGGCCCAGGCAGTGGTCCGGGCACTGAAGGAGCGCCATGGCACGCTGGTGCAGGTCAGCGATTTCGCCTCACAGCCCGGCCTAGGCGTCAGCGGCACGGCAGGCGGCCGTCAGGTGGTGATCGGCAATGCCGAAAGGCTCAAGCAGGCCGGGGCAGATTCCGCTCCGCTGGAGGCAGATGCAACGCGATATCGTCAGTCCGGCGCGGGGGTCATGTTTGTTGCGATAGACGGGAAAGCAGCGGGGACGATTGCCGTGGCCGATCCGCTGCGGGAAGACACGAAAGCTGCGTTAGCGGCGCTGCATGATGACGGGATGCGCATCGTCATGCTGACTGGCGATAACGAGACGACTGCAAGAGCTGTGGCACAGGCTGCCGGGAACATTGCAGAGGTACACGCCGGGCTGAAGCCCCAGGACAAGGCCGATATCATCAGACAGTTGGAGAGTGTCGGCCGCCATGTGGCGATGACGGGAGACGGCGTGAACGACGCGCCGGCCCTCGCGGCGGCTTCCGTAGGTATCGCCATGGGAACAGGGACTGACGTCGCCATCGAGAGCGCAGGCATCACACTGGCCCATGGCAGCCTGGGTGCGCTGGTCCGCGCCCGAAAACTGGCGCACGCGATCATGCGCAATATCCGGCAGAACCTTGCCTTCTCGTTTCTGTTCAACGGGATCGGCATTCCGGTTGCGGCAGGCGTCCTCTACCCGGTATTCGGACTGTTGCTATCGCCGATGATCGCAGGTGCCGCCATGGCGCTGTCTTCCGTCACCGTCGTTACCAATGCGCTCAGGCTAGGGCGGATCAGTGATGGCGGGCATTCCGCTCGGGATGCCAGAACCGGTAACCTTTTGTGAATATCCGTCCTTCTGGCAGATCCCGGTCTATAAAAGAGAGCACCGGTTTTTCTTGACGCGAAACGCCAGAAAGGCCAGCGATCATACCATGGATACCATCAGCCTGATCGCCCTGCTTCTCGTGCTTGCCGCTGCCTTTAGCATTCTCAATCACCACACGCTTCGCGTTCCCGTGACGATCGGCGTTCTGATCTTCTCGTTGCTGACTTCCCTGCTGGTCATGGTTCTGAACCTGCTGATCCCGGCCTATGATCTTCAGGCCCTGCCGCGGTCTGTGCTGGGGGTCATCAACCTACCCGCGGCGCTTCTGAATGGTGCGCTGTCACTTCTTCTCTTTGCCGGAGCCATGCAGGTTGATGTCGGACACCTGCGTGCGAAACTGATGTCCGTGACAGCCCTGTCCATTCTCGGGACTGTTCTGGCCGTGGCCTTTCTGGCGGGCGCGGCCTGGAGTGTTTTTCCGCTGTTGGGCCACGCTGTTCCCTTTACATGGTGCATCGTGCTCGGCGCCATTCTCGCGCCTACTGATCCGGTTTCGGTCGTGGGGATGTTAAAGCGTCTGGGGCTGCCGGGGCCGCTTCAGGCCATTTTCGCGGGCGAGAGCCTGTTCAATGACGGCGTCGGGGTCGTTATTTTCGGTGTGACGATCGGACTGGCGACCGGAGACAGTCAGGGCGTAGCCGCCTCCGGGATTGCCCTCAGCTTCTGCCGCGAGGCGCTTGGTGGCGGCCTGCTGGGTGCACTGACGGGGTGGATTGCGCTTCGTGTGCTCAAGGGGCAGCGGGATCCGCATATCGATCTGCTGACGTCACTGGCCCTGGCGACCGGAACCTTCAGCATTGCCAACCACCTTGGCATGTCAGGCGCGATTGCTGTCGTCGTGGCCGGATTGTGTTTCGGAACAAGCTATAGCCATTCCGTTTTCGATGAAGCGTCCCGCAAGGAACTCGATATCGCCTGGACCCTGATTGACGAAGTGCTGAATGTCCTGCTGTTCATGCTTATCGGCTTTGAAATACTGGAGATCACGCCGCATCTGTTTACGGTGCTGGCAACGCTTGCCGTGATCCCGCTGTCCATCGCCGTGCGGGCATTGAGCGTGCTGTTTTCCACCCTCCCGGTTCATCTCCGGCAATGGGAGCGTGGCCGTGTTCTGGGTATCCTGACCTGGGGCGGCCTGCGTGGCGGCATCTCGGTTTCGCTGGCGCTTGGACTGCCACCCGGTGAATTGCGCAATCTGCTGCTGCCTGTCTGTTACGGCGTGGTAGTGTTCACCATTATCGTGCAGGGATTGACCATGGAACGGGTCGCCCGCAGGCTCTATCCGTCATCCGCATCCCGGTCTGAATGATTCCTTATGAAACAGGTATTCCAAAAGGTGATAATTTCAGCGTCTTCCGGTTGCTGCCCTGAGCCTCAGCGCCTCGTAGATCGGTGTATCGCCGAGCGCTCCTGCCACTACCATTGCCGCGAAGCTTCCAGACAGAAGCGGCAATACAAGATCGGACGATCCGGTCATTTCCATGACGAGGATAATGCCCGTCAAGGGCGATCGAACGGATCCCGCAAACATGGAGGCCATGCCGACAATCACAAATGGCGTGGTCGCCAGCGCTGTATCCGGGCTCAGTATCTGCGCCACAAAGCTGCAGGCCAATCCGGACAGTGCCCCCAGGGCAAGCATGGGTGCAAATAGTCCTCCTGGTGTTGCGGCAGCATAGGAAATCGCACCGAAGATCAACCGGAAAACGAACAGGGCAGGGATAATACGCCAGCTTATCGTATTATTTATCGCTGCCTGGGTAATCCAGTCTCCTCCACCTGCCAGATGGGGATCAAGCCACACAACAAGTCCAGCCAGACCACCAATCAGAACGGCCCTGACGGGTATGCTGACAGGCAGACGGTCGGCAAGGCGCAGTGCTGCAAGAATTGTCCGGTTATATCCAACCGCCAGCAGACCGGTCATGAGACCGGTCATGACAAAGAACAGCTGCTTCGCGATCGCTTCAGGCGGGACCTGATGGAACACGATGAAATCAGGCTGGCCGCCCAGGATGCCACGACTGATCAGAATGGCTGAAATGGACGCCCCGAGTGCCGCACACACCATTCTGGCTTCAAACCGTCCCACCAGTTCTTCCAGGACAAAAACGGCACCTGCAGCAGGCGCATTGAAGGCCGTTGCAAGACCGGCTCCTGCGCCAGCGGCGAGGAGAGCGCGACAGTCCGCCTGCCCCAGAGAGAGCAGTCGTCCGATCGTATTGGCTGCCGCGGCACCCATCTGCACGCTTGGCCCTTCGCGTCCCAGGGCCAGTCCACTTCCAATCGCCAGCAGACCACCAATGAACTTGACCGGGATGAGCACCCATGGCGCTGGGACTGCGACGCCCGACAGCACGGCCTCGACATGGGGAATACCGCTGCCTGATGCCAGCGGCGCAAAACGGCGCACCATTTCCACTGCGACAAGGGCCGCCAGGGCAACCCCCACGACCAGAAAGCAACCCTCCCACGGAGAACCATGCAGAAACCGGAGAGCCAGATCCGTTCGCGCGGTTTCCAGCCCTTTAAGAAACAGGCGGAAGACCCCACAGATTGCACCGGTCGCAAGTCCGATCAGGATTGACGCTGACGCCAGGAAAACCAGACTGCAGGAACTCCCGGTCTGTTCCGGTTGTGGTTTCCGGTTCGGCACCTGCTGCAGCATCGTGTCTTCTTTCGTTGACTGACGGTTCTCTGGCTCGGAATACTGCATCAGCAACCCGGGTCCCGGTTCAGGAGGGATCAGTTTCCTGCCTTGAAAGTGTTTTTTCCTGACCTGCCTTCCGTTCCGTCTTCTCCATGAACCCCGCGGCGAGGGCGGAATAAAGCGGATGCGGGCAGACCGTGCGCGAGACCCCGAACGCCAGAAACGCAGTCGCGAGAAGCGCCAGCGTGACCTGCTGGTTATCGCATACTTCCATTACGATAATCGTCGCCGTGAGGGGGGACTGGGCAACGCCACAGAAATATGCCGCCATCCCAAGCAGAACGACCGCGCCTGGAGATGTATGGGGCAGGAACTGCTCGATCCATCCGCCCATTCCGGCGCCAATGGCAAGAGATGGTGCAAACATGCCCCCGGGTATCCCCGAACAGAAGGTGATGAGCATGGAAAGGTACTTCAGGAGAAAGAAGGACGCGGGATAATGGAGGCTGCCATCCACGATCCCCCGCGCCTGGAGATAGCCCGTACCATAGGTTGCACCATCGGATGCCAGTCCGATCAGGGCCAGAAGCAGACCGCATAGAGCAGCAAACCCGAGAGGGAAACGTGCTGCAAACGGACGAAGTGATCCAGGCAATCCTTTTGACAGCCTGATGACAAGGCGGGCAAAAAGGCCACCTGCCAGCCCACCGCTTACACCACACACCAGAACGGCCAACCATGCGACACCAACCGGGATGGAGGCACTGGTGCGACCGAAATAGGTATAATTCCCCAGCAGGGCAATCGCGGTGATCCCGGAAAAGATGATGACGGTCAGTGTCCGTCCTGACGATTTCTGTTCAAAGGAATGGGCGAGTTCCTCAATGGCGAATACAACTCCGGCCAGGGGCGTGTTGAAGGCCGCAGCCATGCCGGCGGCTCCGCCCGCCAGGATCATACCGTGTCGGGTGACGTCATTATGCTGACCCATGGCCCGCGAGAACGCATGCATGATGGACGCCCCGATCTGGACGCTGGGTCCTTCACGACCGATTGAGGCGCCGCAGATCAGACCGAGGCATGTCATCAGGATCTTGCCGAGCGCAATGCGCAATGTCAGGATTCGGTCCACCAGCATGAAATTATGCATATGCAATGTTGCAATTGTCTGGGGGATACCCGAGCCTTGGGCACCATTGAACAGCACGCGCGTCAACCAGGTAATGGCGACCAGTCCAAGCGGTGCAATCAGAAGCATGGACCAGGCATTCAGGGCGACGATGTGGTAACGCAGATCGGCCGCCGCATCCCCCAGATGGGCAAAGATCACGGAAATAATCCCGATCAGCACAGCCCCCGAGCAATACATGAGTGTTCTTTGCCATTTCAGGGTCCTGACACGCGCCAGACGACGAAGCCGACGGGCTCGTCTGGCGCGATTTCGGCCCGGAACGGACTGGCAGTCAGCCTGATCTGCACCATGGTATGACAATGTCGGCAAAATGGTCACGGCAGAGAAGGTCCAGACTGTGAGACAGGAACGGGGCATATACCATTTTTTCTTACGCCCCTGCTCAGAACCCATACCGGGAAGCTACAGGAGATTCATCCTCAAAATCTACGGGACTGCTACGTAGATCATTCATACATCTGGTGAGTTCCGTCTGGTTTCATTATCCAGATTATCATGCCGTTCTGCCATGCCCTTGAGACCCTTGTCTGGCGACCGGGTCCGGTGTTTGCCATCCAGTTGGGGATGTGGGGGCGCACCGTATTGTAGTCTGCCCGCCAGTCAGCCAGAATCTGGCGGGCATGCATCAGGGACGTGAGCAACGTTTCGTTGAGACATTCATCCCTGAACCGGCCATATCTTACTTCTAACCTTCGATGAGCCCGG
>NZ_JBXAYQ010000062.1:0-11525 GCF_057359305.1 Komagataeibacter ossonobensis | reverse complement strand
CTCGCAAACCCATGAATCATAACCTGCTGAAATCACTCAACTCATTTTCGGTCAGGCTCTTATACGCGATAGGGAAGGGGAAGTTGCGGCCCGATTATGCATGTTTTTTCTTGCGGTCCGTTACGGGATGAACGTGTTCTTGTCTGACCATGGCGTGTTTTTGTATTCTGTCGGCATGGACAGAAGGTTGCCAACAGGAACGACATGATCACAAGACCCGTGCTTTATAGTTTTCGTCGCTGTCCCTATGCCATGCGGGCGCGTCTGGCCCTGCTTTCCAGTAGTGTGGAATGTGAAATCCGCGAGGTCAGGCTTACAGCCAAGCCCGCTGGCATGCTGTGTGCCTCACCCAAGGCAACTGTGCCTGTCTTTATTCTGTCGGATCATACTGTTATTGATGAAAGTTTGGATATTATGTTCTGGGCGTTGGAACAGCATGACCCGCAGCACTGGCTGGCCAATATCCGACATGACCTGATCGCGCAGAATGATGGTTCATTCAAATATCATCTGGACCGTTACAAATATGCCAATCGCTATCAGTCCGATCCAAATTATCACAGGGCGGAAGCGCTGAAGATTCTGGAAAACATTGATACGATACTGAAAGCCAGATTTTTCCTGCATGGAAACCAGCCAGGCCTGACGGATGCAGCTATTGCGCCGTTTATACGCCAGTTTGCCGCAACCGATCCGGACTGGTTTGCCAGCGTTCCCCTGCCGCGCTTGCAGGAATGGTTACAGGCGTTCCTGACGTTGCCACTATTTGATCGCGCCATGTTTCGCCTTGTCCCATGGCGGGAAGGCGATGTGCCGATTTTACTTCGTTAGACACCTGCAAATATCTCTGCCCAGACAGGCAACCTGAAGCGGGGAATATTCGTTAGCGGGCACAGGCCATGTTGTGCCTTTCAAGCAAAGGGAAATGAGCTATCGCGATGTCAATGTAACAGAAATAGTTCGTATCATATGATAGTAAATAATGCGTGCATGGATATGGACAAATATATAACTTCGGACAGCATGGAATAAATTCCATATAATATTAACTGTCTATTCGTAAAATAAAACACGAAACGCCTAATAATATATAATAAAATAAGGCAAAAAAAATGAATATAAAACAAAAATTATTTACAAAAATAAATAAATTCATACCCAAATAAAGCGGGGCAATTGATGACGGTTGTTCGGATTGCCGACTAATGGATCGGGCGACATGCTGCAATCATTTGTCCTGCCTGTCTGTGGGTATGACCTGTCTTGTGGTGTTTGCCGGAATTATCATGTTTTCCGGACGACATGACATGCATTTCCGTAAGGTCCAGGGCATGCGCGTTCTTCGTGAATGGTTTTTATTATCAGTAATCTATCATTGTTTTGATGGGGGGCTGTTTGAAAACTCAGTATTAAAAAAATACAGTAATCATAAGAAACTTATTGGTGAATATTTTTTCACAATGCTGCTTTCTTGGAAAAGAGCGATATTCAAAAATTTTTATTATTTTTTATCAACAATCTGTTTTCAAACAATTTTCCAGACCAGAAAAATATCTCGCCAGTCCGGCGTGACATCTCTGATTCTGATGGTCATGTGTCTGGCGCCGAATACGTTGCGTGTATTGCCAGCCTATGCTGCAGATCAGGATGTAGTCAAAACATCCACAGTGGAAAATGCACCACAGCCCGAACAGCCTGCGTGGTTGCGCAGGATACTTGGCACAAAGGCAGTAACAAAAAAGCTGCCGGAGGTTTCGAATCCCACGCCTTATGGCGAAACGCAGCCGACAACGCCCTTTTATGAAACAATTCCCGGTTTCCTGCAGGCTCCCTACGGGCCGCCTTCATTCGGTCCGCCTTATGGTACCACGCATATGCTGGGTGATTGGGGTGGCATTCAGCCCTGGCTGCAGAAGCGTGGGCTTTATGTTGCGCTGGATGTTTATGAAGATCTCGCCGGCAATGTAATGGGCGGCAAAAAGCGTGACTATACTGTTGTAGGGCAGGTAGGGATCACGCTGGATGTTGACTGGGACACGCTGCTGCATTCACGTGCATGGACGAAGGATCTGTGGCTGCATATGCTTGTGGTCAATGGACATGGCCGTAACCTGAGCCGACTGTTTGGTGATAACAGCAATCAGGTACAACAGATTTACGGCAGCCGGGGCAATGTGCTGGCTCATCTTGTCTGGGCATATTTCGAAAAGGCATGGCTTGAGCGTAAGGTGGATCTGTCCGTGGGCTGGATCCCGACCGGTGTGTTTTTCCAGAACTCGCCATGGGTCTGCAACTTCATGAATGTATGGTTGTGCGGGGGGGAGGCACCAACCAAATTCCTGCGTGGCGGCCGGGGTTGGCCTTCGGGTAATATCGGTGGCATCCTGCGGGTAATGCCGATGAAGGAACTCTATATCATGGGCGGACTGTTTGCTGTTTCACCCCATAATTACAACGGTGGTATTTCCGGCTGGTCATGGGCCCAGGATGGCCTGGGCAAGTTATCGACACAGGTTGAAATTGGCTGGCTTCCTGCCTTTGGGCGTAATCATCTGGCGGGGCATTACAAACTGGGCGCGATGTACGATAATTCGCGTTATGATGACCTGTATGAAGATATCCATGGAAATCCATGGGTATTGACCGGCCTGCCAGCACGCAGGCAGAGCGGGCAGACATCCGTATGGGTCATAGCCGACCAGATGCTGGTCCGTCGTGGTCCGGGTGAAATGAACGGGCTGATCCTTGGTGGATATTATGCCTATGCATCTGGCCAGACTTCGCAGATCAAGCATAGCTTCATGGCTGTTCTTATGGATACGGGCGCATTATGGCATCGCCCGCTTGATAGCGTGGGTATCGCTTTCCTGTGGGCCAGTTTTAGCCATTCCGCCATCCTGTCGCAGGAAGCGGCGGCAACTCATGGTCTTGTGCTGCCCGGGGGCAATTTTGGCATGCCATATGGGATTCAGGGCCATGAGACGATTTATGAAGCGTATTACGGTTTTCATATAGTCGAGGGACTGTCGATCAAACCGGATTTCCAGTACGTCAATCATGTTGGTGGTACCACGGTATTCAGGGATGCCGTAGTATTCAGTACCGCCATGAACGTCGCATTCTGAAATGGATGTGTTTCGTATGGTTTTGGTAAAGAATATGTTTTCTTAAATCTTCTTTCCTAGCGGAGCGTTTTTTCAGTATCCCGCCATATCCTGTGGTGTGGAAATGAAAAAGAAAGATCACTATTCATGTCTCTCGTTGGCAAGGTGGCTGTTGTTACAGGTGCTGCACAGGGCATCGGACGTGGTATTGCGCTACGCCTGGCGCGTGACGGGGCAGATCTGGCGCTGGTTGATATCAATCAGGACCGGCTGGCTAATGTTCGTGCGGAAATACTGGCACTTGATCGCAGGGTCATTACGCTGGCCGCTGATATCAGTGCGCGTGAACAGGTTTTTTCCATGATTGACCAGACGGTGGATCAGTTGGGTGGCATTGACATCATGGTCAATAATGCCGGTGTGGCACAGGTCAGACCATTACTGGATGTCAGTGTAGAGGATATGGACCGTATCTTCCAGATCAACGTCAACGGCACGTTATGGGGCATTCAGGCTGCCGCACAGGCATTCAGGAAGCTGGCCCGTAAGGGAAAGATCATCAATGCCTGTTCCATTGCCGGGCATGAGGGATATGCCTTCCTTGGGGTCTATTCCGCCACGAAATTTGCGGTCAGAGCACTGACCCAGGCGGCAGCAAAGGAACTGGCTCCCTTTGGCATTACCGTGAATGCCTATTGTCCAGGTGTGGTCGGGACTGATATGTGGGTAGAGATAGACCGACGCATGGCGGAAGCAACCGGTGCGGAAATTGGTGCAACCTATCGGAAATATGTCAGTGGTATCGCCCTTGGCCGTGCGGAAACGCCAGATGACGTCGCTGCCTTTGTTGCATGGCTTGCCAGTGCGGATTCAGATTACATGACGGGACAATCGGTGTTGATCGATGGGGGAATGGTATTCCGCTGAACCTTTCGATGCATTCTGCCTGCAGTCCGGTTACCCGCAAATGCAAACGTTGTCAGGTAAGATATTATGACACGTAATAAAATTGAAAGAGCGTTCATCTGTCTATGGCCGCAGGAATGGCAGCATATTCTGGTCGGTTGGAAATGGTCGGCTTTTCGGAATGTGGGAGGCGTATGACGAAGGCGGCATAAAAGCGGAAATGTCGAGATTGTCTGCAGGCCATACCTGCTGTTTCGGTTTCGCTATGTGTTGGATGCCGCCCTTTCAGTCAGGCCATATGTGAATCAATTACAGGCAATCTCGTATCAAGCCTCTTTTGCGTCGGTGGCGTTTTGGAGGTGGAGGTTTCTTTAAATAACGCATTGAAAAAAATAAAAGTTTTTTGGGTGCCGTCTTTTAAAAAGGCGGCATTTCCTGAAGATTTTTGAAAAAATCTTCATCAAAAAAACGTCTTTATGATTTGCAGCCTGTGTGGATGCCTATGGCGGCATGAGCGGTAAATGATATCGTTGCGGCCATCATGACCGGCAATGCGGGTTTAACCGTTACGACCCATTTCCGCGTCGTGCTGCGTTACGACGGCGTATAATCCACATACCCAGGCCCGAGAACGCCAGCACGGCAAGTGTCAGTCCACCCATCGCCACGGTAGTTTTCCATATGACGGCGACGGGGGCAGGGGTGGCAAGTCTTGCTTCATGAAGCATATGCAGCCATTGGAAGCTCCATTCCCCCCAGCGTTGCTGCCCCGGGTCGCGGCTTATGTGCATGCGGCCTTCATGTGCATTGTATTGAACGGTGGCCGGGTGGTTGGCGCCATAGGCAGGCAGGATGATCTCAAGCGACTGTTGCGCCGGGCGTTCCCCCAGCTGGACTGATAACAGGGCTGCCTCCGGCATCTGGCTTTTCAGCATGGCCAGTGTTCCGTCCAACCCCTGTTCACCCATGACCGGAGCCGGGGGCATATGGTCATGATGACTATGTTCATGAGGCGCGGGACGGTTAATGCCAAACAGCGGGCGTGCGAAGGGAAACGCCAGCACGGACCCGCTCAGTGACAGAAAAAGCAGCAGCAGCGAAAACCAGAATCCTGAACTGACATGTATCTCCCGCCACAGGCGCAGGCCACGTGCACGGGGCGCAATCATGACGGTCTTGCGCCATTTTCCCGTTTTCCACAATGCGGGATGGGGCCACCATATGACCAGGCCTGTAAGGGCCATGGCGCTTAGTATGATTCCCATTATGCCCGTGGCTGTCTGTCCATAGGGCAGCAGGAACAGATCCGCATGCAGATTATGCAGGAAGCGGATATAGGACGGAACAACGTATGTATTGATAACCGCCGGATGGTTGGGATTGACGAACACCTCAAAGGTCGGATGCCGTTCCCCTGCAGGCCCATATGTGACCATGGCGCTATCCCCGCTCCAGCGTGCCGGGTTGAAGCGCAGTGGGATCATGCCAGACGGAGCACGAGGGCGGGATGCGGCGATTATGGCTTCAGCCCCAGCCTGTGCGCCGGTCGCCGTGACATGGGGACGTTGTGGCAGCAGTAGTGGAATGACGATCAGCAACGTTCCGGTCAGTCCCTGCAGGACCAGGGGAAGCATGAGGATAAGTCCCATCCAGCGATGGATTTTACGAAACACGCTGCTTGTTTTCCTGCATGTCTATATCAAGCCGCAATGATAGCATGGCATGGTCATGATGACCATCTGTTGAACCTTTGGATGGAAGTAAAAAAAGGTATCATTTCGGCCTGAATGTAACGCATGTGGATCAGAATGCCTGATGATGACATGAAATTCCAACGTGTAAAAACATATGGGAAAGCGATAAAAAGATATGGTTTAATTAATAAAAATATTAGTTAATTTTATTATAAATAATTATGTGGTTATGGTGGTTATTTTTAATCAAATGGAATGGATGTATATTCTATAATTATTTTGAAATTGATATGGTCAATATTTTTATCTGTGCATATGGAAAGGGCAGTCCAGACAAAAACAGAAAATGTGTTCGCCGTAATGAAATGATTTCGTTATGAATGTGATGGTCTGGACAAGACTGAAGGGTAACAGGAGGGTTTGTGAACAACGGTCCCGGTCATGCGCGCCGCGCAGCACTTTCGGCTTTTGTCGGAACCGCGCTCGAATTTTATGATTATTATGTCTATGCACTGGCATCCGCGCTGGTGCTGGGGCATGTATTCTTTCCCGGTGAAAAAACGGCTGTTTCCGATATCGCATCTTTCGGCACGCTGGCGGCGGGTTTCGTTGCCCGCCCCCTGGCTGGGACCATATTCGGCATTCTGGGGGATCGCTGGGGGCGCAAACGGATACTGACCCTGACCGTGGCGGCAATGGGCATGGCCACCATGGGGGTGGGCCTGCTGCCGGGCTATGCGTCCATCGGAATATGGGCGCCCGTTCTGCTGGTGGCGCTGCGTATCGTGCAGGGCATATCGGTCGGGGGCGAATGGGGCGGTGCCGTGCTTATGGCCAGTGAACATGCGGCAGCGGGTAGCAAGACATTTGCCGCTTCCTTTGCCCAGCTTGGCAGTCCGGCTGGTATGCTGCTGGCATTGCTGACCTTTCGCATGGCCAATGCCTTTGGGCTGGAAACGTTTCTGGCCTGGACGTGGCGTATTCCGTTCCTGCTGGGCGGTGGCATTGCGCTGGGTTGTTACGTGCTGCGACGACAACTGCATGAAACCCCTGAATTCCTTGCCCAGGCCGCAAATGCGGAAGCGCCGCCGCCTTCATCCCTGCGTGCCCTGTCGGGAGAGTGGATGAAAATCGTTTATGCCGGTGCCGCCGCCGTTATCGGGACGGCAGGTTTTTTCTTCATGAACACCTTCCTGATCAGCTATGCGACGCATTATGAACATATTGACCGCGAAACCATCCTTAATGCCCTGTTCATTGCCACTTTCCTGCAACTCATCACCCAACCACTGGCAGCATGGACCGGCGAACGGATAGGGGAGACGCGCTTCCTGCTGGGCACGGCAACAGCCTGTATTTTTCTGCCCTATCCCATGTTCCTGCTGTTGCGAACCCATGATATCTGGCTGATTTCGGCGGGTATTTCAGTGACTATTGTGACCTTGTCCGCCTTTTACGCCGTTGTGGCCGGGTATATGGCGGCGGCATTTCGGCCTGCGATCCGTTATACCGCCATTTCCATTGCCTATCAGACCAGTTCTTCGCTGATTTCCGGTTTCACCCCGCTGATCGGCACGCTCATCGCCGCCCATTATGCGGGGCAATGGCTGCCGCTTGCGGTTTTTTTCTCTCTCCTTGCGGTGATATCCATCGTGGGCGTCATTGGACTGGCGCGCACGAAGGCCGCCGGGCATTAAGCTCAGGATCCAGATTTTTTGGAGAGACTTTGATTCAGCCTCTGTGAGGAGCCTGAAGATGAGTAACCTGTACTGGCTGACGGACGAGCCGTTGGCCCGTCTACAGCCGTTTTTTCCAAAGACCCATGGTTGCCCCCTCGAGTGGATGATCACCGCATGCCGGGCGGGATTATTTTCGTGAACCGCAATGGTTTGCGCTGGTATGATGCGTCACAGGAGCATGGTCGAACAAGACGCTTTACAGGCACCGAAAACGTTGGGGCACTACGGGGATCTTTGCCCGAATAATGGAAGGACTGGCGAGCAAAGCGGCTGAGCCGCAGATCATCATGATCATGCACCTGACTCAGGGTACATCATACAGCCTCGAGCCAGCGGGTAAAAAAGGGATGCCAGCTGCCTGATCGGTTGCCTAAGGCGGCATGAATACAAACTGCACGCGGTTACGGATAGAAATGGATGTCCACTTGATTTTTTATGACCGCAGGTCAGATCAGTGGTTACGCCGGTGCTGCCGTTCTCAGGGAAAATCCGTCAGATGCAACGGGCGGTGCTACAAATGCTGCAGTCACATCGATACCCCCATATGATTTTGATTGCTCACAGATATGCAGGAGGTATGGCGGGACTGCAATTCTGGGAGTGTATAATATATCAGGCAATGTGCGATTTATTGTAATAGTCAAGGAAATAATAGATTATTATCGACATAAATTCTAAAAGTCAGGCGAGCAAACATACCCTATCCCGCCAAGTATACAATAATTATTCCCAATTCTTGTTTGTAATGAAAAGAGGAGGCAATATCAATTCATTACTTTAATTAAACTTTTATTTATATTATTATATATGATCCAAAATCCGTTAATAAATATTATTTAAATAAGGTCTGGCAGAGGTAAGGAGATTAAGTGAGGGATCCAACGGTGATGTTAGCCCATTGAGCGAGGGTTTGCAGGCGTTTCCTGAGTGAGCGGTGATTGAAACGCCACTCACACTCGGCAAGGAAGAGATGGACATCCTGCCGGGGAATTCCATTGTATCGCCGCAGATGCCGCTTCGCCTGGCTCCAGAAGTTCTCAATGCCGTTGATATGGTTCCGCCCGTCGCTAAAGCGCGTGGTGTGATTGATCCGTTCATGGCGAAACTCGGAGACATCAAGCGTCCTGTAGGCATGCCATGTGTCTGAATAAACGATTGAATCTGGACGTATTTTCTTTCGAATGACCGACATGGGCGTCCGGCTTCCCGCATTGGGGATCATGACTGCATGGACGCGGCCGCCACGTTTGAGCAGCTCAAAAACGGCGACCTTTCCTGCAGCACCTGGCCCTCTTTTTACCTTTGCGATGTCCGCCGAAATAGCTTTCATCGACTTCGATCTCTCCTTCAAGGGGCGCTTCCAGAGCATTATGCGCGGCAATGATTTCCCGAAGCTTACGGTAAAACGGGGTCGCTGTATTGCGATTGACGCCGACAATTTCCGCAGCACTCCGCGCGGGTGTGCCCACAACGAAGTGCTCCAGAAGGCGCCTTTGGGTGGCAAGTGCTAGACGACTGCGACGACGTGCTTTCATATGACATATCAAGCCGTTATTGGCTTACCTATGCCAGTCCCTAAATTTATTTACGATCATTCAGAATATGTTGGGTTCATTTCCCCTTTCGGTGCGCGGTCCATTTGTGGGCAGGATGTCTGGTTGATGATGGGAAAAACCCACGTGTAATTTCTGTTGATATTCGATACGATATAAAAATATTTAAGTTGAACGGACTTTATCAGGAAAGGAAATATGCTCTATGGGGATGCGGTATAATAATACTATCCAGGGTCGGGATCTTTTCAAACTTCGGTTACGTGATGTCCTGCTGGGCATGGGAATGCTCCTGTGTGCGGGTGTTCCGGTTCACGCAGAATCAACAGCAGATGCCATTATTCATGCCGATGATCATCCCGGTGACTGGCTGACCCATGGCCGTACCTATTCAGAACAGCGATATAGCCCGTTAAAGCAGATCAATGCCAAAACCATCGCTCGCCTGCATCTGGCATGGCATTACGATCTGGATACCAACCGGGGGCAGGAAGCAACGCCCCTGATCGTCAACGGGGTCATGTACACCACCACCGCATGGAGCAAGGTCAAGGCGCTGGATGCAGCGACCGGACGGCTGCTATGGGCCTATGACCCGAAGGTGGACGGAAAAGTCGGCGTCCGTGGGTGTTGCGATATCGTGAACCGTGGCCTGGGCTACTGGAATGGCAAGCTGTATCTGGCCACTTTCGACAACAGGCTGATTGCCTTGGATTCCCGGGATGGCAAGGTCATCTGGAGTGTTGATACGATCCCGACAGATGCCGACCTGGGGCAGCAGAAGGCCTATACCATTACCGGCGCACCGCGTATTGCAAAGGGCAGGGTACTGATCGGAAACGGGGGGGCGGAATTCGGTGCCCGTGGTTTCATTTCGGCATTCGATGCGGAAACGGGCAAACTGGACTGGCGGTTCTTCACGGTGCCCAATCCGCATAACAGACCCGACCATGCGCCATCCGATACGGTTCTCATGACCCGTGCCTATCCAACATGGAGCCCCACGGGCGCATGGGTGCGGCAGGGCGGTGGCGGCACGGTATGGGATTCGATCATATATGATCCCGTTACGGATCTGGTCTATTTCGGGGCAGGTAACGGGTCGCCATGGAGTTATGGCATCCGTTCCAACGGGAAGGGAGATAACCTCTTCCTTGACAGTATTGTCGCCGTAAAGCCGGATACGGGGGAATATGTCTGGCATTTTCAGGAGACACCTGAAGACCAGTGGGATTATACATCAACCCAGCAGATCATGACACTTGACCTGCCCCTTGATGGGCAGATGCGGCATGTGATCGTGCATGCGCCCAAAAACGGCTTTTTCTACGTTCTGGATGCCGCGACAGGGGCGTTCATTTCTGGCAAGAACTTCGTTTTCGTCAACTGGGCAAAGGGACTGGATCCGAAAACCGGGCGGCCAATCTTTAATCCTGACGCACAGTATTCCGTCACCGGCAAGCCATTTTATGTCTTTCCGGGGGATATGGGTGGGCACGGTATCGCCGCGATGAGCTACAGCCCCCGCACGGGGCTGGTGTACCTGCCGACCCAGCAGGTGCCCGATCACCTGAAGGGCGCACGTAAATTCAAGGCTTTGCCGGATGGCTGGAATCTGGGGCTGGATATTCAGCCAGATGACAAAATGCCATCCATCGCGGCACAGAAAGCTGCTGTCGGGGACCTGCGGGGATCGCTGGTAGCGTGGGATCCCATAGCGCAGAAAGCACGCTGGGAAGTGGTGCAGAAAGGTCCCGCGAATGGCGGGACGCTCGCCACCGCAGGTGACCTGGTATTCCAGGGCCTGACGGATGGCACGTTCCATGCCTATGACGCGCATGATGGGAAGGATCTGTTCAGCTTTGATGCACAGAGTGGCATCATCGCCTCTCCCGTCAGCTATCGTATCGGTGGGCGGCAGTATGTCGCCATTGAAGTCGGTTGGGGCGGATCGTATGGCCTGTTTGCCACCGGGTTGGCCCGTCAGGAAACCGGGGCTGTCAATCATTCCCGTGTGCTTGCCTTTGCCCTTGATGGCAAGGACCATCTGCCGGCTGTCAGTGACGCGCCTGTTCCCTCATCCCCGCCACCGGCCTCGTTCGTGCCCCGCCAGGCACTGGCGGGAAGCCAGCAGTACCAGAATTACTGTCAGTACTGCCATGGGGCGAACGTAGAATGGAATGGTGTCCTGCCTGACCTGCGGAAATCCGCAGCAATTCAGGATAAAAACAGTTTCTACGCCATCGTGGGCAAGGGGGCGCTAAGCAGTTTTGGCATGGACGGGTTCGAGAAATCCATGAAACCGGATGAAATTGAAAGCATCCGCCAGTTCATTATCGAACGTGCGCACCAGACCCTGTCACAACCATGATGCGGTAAAGGACGCGACGGGGATAAGACCTTCTCCCTGCAGAAGGTCTGAAATCCCTGTCTTTGGTAAAGAATTTTTGGGTGAAGCTTTTTTCAAAAAGCTTCAGGAAGCGCCGCCTTTTTGAAAAAAGGCAGCGTCCAGAAAATTTTATTTTTTAC
>NZ_JBXAYQ010000061.1:0-12094 GCF_057359305.1 Komagataeibacter ossonobensis | reverse complement strand
CTTTTGATTTCCCAGAATGATTTACAGACAGGTTTCTTTACAGCCTGCGGTCACGCTTGATCCGGTCCCATGCCGCATTGATCTGGGCAATACGGGCCGCACCCTGCGCCAGTTGCGCGGGGGTGGCGCCGCGTGCGGTCATGATATCGGGATGGTGTTCACGCACCAGCCTGCGCCAGACAACGCGCACCTCGTCATTGCTGGCATCGCGCGAGATACCCAGCACTTCATAGGCATCCACCTCGCTCACGCCCGGTCGCGCACCGCCGTCACGTGCCCGGTCCCATGCACCGGGGCTGAGGTTGAAGGCCTTGTGCACCCCGCGCAGGAAGGTTTCCTCACTTGCATTGATCTCCCCGTCCGCGCGCGCGATCACGAACAGGGATGCCAGCGCGTCTTCCAGCATGCCGGTCTTGTTGGCAAAGGCGCGGCCAAGTTCGGTAGCGAAGGCGCGATAGTCATCCGTGCGCTGGCGCGCGCTGTCGAACAGGCGGCCAACTTCGCGCATATTCTCGGGCGGCAATTGGAAACGGCGCTTGAAGGCATCGATTTCAGCGCGGTTCACCGGCCCATCGCACTTCGCCATCTTGGCGGACAGGATGATGATGACCAGCCCGTACATCTGGTCGCGCTTGCCCATCGCGGCCGCCATCTTGGCCGCCATGAAGGTAGCCGCGCCATTCGGGTCCGCGTTCAGCCGAGGTCCCCAGCGGTCGGTCCATCCTCCCACCGGCGTTTCCAGCAGGGAACCGTTATCCGCAGCGTGACCAAGTGCCGTGCCCACGACAGCGCCCATGGGGCCGCCAACCGCGAACCCCGCAACGCCACCAAAAAGTTTGCCCCAGATTGCCATGCCCCGACGCTAGCACGGATGTCCGGTCAACCCAACCGATCTTCCCTGTCCGTACCAGCAATTTCCGGCAATGCAGGCATCCATTCCCGCAATGCCTCCACCCGCAATGCGGATGCCAGCGGGCGGTCCGGCGGGCGGGCGGCATCAATGCGTCCCACCAGGCCCGCAAGGGTCAGGCCACGCTTTTGCGCGATCAGGTGCAGGGCGTGCCAGAACTCCGGCTCCAGCGCCACGCTGGTGCGGTGACCTGACAGGTTGATGCTGCGTTTGCGCAGCAGGCGCGCGCCACGTTGCGCGGGCAGCGGCATGCCCGTGGCCTCCGGCCCCGTCATCGGGGCAGCCTGAGCGTGGCCCATCGCGCGGCGTCGGCCACCACAGGGTCGGCATCATCGCACAGCGCCGCGACACCGGGGCGCAGGGCGGGCTGCCCGCTATTGCCAATGGCCACCGCCACGTTGCGCACGAAACGCCCGCGCCCGATGCGCTTGATGGGTGAGCCGGAAAACCGCGCGCGAAACCCTGCATCATCCAGTGCCACAAGCACACGCAGCGCGGGCGCGCGCAGATCATCCCGCGCGGCCAGCTTCATGTGGTTGGTGGCCACGGCAAAGCGGTTCCACGGACAGACGGCCAGACAGTCATCGCACCCGTAAATGCGGTTGCCCATGGCGGGCCGCAGCCCCTCGGGAATCGGATCGCGGTTTTCGATGGTCAGGTACGAGATACACCGTCGCGCATCCATTACGCCGGGGGCAGGAAACGCATCGGTCGGACATGCCACAAGGCAGCGCGTGCAACTGCCGCACCCCCCGCCCGACGGGGCCGATTGCGGCAGGTCCAGCGTGGTATAGACCTCGCCCAGAAACAGCCAGCTTCCATGCTGGCGCGAGACAAGGCTGGTGTGCTTGCCCTGCCAGCCAAGGCCCGCGTTCTGTGCCAGCGGTTTTTCCATAACCGGGGCGGTATCGACAAAAACCTTTACCTGCGTGTCGTCCATGCCCTGCCGCCGCCCCTCGTTCACCACGAACTGCGCAAGGTGCTTGAGCATTCCCTTGACCACATCATGGTAATCCCGATTGCGGGCATAGACGGAAATATTGCCCGCATCGGGCACGCGGGTCGTGGCCAGTGCGTCATCTTCGGGCGTGTAATTCAGGCCAAGGGCAATCACGCTGCGCACTTCGGGCCAGAGGCCACGCGGGTCGCCACGCTGTTCCATGCGCTGCGCCATCCAGCCCATGCTGCCCGCAAATCCGTTTTCCACGAACATGGCCAGACGGGCGCGCACCGCATCATCCAGCCGGGCGGGCGCAAATCCCACCGCGTCAAAACCCAGATCGCGCGCATGGCCTGCAATCCGCGCAGCCATCCGCACAGGGTCAGGGCCGGACGGTGCGCTGGCCATCAGGCTACCGGGGGAATGTCGGGAAAGGGCATTTCATCACCACTCCAGTCATCCATCGCCCACTGCGCGCGCAGGTGGTCGGCATGGGCGGTGAAGGCGCCATCGACAATCGCCGTCCGCATCCCGCGCATCAGCCGCTGGTAATAGGCAAGGTTATGCCATGTCAGCAGCATCGGGCCGAGGATTTCATTCGCCCGGAACAGGTGATGCAGGTAGGCGCGGCTGTGGCGCGAACAGGCCAGGCAGTCGCAATGCGGCGAAATGGGCCGCGAATCGGTGGCATGGCGGGCATTGCGCAGGTTCAGCGTGCCCCGTTCGGTATAGGCGCGCGCCGTCCGCCCCGCCCGCGTGGGCATGACGCAGTCGAACATGTCCACGCCGCGTTCCACCGCACCCAGCAGGTCATCGGGCGTGCCGACGCCCATAAGGTAACGCGGGCTGGCATCGGGGATCAGCGGGACGGTGGATTCAAGGGTGGAGAACATCAGTTCCTGCCCCTCCCCCACCGCAAGGCCGCCAATGGCGTAGCCTTCGAACCCGATTCCCGTCAGCGCCTTCACGCTTTCGGCGCGCAGTTCCGGCTCGGTCCCGCCCTGGATGATGCCGTACTGCGCGTAACCGGGACGCTGGACAAACGCCGTGCGGCAGCGTTCGGCCCAGCGCATGGACATGCGCATGGATTTCGCGATCACGTCAGGGGCCGCAGGCAGCGCGGGACATTCATCAAAGCACATGCTGATGGTGGCATCGAGCGCGTACTGGATATCGGTCGAGCGTTCGGGCGTCAGCCGGTGCCTTGACCCGTCAATATGCGACCGGAAGGTCACCCCGTCCTGATCCAGCTTGCGCAACGGACCCAGCGACATGACCTGAAACCCGCCCGAATCGGTCAGGATCGGCCCCGGCCAGTCCATGAACCGGTGCAGCCCCCCCAGCGCGCGCACCCGCTCCGCCCCGGGGCGCAGCATCAGGTGATAGGTATTGCCCAGCACGATGCCCGCACCCGTGGACCGCACGCTGTCCATCGTCATGGCCTTGACCGTGCCAACGGTGCCAACGGGCATGAAGGTCGGGGTCGGCACGCTGCCATGGGCGGTATCCAGCCAGCCGGCACGGGCATGGCCCGCGCGGGCTTCGGGCCGCCAGCGGAATGTGGTCATGGCAGGTCTCCTTCAGTGCGGTGCAGCAGGCAGGCGTCGCCATAGGAATAGAAGCGGTAGCCGCTGGCGATGGCATGGGCGTAGGCCGCCTTCATGCGGTGATAGCCACCAAAGGCGCAGACCAGCATGAACAGCGTCGAGCGCGGCAGGTGAAAATTGGTCAGCAGCATGTCCACTGCGCGGAAGCGGTAGCCGGGGCGGATGAAGATCGATGTCTCACCATGGAAGGGATGAACGATGCCGTTTTCATCCGTGGCGCTTTCCAGAAGCCGCAACGATGTCGTGCCCACCGCCACGATCCGCCCACCCGCCGCACGGGCGGCGTTGATGCGGGCTGCGGCATGGGGTGAAATCGTGCCACGTTCGGCATGCATGCGGTGGGCGGAAATCTGGTCGCTGCGCATGGGCAGGAACGTGCCCGCGCCCACATGCAGCGTCAGCGTCTGGCGGATCACGCCCGCCGCATCCAGCCCCGCCAGCAGGCCAGGGGTAAAATGCAGCCCCGCCGTGGGCGCGGCCACCGCACCACGGTGCTGGGCGAAGATGGTGCTGTAATCCTTGCGGTCCGCATCCGTGGGGCCGTCGGGCCGGGCGATATAGGGTGGCAGCGCCAGATGGCCCACATCATGCAGGAACTGGTCGAATGCCTCCCCTTCCGCACTGAAGCGCAGGGTCACGTCGCCCCCCTCGCCGCGCGCGATCACCTGCGCCGTGACATGGGACGCGCCAAAGGTCAGCGTATCACCGGGATGCAGGCGGCGGGCATTGCGGGCCAGCACGTGCCATGTGCCATCGGGCAGGATACGGTCCAGCGTAATGCCGATCTTCGCATCCCCCCGCATGGCCGACAGCTGTGCCGGGATCACCGCCGTATCATTGGCCACCAGGATGTCGCCCGCGCGCAGGCACCCCGGCAGGTCACGCACATGGCGGTCCGTGAACGGGCCATCCACCGGCACGTGCAGCAGGCGCGCGCTGTCACGCGGGCGGGCCGGGTGGTCGGCAATATTCTGTGGCGGGAGGGTGAAGTCGAAATCAGAAACCAGATCCGTCATGCGGCTCCCTTTACGGAATCCGCACCATACTTGCCAGCCCGAACTGTCACCATTGCAACAAAGCGGGCAGCCATAGCCCCCATGCATGGCGATGTTGGACAGACGCAGCCGGGGAAGCCACAATAAGATACGATTCCCGCATGGGAATTTCCCGACCCGGCCCCGGCCGGGCCAGTGAACAGACACAGGAGACACAGCCCCATGTCCTATGCCCAGCTTGACGCCGCCCGCATTACCCGCGCCTGCTACACCGCCCTGCATGTGCTGGAATCGGTCGAGGAAAAGGACCGGAACGAGACCTACCAGCGCAAGACACTGATGATCCAGCGCATCGAGGCCCTGGCCCGCGCCGCCGCCGAAAGCAAAAACGGGGATCAGGTCATCACCCTGACATCGGAAGAATTCTGGCTGATCAGCCAGAACTGGTAATCTTCCCCCAACCGGCCAACGTTGACCCCTATCCACGCGGCCTGTCGCGCGGAAAGCAGGAAACCGACATGACCTTTACACTGACAAGCCGTTCCTTTCACGATGGCGACCGCCTGCCCGCAGCGCAGGTGTTTGACGGGATGGGCTATTCCGGTGGCAACATCTCGCCGCCGCTGGCATGGCAGGACGCGCCCGCCGGCACCAAAAGCTTCGCCATCACCATGTATGATCCCGACGCGCCCACGGGTTCGGGCTGGTGGCACTGGGTTGTCATCAATATTCCCGCCACGGTGTCATCCCTGCCCGCGGGCGCGGGATCGGGTGACAACAACCTGCCGGAACCCGCTGAAATGACGCGCACCGATTTTGGCGGCAATGTCTATGGTGGTGCTGCCCCCCCGCCGGGACCGGACCATCATTACATTTTCACCATCCATGCGCTGGATATCGAACGGATCGAACTGCCCAATGATGCATCGGGCGCCATGGTGGGCTTTGTCATCAACCAGCACAGCCTTGGTTCCGCCAAACTGACCGCCGTGTTTGGCAAGCAGCCGAAATAACGGCCCGCAAGCGTATCGACCCGATAAATAGTTGATAAAGATAAAAAGTTTTTGGGTGCCGCCTTTTTTTAAAAAGGCGGCGTTCCCTGAAGCTTTTCGAAAAAAGCTTCACCAAAAACTTTTACCACATATTACCCCTGATAGGACGCGATCTCGATCAGATTTCCATCGGGGTCATGACAGTAGACCGATGTCACCGGTCCCAGCGCGCCCAGGCGGGCCACCGGCCCCTCGGTCACGCGGACACCGCATTTTTCAAGGTGTTCAATGACATCGACACTGTTCAGCGCGGTGGTGAAACACAGATCATTGGTACCAGGCAGCGCATCTTCCGCCGTGGTCCAGCCTTCGGCCCCATAGGGACGGAGGTTGATTTTCTGGCCGCCGAATTTCAGCGCCGTGCGGTTGTTGCGCCCGTATTCCTCACGCTCCATGCCCAGCACGCGCTGGAACCACGAGGCCGAGACCTCAAGGTCACGGACACTCACCACAAGGTGGTCAAGACGATCGACGGTAAAACGCATGGCGCTCCCTAACCCTCCGGTTGTCCGGCCTGACGGACAGGCCGGACGGATCGCCATGCGGTCACGTTCAGCCGGTCAGGCCATCATAAAAATCATTACCCTTGTCGTCGATCACGATAAAGGCCGGAAAATTCTCGACCTCGATCTTCCAGACCGCTTCCATGCCCAGTTCGGGGTATTCCAGCACCTCGACCTTGCGGATGCAGTCCTGCGCCAGACGGGCCGCGGGGCCACCGACGGACCCAAGGTAGAAGCCGCCATATTCCTTGCACGCATCGCGCACAGCCTTGGAACGGTTACCCTTGGCCAGCATGACATACGACCCGCCCGCCTTCTGCAGCATGGCCACGTAGCTGTCCATGCGGCCAGCCGTGGTGGGACCGAAGGAACCCGTGGGCATGCCTTCGGGCGTCTTAGCGGGGCCAGCGTAATAGACGGGATGGTCCTTGAGGTACTGCGGCAGGCCCTCACCCTTTTCCAGCCGTTCGCGGAATTTGGCGTGCGCAATGTCACGCGCCACCACCATCGTGCCGGTCAGGGACAGGCGGGTGCGCACGGGATACTGCGACAGCTTGCGGCGGATTTCGTCCATCGGCTGGTTCAGGTCGATCTGCACCGCCTCCCCATCCAGATCGTCATCCGTGGTTTCAGGCAGGAAGCGGGCGGGATCGGTCTCAAGCTGTTCCAGAAAGACGCCATCAGCGGTGATCCGCGCCTTGACCTGACGGTCGGCCGAGCATGACACCCCGATTCCCACCGGCAGGGACGCGCCATGGCGCGGCAGGCGCACGACGCGCACATCATGGCAGAAATACTTGCCGCCAAACTGCGCGCCAATCCCCAGTCGCTGGGTCAGCTTGTGGATTTCCGCTTCCATCTCAAGATCACGGAAGGCATGGCCATGCGCGCTGCCCTCGGTCGGCAGGCTGTCGAGCCAGCGGGTGGAGGCCAGCTTGACGGTTTCAAGGTTCTGTTCGGCCGACATGCCGCCAATCACCACGGCAAGGTGGTACGGCGGGCAGGCGGAGGTACCCAGCGTGCGGATCTTGCCATCCAGCCATTTCAGCAGGTGTTCCTTGCTGGACAGCAGGGCGCGGGTTTCCTGAAACAGGAAGGTCTTGTTAGCCGACCCGCCGCCCTTGGCGATGAACATGAGGTCCATCTGTTCGGCATGGTAATCACCGGGTGTGGCCGAGATATGGAACTGTACCGGCAGGTTGGTGCCGGTGTTCACTTCCTCGAACATCGACACCGGCGCCATCTGCGAATACCGCAGCGAGGTGCCGGTATAGGTGTCATACACCCCGCGTGAGAAGGCTTCCTCCTCATTGCCATCCACCCACACGCGCTGGCCCTTCTTGCCATACACGATGGCGGTGCCGGTATCCTGACACATGGGCAGCACGCCACCGGCTGCAATACAGGCGTTCTTGAGCAGGTCCAGCGCCACGAAGCGGTCGTTTTCAGACGCCTCGGGGTCCTTCAGGATCTTGGCAAGCTGCGCCAGATGGCCGGGGCGCAGCAGGTGCGCCACGTCGTTGAAGGCGCGGGCGGCCAGCGCCGTCAGGGCTTCGGGACGGACATGGACCACCGTGCGGCCACCAAGGACCGAGGTGGTAATCCCCTCGATCTCCAGTTTCTTCCACGGTGTGTCATCATCATGCAGCGGAAACAGCGGGCCATAGACAAATGGCTTGCGCGTGGGTGCGGATACATTCAACGGACGGTCTCCTGCCTTTTCCCCCGGATTGGTTCCGGGTGGCGGCGTTCAGGTTCAGGGCGCGCCCGGCGCATCCGGCGCGCCCGGATGGAAGATGTGGCTCAGCCCGGTCCCGCGGGTCCCTTCTTGCGGAAGGCGGCGAGACTGACAACCTGCGACCCTTCGCCCTTGTCCGCATCCGCGCCATCCGCTGCCGTATCGGCGGCGGGGGAAGCCTGTGCCGTGTCCGCCGTGGCGGCCTGCACCGGCACCACGTTGGGTGTGGCGGCAGCAGTCACGGGCGGTTGTTCGGGTACGGTAAAGCGCAGGGCAAGGCGGATATGCGGATCGGCAAAGGCGGATACGGCCGCGACCGGAATCACCAGCGTGGAGGGAATCCCCCCGAATGACAGCCCGACCGATATGATCTGGTGCGTGCGGTCCACCTTCAGGTCCCAGAACTGGTGCTGAAGGACGATGGTGATTTCATGCGGATACTGGGCGCGCAGGCGGTCGGGCATTTCAACACCCGGCCAGTCGGTCCTGAATGTCAGGTAGAAATGATGATCACCCGGCAGTCCCTGCGCCGCCGCATATTCGAGCGCGCGCAGCATGACCTGCCGGTAGGCATCCTCAATCCAGGAATCATAGGGCATGAGGCTGTCGGGAATGGCGGTGTCAAAACCGTTTTCCTCGTCATGATCATCGGACATTATCGGACTTCTCCGTACATCCGCCCGGACGGTTTCCCCGCCGGACCGGATTTTTGCAGACATGCGGGTTCAGGCCACGCCGTGCCACAGCTTCAAGCTGTGCGTCAAACTTCATGGCGTGGCAAGCCACTGGGGTCGGGCATCCCTTCACGAAGCGGATACCGCGCCATCAACCTAACATGAACAGGAGACAAGGTGGGAGGGCTTCTGTTGCCCGGTGCCCTCCCGAACCGCGCTTATCGCTTATGCAGCGACAGCGAGCACCTCAGAGTTATCATTGGCACTTGTAATTTAGCCCGATAACGGTGGTACAATGCCGGGCAAAAGGCGGGTCTTTACCATGCGTGTCGAGCCTGTTTCGTCCCCATGTTCCCCAAGACCTGGGGAAATTGGTGGAGACGCCGGGTACCGCCCCCGGGTCCACAACACTTATTCCACGCGCCGTTTATCGCCATAGCCAAGGGGCAAGCCCCTCCGGCACTTCCGCATATAGGGATTGGCCGTGCATCTGGCAAGGGGACGCACGCCCGGTGAAGACATGCGGGGCGCAATCCCCACCACTGGCACCCGGGCGGATTTTTTTGCATATGCCAACAGGTCAGTAGCTTCTGGCAGGGGTGAACACCCGGCCTGTCAGATGTGCCCGCTGCCGGTAGCGACAAATGGGGACAGGCCCCAATTTTCCATGGAAAACACGGGCGTTTCCGCCCGAGCACGCGCCATCATGCCGCCGCAAAGACAGGCCACAGCCACACGACCGGCGCAGGCCATGCGGGCTATCGATACGGGTTATCGTCTTGGATATGACATGGCCCATATGGTATGGCCCGCGTCCTTTGGTATGATCAAGCAAGACAGACGGGACGGGGCGACACATGTTTTCCAGTGAGCAGAAATCGGCAATCGAGGCAGCCCGCGCCGGATGGGCGCAGACGCGCCGCCTGGTCGTTCCCGCGGTGGAAGATGTGCTGTATTCCCCCATTCCCGTGCTGGAAACCGGTTTCGTCCGCGCGGTGGACTACATGGGCGGCGATAGCGGCATCGTGCAGGGCGCGCGCGTATCCTACGGCAAGGGCACGCGCAGCACGTCCGATGACCGGGGGCTGATCCGCTACCTCATGCGTCACCGGCACACCAGCCCGTTTGAGCTGGCCGTGCTCAAGCTGCATGTGCGCGCGCCCATTTTCGTAACCCGCCAGTGGTTCCGCCACCGCACAGCCAGCATCAACGAATATTCGGCCCGCTATTCGGTGCTGGAAAAGGAATTCTATTTCCCCCGCCCCGAAGACATCGCCGCCCAGTCCACGAACAACAAGCAGGGCCGTGCCGATGCCCTGCCGCCCGAACAGGCGCAGCAGGTCCTTGATATCCTGCGTGATGACGCATCGCGCTGCTATGACCATTACCTCGACTTGCTCAACGAGGACGAAAACGGCGAAAGGCGCGACCCGGACCGTCCGGCCATCGCGCGGGAACTTGCGCGCATGAACCTGCCGGTCAACATCATGACCCAGTTCTACTGGCAAATTAACCTGTGGAACCTGCTGCACTTCCTGCGTCTGCGCGCAGACAGCCACGCACAGTACGAAATCCGTGCCTATGCTGACGCCATCCTGCAGATCGTGCAGAAATGGGCGCCGCTGACCTACGAAGCCTTTACCGATTACATGCGTGACGCGGTCCTGCTGTCCGGTCCGGCGCTGAAGGTGCTGCGCGCGGCCATGGGCGGTCAGCCCGTTGATCCGGCGCAGGCCGGCCTGTCAAAGCGCGAGATCCGGGAACTGGCGGAACTGTTCCCCGAAATCGCGCCGAAGCTTGCACGCTGAGGGCACGATATTTTCAAATAAACGTGATGTCATGCTACTGCGCCAATATCATGGCGTTGAAGGCATTGTGGATTTTACGTCACACTCAGCGCGGCAATTCTGCCAGCCATTCCCGTTCCAAGGTCGCTTCACGGCAGGCTTTGCCCCATGTTCCCCATGCAGGGCAGCCACAATATGCCTTCATCCTGTGGCAAGCGGATTGCACAACAGCGATCCCATGCTAGAGAGTGACGCAAGAATGGGGTGTCATTGCCCGGTTCGGGATTCTTGCAAACGCATTGGGCCATCCCGCCATGCCAGCATGGCGGGCAAGCGAATACAGAGGGAAGCGGAAACGAGTATGCGCGCAGAGACAGGATCGAATTCTTGGTCGTCCCGCCCGTCCCCGCGTCGCCCGTCGCTTCGCGTGGCCGGGATGGCACTTGGGCTGATCGGGCTTGCCTCATGCGCAACCCCGCCGCCCAAGGACCCGGACGCGCTGGCTGAATACAAGGAAGCCAACGACAAGTACGAAAAGCTGAACCGCAAGAATTTCGACCTGACCATGTGGGCCAACAAATACACCCTGCGCCCGGTGGCAAAGGCCTATATCTGGGCCGTGCCGCGCCCGCTGCGCAATTCGATCGGTGGCCTGTACCAGACCATGAACGAACCGGTCGTGTTCTTTAACGACGTGGGCGCGGGCAAGCCACGCCGCGCGGGTGACGCCTTCGTACGGTGGTGCATCAACATGACGGTCGGCATTGGCGGGCTGATCGACGTGGCCAATTACGCCGGCTACAAGCACCACGACAACGACGCCGGCCTGACGCTGGCGACGTGGGGCGTGCCATCGGGCCCCTACCTGTTCCTGCCGGTGCTGGGTCCGTCCTCGTTCCGTGACGGGGTTGGCTATGGCATCGACGTTGGCCTGTCACCGTGGAACTACGTGCCCCGCGGCTACGGGCTGCTGACCTTCAACTGGGCCTATAACATCATGGGCACCATCAACGGCATGGCGACCAACGTCGACGCGCTGGACCAGGTCATGAAGGATTCGCTTGATCCCTACGCCACCATCCGCAGTGCCTACCAGCAGCAGCGCAAGGCAATGGCGGAAAACATAAAGAACGACCATCGGGCCACCGTGCCGGATTGGTACCACAACAGATAAAAGGGACACAGCGATGCAGACATCCATCCCCCGTCGCCATGCACTGGCTCTGCTGGCAGCGACCGCCGCCGCCATGCCTGTTGCTTCAGCATGGGCGGTTGATGCCGGCGCGCAGGCCCGTTCCTTCGTCACCATGTTCGGCAACAAGCTGGTTGGCGTGGTCAACAGCGATATCTCGCTGGAAAAGAAGAAGCAGGACATCCTGCCCCTTCTGGAACAGTATGTGGATGTGGACGCCATCGGCCGCTACTGCCTTGGCCGCTACTGGCGCACCGCCACACCGGAACAGCAGACACGCTACATCAAGCTGTTCCATCAGGTGCTGGTCAACGCCATTACCGACAAGATCGGTGATTATCGCGGCGTGACCTTCGTGGTCGGTTCCAGCGCACCCGCAGGTGAGGACACGGCCGTGTCCACCGTCATCAACCGCCCCGGTCAGCCAGGCGCGGACACCCAGTGGATTATCAGCACCACCAGCAGCAGCCCGAAGGTCGTGGACGTAGTGGGCGAAGGGGCAAGCCTGCGCCTGACCCAGCGGCAGGATTATGGTTCCTTCATCGCACGCAATGGCGGCAATGTGGATGCCCTGCTGCATGCATTGGACAAGCAGATCGCCAACCATCACTAGAACCTTCCAATTCTGCCATGCAGAGTTGGAAAACAAAAAAAACCGGCATTTATGCCGGTTTTTTTATTATAATCATGTCTTAG
>NZ_JBXAYQ010000060.1:0-12675 GCF_057359305.1 Komagataeibacter ossonobensis | reverse complement strand
CATCCTGCCCGAGATTCTGGCGTGGATCGAGGCGGGCAAGGGGCCCGGCAATCGTGAACTGGCGAGCATCGCCCTTGCGTCCACCGCGCTGCAGGAACAGGTCTGGGGCCATTTCGGGTTTCCGGTTGGCTCGTCGCCGCCCGAGGACGTTGAAGCCTGCGAAGATGAGGGCGAGCAACTGCCCGACGGAAATTGGGAACCCGGTGCTGCCATCCCCGATTGGGACCGGATTGCGTCAGCCCTGCGGCAGGACCGTTTTTATGCAAACGAGGCCTCGTTTGATGACGCCATTGCAAAAAGCTGCCGGATCGCCTGGCAGGAAGATCTGTTCGGTGAAGCCGGGAAGGACGGCCGTTATACCGATGACGGCTTCGCCTATGAGAAGGCGCAGCGCCAGTGGCTGGGTCAGAACACGCCTGAAGACGCATTGATCCTGCAGAGCGACGAGAACGGCGAGCCGGTCTTCGAACCCGGCATGGTGCGGATCTACTGGCAGCGCGAGGGTGCCACGAAATTCTTCTGGCTCGATCATCGCCTGAAGGTTCGCGAGGGCTGGTGCGTCCTGCCGGGCAGCGAGGCGGCAGGCCGCGTGACGCCGTCCGCCGTCATTGAAGCCCTGCCCGAAGGGCCACGGGAACGGCCCGATATCTCGGGGCGCGGTTTTGACATGATCGGCAGTTTCCGCACCCAGGCGCTGCATGCCGCATTGGACGGCATGCGGGGCTCTGCCGATCCATGGGTCCTGGTCGGGCTGATGATCGCGGCCCTCAACGCGCAGAATGTCCGGGTGGATGGGGATTCCAACGCGCACTACCCGCAGCGCCGTCCGTCACGCCGACTCGTGGCCGCCGCCGGACTGTTCCAGGATGGCGAGATGGCGCTGGACGAGGCGGTCCTGCGTGGCGCTGCTGTCGACGTGCTGAAAGCCGTGCTGTCCTGCGAGAAGAACGCGACGAATAGTGGCGACTGGGGTGTCCTGGTCGGCCATATCGTGAAAGCGGACGACCATCTGCCCGCCATGGCGGATGAAGACTTCCTGAAAACGCTCAGCAAGCCCGGCATCACGAAGGCCATAAAGGCCGAAGGCATCCTGCCGCGCAATACCGGCAAGGAAATGCGCCGCGCCCTGATGGACCATGTCGGGCAGGGGATCTGGGTGCATCCTGCAGCACGTTTCCAGGTCGATGTCGTAGCGCTGAACGCCACCTTCGCGGAAGCGCTCGCCCCGCCATCCGGAGCGGATGACGGTGATGGGGACCTGCCGCATGACGACGATATCGACCCGGAAGACGACGCGGATGCTGGTGCGCCTGCGGATGGCCCGGGAACCGATGATCCTGCCGCGACGGGCATTGAGCTCGATGAAGTGGCTGGTGCACCCCCAGACCTGGCGGCAGATCAGGGGGATGACGTGCCGCACGGCAGGGCGGAAAGTCTGGCTCCGCCATCGCAGACACCTGAAGAATTCCTCAGGACGCATGTTGAGTTTGTAGGTTTCAGCTGAGCGAGGCTGTTGCCGCCGTGATGCTCTGGCTCACGGCCCGCCGTCCCAATGGTGAGATCGGGCGGTGAGCCAGCAACGGACTCAGGCAGGACGTCGACCGGGAAATTCTGCGATGCGCCCCAACCGGGCTTATCCAGAACGTCAGGTTACGCGTTCACCTGCGTCGGCGAAGGAGAACCGTGATGACCCATGAATACATGACGGAAAAGCGTCTGATCGGCAGGTATGTGGTTGAACTGGGTTTCCACCCGGATGGTGGGGTTCTGATCCGGACGCCTGAAATCTATCCGCCCGCGGCCCGCCGATGGCGGGGACCCTATGAAAGCGTGGAGGCGGCAGTGGTCGAATTCTCCGCTTTCACGGCGGTTCCCAGAGTCACGTCGGACAAACTGGCCCGGCTGAGAGAGCGTGGCTCTGTCGCCGAAATCTGCGGAAAGGACGTGATGGTGTGGCACTGCCCATGGCGCGAAGCCAAGACACTGAGCGAATTTGTCCTGGTAAGGGAGGACGGCAATGCCTGATTTTCGTGTCACGCTGGTTGAGCGCCTGTTTGAAGCCGATGCCGGCGATTTCAGGGTCACGGCGACGGACGCCGAGGCGGCTGCGCCGATCGTCCTCAATGCCGTCCCCGACAGTGTGGACTCTGACGGGATCCGGACCACCATTCTGCCTGACGGCCAGGAAGTGGACCTTGAGGTCGAGGAAGTCGTCCATGGCGAGATCGTGGCCATGGTCCACGATGCCGGGACCGGCGTGCTGCAGGGACAGTTTGGGTTTTCCCTTGTTTTCAGCCCGGTGCGACAGGCAGCCGCCGTTCTCGCCAGAGTGATGGATCGTGTCCTTGCGGATGACGGTGAGCGGGACACCCATGCAGCCTGCGTGGTGCTGCGCCGGTATCTGCACGAATACCTGAACGCGGACGCATAGGAAAAGCAGGGAGACACAGGAAAAATATGCCCGAAGGGCCATCGCGCCTCAAACGGTGGCTCTTGTCCCGCTCCGCGGGCCTGCGATGCCGGCGCGCGCGCCGCGTTTGACCCGCGATACCCCGTCGGACCGCCAGAAGACATTCAGACAAGGAGAATGTCCATGGTGACCGCAAGCCTGTCATCCCGTCAGGGAACTGTCGTGCCGGAGCCCGGAGAGATACCTGATCTGGCGCGTTATGATCACGTCATCGTCGCCTGTTCCTTTGGCAAGGATTCCCTTGCCAGTACGCTGCACCTGCTCGAAAAGGGCGTGACGCCGCAGCACATCGAGTGGTGGCACCATCGTGTGGACGATGACGGGGACGTTTTTGACTGGCCGCATGTGCCCGATTACGGGCGGCATCTGGCTGCAGCCCTTGGCGTCAGGCTGTATTTTTCCGCCCGCCAGGGCGGGATCGTGCGGGAAATGCTGCGCGAGAATGCGCCGACCGCACCGGTCTGGTTCGATACCCCGACAGGGCGGGTCACTGTCGGTGGCAAGGGACCGCCCAATACGCGACGCCGCTTCCCGCAGGTTTCGGCGAACCTGTCGGTCCGCTGGTGTTCCCCATACGCCAAGATCATGGTTGCGGATGGCGCCCTGCGGAACCAGGCGCGCTTCAGTCATGCCCGGACCCTGTTTGTAACCGGAGAACGCGCGGCGGAATCCGCGAACCGTGCCCGTTACGCTGTCTTTGAGCGGCACCGGGCAGACTGTCGTGATGGTCGGGCCCGACGGCATATCGATCACTGGCGGCCGGTACATGCCTGGAGTGAAGCGGCTGTCTGGCAGATCCTGCGTCGGCATGGCGTGATTCCGCCGCTTCCCTATCAGCTCGGGTTTGGCCGTCTGTCCTGCCTGACATGTGTATTCATGTCCGCTGATCAGGCTGCAACGCTGCGTCACATGGACCCGGATCGGTTCGCCCGGCTGTGTGAGTGGGAACGCGCATTTGGCTGCACCATCCGACGCGACCGGGACCTCGGCACGCTGGCCAGCGGCGGCACGGTTTATGGCCCCGTGCGCCAGCACCCGGGTCTGGTGCGCCGCGCGCTCTGCCACCGATGGCGTGGCCGTGTCCTCACATCCCCCGAACAATGGGTCCTGCCCGCCGGCGCATTCGGCGAGAGCGCCGGGCCGGTCTGACCCGCCTCATCTTCCAGCAGGGAGAAACCCGATGTTAGCGCCTTTCCAGATCCGGAAATTCCTCGACCTGAGCACCGGTCACCTTCCCCTGTCGGACCGTGGACACCTTGAGAGATATGCAAGGTCAGGTGGTTCCTTTGGGCTGACCTGCCTGTCCGGCCCGCACGGATGGTTTGTCCATGTCCCGCTGGATCCATATTCCCATGATTGGCCGGGGTCGCGGTCACTGCGGGCCATTCTCGCCCTGGCCCGGAATCACGACTGTGATTACGTCCTGTTTGATGCGGACGGCCCGGTCGATGCTTCGCTTCGTTTCTTTGATGATGATGAAGATGAATGACCGGCAACGGCATCGGGCGTCCCTCGGGCCAGAGGCGCCGGTTCTTATTTCTTAAGGCGGGACACATCGGTGTTCCGCCTTTTTTGTGTCCTCGCAAGGGGCTCACACAAAGGAATACTGCAATGAAACTTCATTTTGACCACGTCTTGGTGGCGCGTCTTCTCGCTCATGCGCAAGCCGCGAGCGAACATTCCCCTACCTATGATCAGCTTGCCGACCCGGCCTTTCTCAAGGCTGGCGTGTCGTCGCGCCATCCGACCGGTGCGGATGTCGACCGTACCAAAATACCGGCAGGACTCATGCTGGTCGGCGATCATGGGGTGTACCTGATGTCGAATGGTTATCCGGACTTCAGTGATGCCGAGGGTCAGGGGAACCTTGTCGCCTATGCCGTCGAAGCTGATCCGCGCACATGTCCTGACGACTGGTACGATGTCAAACGCGCATCGTTTGGCGGTGACGATGGCGCGGAATTTCTTTCTGCCAACACCATCCGCAAGGCACTGGAGGCGACTGCGGGCAGTCGTTTGTGGATTGATGTCACGCCTGCGCAGATCAGTTGCCCCTATCTGGCATCCCCGAAAACACCCTGACGCGAACAAGCATATGGCGGCTCTGGAAAGAGCCAAATCTGAATAAAAATATAATAAAAATAAAATATAGAAATAAATGAAGCAGTAAAGGAAGGAGGCAGGCACCACAGTCCAGCCTGCCGCGCAAGGGGTGGCTCCTCGCCGTGCGCGATGGCTGCGCCATCTGTGCGCGGCTCCGGTGCCGCCGCTGTGCGGCGCCCTTGCCCGCCAGTCTGGCCTGCGGTCGCCGGAAGGGGTCGAAACCCCCGAAAAAAGGATCTGGAAATGGCACAGAACCGCATCGCGCCGCCGTCCCGCCCTGCCGTCGAAATCGCTAAATTCGTCGCCATCGTGCTCCTCTGGACGGCCTCCATGGTCACTTTCCTCCTGCTGCCCGACGTCTTCCTCGATCCGTGCACGGGCATCATCGATCTCAGGTGACACCACCCTCGCCATCCGCTGCCCATCCGCGCCGCCCTTTGGGGCGGCGTCTGCATTTTCTGGAGACTGATCATGGCCAGAATCGAACGTACCGACATCCACCGGTCCGTCACTGACCGCATCATCCGCGAACTTGAAGCAGGAACCGTGCCATGGGTCTGCCCATGGAACCGCGCGAAATGCGGCATTGCCCTGCCGCGTAATGCCGCGACCGACCGGGCCTATTCCGGGATCAACATCCTGATGCTGTGGGGTTCGGTAGAGATGCAGGGGTTTTCTACCCAGAAATGGCTGACGTTCCGCCAGGCGCATGCGCAGGGCGGCAATGTCAGGAAAGGCGAGAAGGGGACGACGGTGTTTTATGCTGACCGTTTCACGCCAAAATCGGAATCGGGCTCCGACGAGCCTCGCCGGATCCCGTTTCTCAAGCGGTTTACGGTGTTCAATGTTGATCAGTGCGAGAATCTGCCGGAAAGCATGGTTGCGCCGACTGCGCCGTTGCCGGAACGCGAAATCGTGCCGCACGCGGAAGCGCTGATGCGCGAAACCGGGGCGGACATTCGCATCGGTGGTGACAAGGCATTTTATGCCCCGGATGCGGACTTCATCCGGGTTCCGCCCCAGCAGTCCTATTTCAACCAGATCGATTGGTACCGAACCGTCTTTCACGAGATCGGGCATTGGACCGGGGCTGAAAGCCGGCTGTCGCGCATCTTTGGCAGACGGTTTGGTGACCATGCCTACGCGGCCGAGGAACTGGTCGCAGAGATGACATCAGCTTTCGTGTGCGCAGAACTGCAGATCAAGCCGACGGTCCGCCATGCGGATTACATCGGGAACTGGCTGGCACTGCTGAAGGCTGACAAGCGCGCCATTTTCGCCGCAGCGAGCGCAGCTTCAGCCGCAGCCCAATACATTTTCAGCTCATCGACACGTCAGCCGTCCGTCGAGGACGTGGCGTCTGCCGCCTGAAACCCAACCCTGAAAACCCGTGCGCCCGCGAGGGCGCGCTGAGCGATGGAGTTCATCATGCCTGTCTTTTCCCTGATTGCCACTCCCGCCGTGCGCATCCGTTCCGACGGTTGCGCCATCCTTCAGGCGCTACCGATGGAACACCTTGGTGCACGGGGGATGACAGAAGCCCGGACGCTCGCGGAAATCTCGACTGCCGTAACGCTTTACGGTGAGAGGATCGCCGGCGCGCATCCCAGGCGCTCATTTTCCATCAGTGTGCATATCCGTCGGGGCGATCGTAAGCCACGTGGCTTTGATGCGGCTTACCGCACTGGCGCCCTGGGGACGGACAGATGGGTTCTCATGGTCGATAACGACGCTGATGGCGCGCGGATCCTGCATGGACGATCCGCAGCCGAAACCGGAAACATGGCGTCCTGCAAAGGAGACGTGGCATGATCCGCCAGTATTATACGTCTCCATTTCAGGGCGGTAATAACCCGCTCCGGGTCGGGACCATTGCCAGTGGAACCATCTTCCGTCTTCCGGCTCCTGTTTCGGGGCGTCCCTATCGGACCCGGCCGTGGATCGTGGAATGTTTTCTGAACGGCACGATGGGGGCGGCTGCGCTGAACCCCGTCACGGGTCTCTGGGAAGACCGTTATATGCGAGGCCGCTCGGATCTGGTCGTATTGCGTAGCCTCGCCGATGCCCGCCGTGTGACCGTGGCAGTGCGCTATCTGGAAAGGATGAATGAAGAGGGCCTGGGCGAGGGGCATTATCCGGATCTGCCGGATGTGAACCGCTTTCATAACGGCTATCGATGCCGGAGCCAGGTGTCATGACGGCGGGACCGATCCTGTGCGAGTGGCTTCGGATCCCGCCTTTAGACCCGGCTCTCCTGAAACCCACCCAATGGGCGACGGCCCAGCAAAAGGCAAAGCTTGGTAATGCGATCCTGCGGTTCATCGCACTCGGAATGCCCGCAGAAAAATTTACCCCGGCCCTGTATAACCGGCTGAGCAATATGTTCGGATTTATCGCGTATTATAATCGGACCGGCTTCGCGCAGACATGGTTCGACAATGCAGCCACACGGCGCGATTTCCTCGATCAGGTTGCGCGATATCCCTGCTGGGGCGACCCGACTTTTGTCTGGTCGGATGTAGAGAAGGAAATCGGGCAGCGTGTCCGGGAAAACCTGCTGGTCGAGGCATGGACGACCCGCGCCCGCGAGGAACAGGTTGCGCGCGAGAAAGCGGAGATGGCCCGTCTGCAGGCAAAATATGGCGGAAAAGCGACGTCGGCGGATGCACCCGCGCCCACCGTGCAACTCGGGCTGCTTTAGTCTTGGGCCATGTGCCAGGAGCCATGCCCGTCGAGGCACCGGCCCAGGAACGCCAGTGCGGCACGCGGATATTTCCGGATTTCCAGAACGCTGCCGGTGGGTACCTCCATGTGGTAGGCGCCGATCCGGGTGGCGCAATGCGGCTGGCCGCGCAGGAATTTTATGCCCCTGCCGGTGCGAACTGCCTGCCGTGGACCAAAAACGCCGACAACGTGACGGCCACCGAGGTAAATATCGGCGTTGAACTGGCGCCACAGCGGTGCCCGGACATCCTGCTCGTCGACTTCGACCTGCACGGTGCAGCAGTCATTCCATGCAGATGGCGTGCCATTCACGCCATACAGGGTCTGGCAGATCTGGCGGATCGCCGGCTCATGTTCGGGGAGGAAGGACCAGCCGATTTCCTTGCCGAGAAAACGTCCCCTGTAACGCCGGGCCTGGATTGCCAGTTCGGGATGAAAGTCGGCCTTCAGGGTGATGCGTCCTTCCGACGCAGTAATCACCGCCATGATGAACTCCCAATGTAGAGACAGGGAAATTCTAGGACGACTATCATAATTGTACAAGAATAAATGACACGATTATGAGCGAAATAGAAAAATAAAACAGAAATCAAAATTCAAAATCCAAAAGCATGACCTCGGCCCCTGCCGGGTCTCTGACCTGGTTTTTGCGGTCTGAAGCGGTCGTCGTCGGGCGCAACCCCCAGGCCTGCGGTCGGGACGGCACCGTGAAGCCGCATGCGCGGCTTCCGCACCACTGCCGCCCCGAGAGGTTGCGCCCGCCGCCTGTGGCCCGCTTCCGCGCGACCGCACCAGGTCAGAGATCCGGCAGGGGCCGGAGACGACCAGGAAGGAAAAAAGGAACAAGACCATGAGCCAGTCAGTCAATCGCGCCATCATCATCGGTCACCTGGGCCGGGATCCGGATCTTGCCGCACGCAGGGAAGGGGTGGGCAAAATCGCATCCTTCGGCGTGGCGACAAGCGAAACCTGGACCGATCGCGCGAGCGGTGAGCGCCGGGAAAAAACCCAGTGGCACCGTGTCGTCTCTTTCAACGATCACCTTTCAGCCGTGATCGAACGTCGGTGCCAGAAGGGAACGCTGGTCTATGTCGAAGGCCATCTCGAGACACGCAAGTGGACCGACCAGCAGGGACAGGACCGTTATGTGACCGAGATCATCATTGATCGGTTTGATGGAAACCTGAAGGTGCTGGCCAATGGTCGAAGCACGGGCGATGGACGTTTTGATGAAGAGCGTCCCTCGCGGAGCGCTGCACAGCGCCCCGTTCCTGCCGCAACTTCCAACGCGCAGGACGTGGATGACGAAATCCCGTTTTAGGCCGCGTGGTGTTCCGGGTCGTCAACGACCCGGAGCATTGTGCCCGTTCAGGGAGAAGAAACTGCGGTTTCTGCCGCGCCAGTTCCCGTCATGAATACTTGTGAGGACTGACAGGCCTGATGGCGCGGGCGATCGGGAAAGCCTGTCGGCCGACACCGGAACGCCGGTCGTCCGTCCACATCGGGGATGAACTGTGTCTCTCCTGTTTCTCCATCGACCTTTATACGGGCTCGTGAACCTTATTTTTTCGTGAGTCGCATGATGTGGGCGCAGACGGGATACTTCACAGGGAGTATCTGGCGTCGTGAGTGCCCGCTCGTCCATAGTCCCGGTAATGCGTGTGCAGTGGCGCGGGCACATGCCGTTTGCTGCCGCGCGTAAACTGCGTCCATTCGTGCGTCCTGTATTCTTTTGCAGTTCACGCAGAATAAAAACCCTCAACGCGGATCAGCAGGACGCAATATCTCGACGAACCATACAGAGGTCGTCGTGTGTTTCCGCACGATCATCTCAAATACTCATCGTAAATGCCGGTGCGGTCTGAAACACAACCCATGCTGTTCGTGAAGGAGTGTCTTTCATGGCTTACACGTCTTCCCCAGAAGCACAGCAAAGAGAACTTGATGAGCTTCGCAATGCTGTAAACTGCGCCGTTGTTCTGGAGAAAGCCGGGTTCCGGCTGGATCGGCAGGCCACCGCGCAGCGTTCCGCCCGTAACCTGAAATTTCGCCGTGACAGTGAGGCCATTATTGTCAATCACGATGGCAAGGGCTGGTGGGACCCCAAGGGCGACGGCAAGGGCGATGTCTTCAAGCTTGTCCAGTATCTCGATCCTTCAAAGAACCTGGGTCATGTCAGGCAGGAACTTCGCGCCCTGATCGGCAGGAGCCCGACGCTCGAAGTTGTCGAGCGTACGAAGGGAGCCGTTGACAGATCGCGGCGCAATCCCGCTGAACTGTGGAACCGTCGCGCCGCACCCGGGCAGGGGACGGCTGCATGGCGCTATCTGACGGAGATCCGTGGGTTGCCCGACCATATTATCGCAATTGCCGGACAGCAGGGGGCGCTGAAGGAAGGCCCGCACGGAACCGCCTGGTTCGGCCACCGGGATGCGGACGGGCAGTTCACCGGGATGGAAATGCGGGGGCCGGATTACAAGGGGTTTTCGACAGGCGGCGTTGGCAAGCGTCTCTTCGGTTTCCGGGCCGACGGGGGAGAAGAACCCGTGACGCGCCTTGTCGTCACCGAGGCGGCCATTGATGCACTGTCCTTTGCAGCACTCGATCGCTTCCACAAAGGAACGCTCTATACCTCGACGGGTGGCGGCATGAGCCCAGAGAGCGAAGCGAACCTGAAACGGGTCATGATGCAGGTCGCCGCCCAGCCTGAAGCGCGACTGGTTGTTGCCGTTGATAACGACCTGCAGGGGGATCGTTATGCCGGGAAATTCGCTGCGATGGCGCAGGACGTCGGTCTCTGGTCGGGGCGGATATCTCCGAAAGGGCCGGGAGAGGACTGGAACGCGGTCCTGAGAACCCGCAGGGAAGGAATGCAGGTCGGTTCCGTTCCTGGTGCGCTCTGCCGCCTGTCCGAAGTCCTGGGTTCAGGGGCGAAAGCGCAGCCGGAGACGGTTTCCCCGTCATGGCTGGGTCAGGCCGAGGCGCACGGCACGCAGCGGCCGCCGCGGGTTTCGGCCTCCTCATTGCCTGCTTCGTCTGAACCTGTGGGCAAGCCCGCCAAGCCACGTTCAGGTCCATCGTCGGGGATGTCCTTGTGAGCCAGCGTGAATCCTTTCGGCTCACCGGGCAGACGGCATCGCGGGCTGCAGGCTTTGTCCAGATATATGCAGGCCTGCGCGCATGCCCAAACGCCTATGCCAGGGTGGCGACGGATATGTGGAATTACGTGGCGCTTCGATTGCGGGGCAACGCGCGGCCTCGATGGCTCGAGGCCAGGACTTGGAAGGCCGCATCGCCTCCTTCGCCGACGATCACGGGATGATCGTCATTTACGCCTGGCGTGCCACAGAGGTGGGCGCCGAACGGTCCTGCGCGCAGGATCATCTCACATAGGAGAGGGTCATGGGATCTGTTTCAGACTATGCGGATCGGGGGATCGCGCGTCTGGCGATGACGGCAGACCTTTCACGGACGTTTGCCCGGTCGCGCCCGGCCCGGAGCATCTGGAACCGCCACCTGCGCCAGCGTTTGGCACAGGCCGAAGATGATCCCCCGATACCGCAAAGTGCAGTCCGCCTGTACGAGCGGTCGGGCTGTCCTATCGGCCTGGTTATCGATGGACGCTGGGAACGCGGGCTTGGGAACTGGGATCTTTCCTATCCGGCGACGATCCTGCTCTCGGCCGGTACGATCACCACGACCCCGGGTTGCGTGGCGGAAGGGGTGGAGGAGCTATGACCGGGGATATTCCTGTCCCGCAAGACCGCGAACTGGTTCTCCGGTGTCGTTGAGGGAGAGCCGTGGCATGACGGGCATATCGATATCATGATCACTTGCCCTGACATCTGCTTATTCAAAGCTTGTCCAAAGCGCGCGGCCGTATTCATCATGGGTCGACAGGAAGAAGCAGGCCATTGCTCAATCCATCAAGGCTCTTATGCTGGTTTGTGCATGGTATCAGGCACCGGGGTTGTTACATTCGGCTTCATCAGGAACCCGGAGATCCGTATTTCCCATGAAGCCGTATCGTCTCATCCTTGCCACAACCGTCCTGCTGGCAGGTATCTCCACATCCGCGTTCGCAAGTCGTGAAGAGCGGCTCATGAAAATGTCCGAGGCGGAAATTCAGGAAAAAACGACGGTCGTGAATCAGCCGTGGGATCAGGCCATCATGATCGTACAGAACCGATTGCCGCTCAAGGGATCGGTGGATGGGGGGCGGGCATGGCTTGATGCCGCCATTCTGACAAAACCAGGTCCGCTTGGGAAGCCTGGTGACGTCCTGTTTTACGTGGGAGCCGGAGCATGGGGTGAAAAAGCATATAACGGCAGTGAATTTCGGGATTATGCCCATATGAAATATAAGGACAGCACTGGCCCCGCCTTCATCAACGTCAGTCAGACGAATAAGAATGGACAGTGTTCGGAAACCATCATGCCAAGCGGTGGCATAATTGATGGCTACATTCCCCCAGCGACAATCGAGACGGTCTGCGCTCATAGCGTAGAACTACTGTCGCCAATTTTACTCGATACCGTTCGGTATATTGCTGGTCTGGATCATCCATGGGAGTTTCAGTTTGTTGCAACTGACGATACCAGCTTTAGCGACATTATCACGCCGATGGAGGCTAAGGCATTGCTTGATAGGGTTGAAGAAGAAAAAGCTAAAATAAGGAACTGATGCTCTTTAGTTTTGTACAGATATTTATTTATATTTAAAGTATGAGGCTCGCATAGCTAAGAAAATAAAAGCCTGATATATAGTATGAAAACACGTCGTCGCAGTCGGGTTGTTTTCGGGCACGCCCGCCCGGAGCGCCGCCACGTTTGTCGGCGTCAATCGCAATGTGGCACTTCAACATCCACTCGCCTGCAAAAATCCTGAAAATCCTTACTCAATAGGCTAAACTGTTTGCGTGAACCGTTCAGAGTAATCTTTAGCTATGACAGACATAAAGTATTTTCTCTGTAGTATGCCATCCTGGTAACGGTTCATTATGTATTTTTTTTGTATTCGTTATTAATAAACTGAAATGCCTGACTAAATACTGTAATGTCTATATTATATGTATTTGTAGATTTCTTTATTTCTAGACTAGGTGTATTCATAAGAGACTGGTATGTTGTTGTCCACTCTGACAGAGAGGGGCGATAAATAACCCATCCCATAGGAGGGGTATTCAGGTCTGATTTCAGAGATTTACTTGAATCACTAAAAATGACATCTATCGTTTTCTTCCTTGGCACCACATTAGGTATAATTATAACAAGTATTGGAATAGCTTTTTTCCCCGGATCAGCGACTGTATTGAAGACAATGCGCGGTTGCCCGTCGTCTAGCACTACTTTGGCAGAATGCGTTTTGAGGTCTGGCA